>NZ_JBFAOC010000012.1:0-133817 GCF_040675055.1 Micromonospora sp. NPDC049662
CCGACCCGATCTCCCCCCCCGTCCCGGGTGCGACGGCCCCCGGTGCGACGGGCGCGGGCGCGCCCGCGCCCGTCGCAGCCGAGCAGGGCACACCGCGGACCGCCTCGTTCGAGCCGACCGGGTACGAGCCGCCCGCGCCGACCATGTTCGAGTCCATGCCCGACCCTGCGCCCACGGCGGAGCTACGCACGCCGGAGCCACCCACGGCCGAACTGCGCACACCGGAGCCGCCCACGGCCGAGCTGAGCACGGCGGAGCCGCCCACGGCCGAGCTGAGCACGGCGGACGCGGCGACGGCCGGCATGGTCCATCCCGCCTGGCTGGCGCACGCCCCGGCCGAGCCGGAGACCTCGCCGGCCACGGCGCAGGCCGCCGAGCCGACCCGGGTCGACCACCCGCTCACCCCGGTCGGCGAGACCCGGGCGGCCGATCCGTCGGCCGAAAAGTCGGCCGATACGTCGGCCGAGACGTCGGCCGGCGACAAGGATCCGGCGGCCAGCGACGGCCCCGCCACCGGCGACGATCCGGCGGGCGCTGACGAGCGGGCGGGGCGGCGAGAGGATTCCTGACCCCGGCGGTCGCCCCGGGCCGGAGGGCTCGCCGCTGCGGCCGGGGCGGACAGGCGCATATGCTGGCCGGTGGAGATCTCGCCTCCGCCGGCCGGCCCGTCCCGCCATGGCGCCCCCGCCGCGATTCCCGTCTCTACCCCGTCAGGAGCCCGCCCGTCATGACGCAGTCCCCCGCCGTGCGTACCACCGGCCGGTCCGGTCCGGTCCGCATCGGCGAGCGAGCCGCCCGTACGCTCGTCTCCGAGCTGGCCCGGATGAACGACCCGAAGGTCGCCCTGCTGGTCGGCGTGAGCCCGGAGTCCGCGGTGCTGGCCGCGGCGATCGAGGCGCTGCTCCCCGGCGACCGGCTCACCGTGGTGCCCGCCGAGTCGTCCACCGCCGCCGCGCTCCGTGAGCACGTCACCGCCCAGGGCCGGTGGGTCGCCGACCGGGTACACGTGGTCGACGCGCTCTCCGACGCCGAGCCCGCGGCGGTGGTCGTCGCCGGTGAGGCGTTCGTCGGCACCGCCGAGGAGGCCCGTCACGACATCCAGGGGTTGTCGAAGTACCTCGCCGACGGCGCGGTGCTGACCGTCGCCACCACCGCGACGCCGGGCCGGACCACCGGCGCGGCCGGCGAGCTGGGCCGCCAGGACGCCCTGTACGGCGTCGGCAGCGACCTGGTGCTGCGCAACTCGCCGCCGATACGGGTCCACCGACTGCGGTTCACGCCGGCCAGTCCGGCGGCGGCCGACCGGCTGGCCCCGGCGTACCGGCCGTCCAGCGTGCCGCTGACCAGGGGCATGCACATCGACTCCAACGGGGTGGCGGCGGCGGGCATCACGCTGGGTCTGGCGGCGCTGGCCCGGGTGGCGCGTCCGTCGTCCAAGCTGTGGCTGCTGCCGGCGCTGGCGGCCGGCCCGGTCGCCGCGTTCTTCCGGGATCCGCAGCGGGACGTGCCGGAGGACCCGAACGCCGTGGTCGCCAGCGCGGACGGCAAGGTCCTGTCGGTGCAGCGGCTGCACGACGAGCGGTTCGGTGACGGCGAGTGGCTGCGCGTCGCGGTCTTCCTGTCCGTGCTGGACGTGCACGTCAACCGGGCCCCGGTCGCCGGCAAGGTGGTGGACTACTTCGTCGCCGACGGTGGTTTCGTCAACGCGATGAAGCCGGACGCCGAGCACAACGTCGCCGCGTACACGGTGCTGGACACCAGCCGTGGCACGGTGGTGGTCGCGCAGCGGACCGGTCTGATCGCCCGCCGCATCGTGCAGCGCGCGCCGATCGGCGCGCTGCTGGCCAAGGGCGAGCGGTTCGGGCTCATCCGGTTCGGCTCGCGGACCGACGTCTACCTGCCGGCCGACGCCGCGGAACCGCTGGTGGGGCCGGGCGACAAGGTCGTCGGCGGCGCCACGGTGATCGCCCGCTGGCGCTGAGACGAAGAACGGGGCGCCGCTGTCCGCGGCGCCCCGTTCTCGTACGTCGGGTCAGGCGGTACGACGCTGGCGCAGCCAGAGCACCGGCCCGCTGATCAGGTAACCGACCACGATCAGGGCGAACGTGAGCCGGATGTCGACGAGCGCGCCGAGCACCGGGGCGAGCCAGAGCCACGGCGGCAGCTTCACCAGGCGCGCGAGCTTGGCGTACGGGAAGCTGGACACCATCGCGAAGGCGAGCAGCGCCACGCCGGCCACGAGCACGAAGCCGGGCACCGGCAGACCGATCGCCACGGTCACGGCGAGCACGGCGGCGGCCATGGTGGTGGGGACACCGCAGAAGAAGCGGCCGTCCTTCGGTGAGACGTTGAAGCGGGCCAGCCGGATCGCCGCGCACGCCGCGACCAGCGCACAGGCGACCGCAGCCGCGGCCGTCGACACGGAGCCGGCGAGCGACGCGTAGACCACCACCGGCGCGGCGAGGCCGAACGAGCACATGTCGGCGAGCGAGTCCATCTGAGCGCCGAACGGGCTGGCGACGCCGAGCCGACGCGCCAACGCACCGTCCAGGCCGTCGAAGATGACGCAGGCGATCAGGCAGAGGGCGGCGATGCGCACCTCGCCCTGCATGGCCAGGAAGATCGCCAGCATGCCGAGCATCAGGCTGGCCAGGGTGCAGGCGTTGACCAGGGCGAACTTCATCCGGCGGGCCATCGTGCGCTCGCCGGGGAGCAGGGGGATCGACCCGGCGGTGGCCTCGTCGGTGTGCGCCATCGGCAGCGCCGGGCTGACCGGCATGACCGCTTCGATGCCGGCGCGGCTGACGCCGGCAGGCCGGCTGAGCCGGTCCAGGCCGTAGCGACGGCGCTGGCGGTCGGCGTACCGGTGCTCGGGCAGTGTCAGGTCGGTGGTCCGCAGGTCACCGTCACGGCGGCCCACCCGGACCAGCAACACCTGGCGGGCGAACGTGCTGCTGCGGCGCAACTGGCCCGCCCAGCGACGCCCTGCGGGGCGCGGACTGTCAGTCGTACGACGCCGGCGCCAAAGGGCTCTCGGCACGTTTCCTCCATCACCGGATCGGCTTGCCGCCCTCGGGGGGCGGGTGTCCGGCTGTCTCGTGCCGGACCTTACGTGGCCCGGCAGCCGTTTTGGCGGAGTACACCATCGCACAGGGGAACGGGGCTTGGCGATAGCTGCCGGCGGTACTCATCTGGTACAAACCACGCGAACCGCTTGTTATTCCCCATCCCGGGCTTCATCGCCCGTTTCCTCCACCATTCCCGCCTCTGACTCTACCGGAGGGTAGCCAACTCGGCTCGCTGAGCCGAGTGCTATGCGGCCAGCTGTCCGATTGCCGAGGCAGCGATGCCGGTCAGCGGCAGCTCAGCGGTCTGCGCGACGGTGAACCAGCCCGCCCGCGCGGTCGAGCCACCGGCGGACTCGGTCACCACGGCGTCGGTGGGGGCGTCCACCAGCACCCGGTAGACCACCCGGACGCCGTGCCAGTCCAACGGACGACCCTCCGGGCCGAGCGCGGCCGGGTTGTGCAGGTTGTCCACGCCGAGCAGCTCCACCACGCGGCCCACCTGACCGCCCTCCTCCACCAGTTCCCGGAGCAGCCCGGTGGTCGGCTGCTCACCGTGATCGGTGCCGCCGCCGGGTAGGTGCCACTTGCCGGCACCGGGGTAGCCGTCGGCGATCTGGGTCAGCAGGATCCGCCCCGCCGGGTCGGTGACCAGCCCGTACGCCCCGAAGCGCAGCCGGCGATCCGGATGCGACGGCGCGGGCGGCTCGGCGGACGGGTACGCGTCGACCGGAAGCGTAACGGCGGGCAGGCCGAGCAGTTCGGCGCTGAACGGCGTCAACGGCAGCTCGGCCACGGCCCCGGGGTCGACCCAACGGGTCTCCACGCCACCGCCGGTGACCTCCGGCACACCGTCAGGTACGGCGAGGTCGAACAGCAAGCGGTCGGTGTGCACCGACGTACCGCCACCCGCGTCGGCGTTCACGTCCGCGACGACGGCCCGCAACCGACCCACCGACGCGCTCGAACCGGTCTGCTCGGTGAACGCGCGCACCACGGCCCGCTCCGGGTGCTCCGCGTGCGCGACAAGCCCTCCCGGCAGCGACCAGGCCCGCGCCCCGCTATCCCGGACAACCAGAAACCGCCCCAGATCCCCCAACAGACCATAGGAACCAACCCGCCGCACCGACTCCACCCCGCCCACGCCCCTACCCCCGTCCCCAGCAGCACCCGGTGATCATGAAGTTATCGCCGTCCATCTCGGCGTGTCCTGACAATAACTTCATGATCACCGCGAGGCCGGTGGGCGGGGGCCAGGGTGGGGGTGGGGGGTCAGGTTAGTTGGGCTGCTTGGACTGCCTCGGCTGTCACCTCGGTCAGACGGTCGGTGGGCAGGGCGCCCAACTCCTCGCGGGCGAACCAACGGGCCTCGCAGGTGGAGCCGCCGACGTCGCCGATGATCAGCGGGTTGGGCTGGTCGACCACCACGCGGTAGAAGGCGCGTACGCCGTGCCAGTCGATCGGATAACCCTCCGGACCGAGCGAGGCGGCGTCGCGGTGGCTCGCCACACCGAGCAGCTCGACGAGGCGGCCGGCCTGGCCGGTCTCCTCGACCAGCTCCCGGATGAGCGCCGCGCCGGGCTGCTCGCCGTAGTCGGTGCCGCCGCCGGGCAGGTGCCAGCAGCCGGCGCCCGGGTAGCCGTCGGAGATGCGGGTGAGCAGCACCCGCCCGGCCGGGTCGGTGCACACCGCGTACGCGGCGAAGCGCTGCGCCCGGTGCAGCCCGTCCGGGCCGGGGACCGCGTAGAAGGAGGGGAACTCGGGGGCCTCCTCGGGCACCACGTCGGCCGAGGAGGCGGGGAGGCCGAGAGTGCGGGCGGTGAAGGAGCGCAGCGGCAACTGACGCGCCTCGTCAAGCGTGTACCACCGGGCCAGGTCGGTGGGACGCTCGCCGGCCCGGTCGGCCAGCGTGCCGCCGCGCACCGCCACCCGGTAGATCAGGCGATCGGTGTGGATGGTGATGCCGCGCTCGGGCAACGCCCGCATGTCGGCGAGCACGTCGGCCAGGCCGGAGACGGCGACCGAGAGGCCCGTCTCGGCGGCGGTCTCGCGGACCACCGTGTGATGGGGGTCCTCGCCGTGGTCGACCGCCCCTCCGGGCAGCGACCAGGTGCCGGGGGTGCCGGAGCGCTCCGATGCGCGGACCAGCAACACTCGGCCGTCTGAATCAGCACAAACTGCGTATGCCGCGATCCTGCGGAGCGGCTCCAGCATGGTGGTCACGGGTCCAAATTCTCCCCGGGCCGCGTTACCGGAACGGAAAAGAGTCGGATTCCTGACTTCTCGCTTCCCGCTCAGGGATCGATCAGGGTAGGGATCCGGGCGGTCACCGAGGGCAGGCCGGGCGTCGACGAGGACCGTGGAGGCATGACACCTACCGCCGCTCCCCAGGCCCCGTACAAGCAGCTCCGGCGACCCACCACCGACCGCATGGTGGCGGGGGTCGCCAGTGGCCTCGGCCGCTACTTCGACGTCGACCCCACCCTGATCCGCGTGGCCTTCGCGGTCACCGGCCTGCTCACCGGCGGGGTCGCGCTGCTCGCGTACCCGATCATGTGGTTCCTGATGCCCGAGGAGCCCACCGGCGCGCCCGCCTGGCCGCACCCGGCGGGCGTCGCGCCGACCGCCGGGTCCGCGCCGGGCGGTCCACCGCCGGGGTACGCCCCGACGCCGCCCTACCCGCCGACGACCCCGCCGGCCGCGTGAGGCCCGCTCACTCCCACTCGATGGTGCCCGGCGGCTTGCTGGTCACGTCCAGCACCACGCGGTTGACCTCGGCGACCTCGTTGGTGATCCGGGTGGAGATCCGGGCGACGACCTCGTAGGGCAGCCGGGACCAGTCGGCGGTCATCGCGTCCTCGCTGGAGACCGGGCGCAGCACCACGGGATGCCCGTAGCTGCGCCCGTCACCCTGCACCCCGACGCTGCGCACGTCGGCGAGCAGCACCACGGGGAACTGCCAGACGCCCCGGTCCAGGCCGGCGGCGGTCAGCTCCGCACGGGCGATCAGGTCGGCATGACGCAGCAGGTCGAGGCGCTCCCGGTCGACGGCGCCGATGATCCGGATGGCCAGACCGGGGCCGGGGAACGGGTGCCGCCAGACCATCGCCTCGGGCAGGCCGAGCTGGAGGCCGAGCGCCCGGACCTCGTCCTTGAAGAGCGTGCGCAGCGGCTCGACGAGCGCGAACTTCAGGTCCTCCGGCAGGCCGCCGACGTTGTGGTGACTCTTGATGTTGGCGGTGCCGGTGCCGCCGCCGGACTCGACCACGTCCGGGTAGAGGGTGCCCTGGACGAGGAACTCCACGTCACCGTGCGAGGCGATCTCCCGGGCGGCGGCCTCGAAGACCCGGATGAACTCCCGGCCGATGATCTTGCGCTTCTGCTCGGGGTCGGTCACCCCGGCCAGCGCGCCGAGGAACCTCTCCGCCGCGTCGACCACCTTCAGCTTGATGCCGGTGGCGGCGACGTAGTCCTTCTCGACCTGCTCGGCCTCACCGGCGCGCAGCAGGCCGTGGTCGACGAAGACGCAGGTGAGCTGGTCACCGACCGCCCGGTGCACCAGCGCGGCGGCGACCGCCGAGTCCACCCCGCCGGAGAGGCCGCAGATGACCTCCTTGTCGCCGACCTGCGCCCGAATGCGGGCGACCTGCTCGTCGATGATGTTCTCGGGCGTCCAGGTCGGCTCGATGCCGGCGATGTCGTACAGGAAGCGGGTCAGCATCTCCTGGCCGTGCGCCGTGTGCCCGACCTCCGGGTGGAACTGCACGCCGGCCCGGCGGCCGACGATGTCCTCGAAGGCCGCCACGGGCGCGCCCGCCGACTCGGCCGTCACCGTGAAGCCCTCGGGGGCCTCCGTGACGCAGTCGCCGTGGCTCATCCAGACCGGCAGATCAGCCGGCAGGTCACGCAGCAGCACACCCGGCTCGGTGAGGCGGGGACGCAGCGGGGTACCGCCGTACTCCCGGCTGCCCGTGTGCGCGACGGTGCCCCCGAGCGCCTGGGCCATCGCCTGGAAGCCGTAGCAGATGCCGAAGACCGGCACGTCGGCCGTGAACAGGCCGGCGTCGATCTGCGGGGCGTCCGGCGCGTACACGCTGGCCGGACCGCCGGAGAGGATGATCGCGGCCGGGTTCTTCGCCAGCATCTCGGCGACCGGCATGGAGTGCGGCACGATCTCGGAGTAGACCTTCGCCTCGCGGACCCGGCGCGCGATGAGCTGGGCGTACTGGGCTCCGAAGTCCACCACGAGGACGGGGCGAGGCAGGCTCATGTGCAGAAAGCCTACCGACAGTCACCCCCGGCCCGACCCGCGCCCCACGCACTCGGCGCGGCGGCCGCACCGTCGGCGGTATGCCCCGTGATGTCCGGCGGGGTGGCGACGGCGTCCCGCGTCCCGATACGGTGCGCGACGATCCCCGTGCGGACCGGACGGAGGCGTGCCGATGACCGAGCTGACCATCCGAGCGTTCCGCCCCGAGGACGGCGAGGCGCTGTCGGCCCTGGTCGTCCGCTGCCTGCGGGAGGTGAACAGCCGTGACTACCCGGCCGAGCTGATCGACCGGATGTGCGACCACTTCACCGCCGACCGGTTCCGCGACCTCAGTGCCGAGCGGCGGATCTACGTCGCCGAGCAGGACGGACGCCCGGTCGGCACGGTGTCCCGCGACGGCAACAAGGTCTACACCATGTTCGTCGACCCGGACGCGCACGGCCGCGGCGTCGGCCGCCGGTTGATGCGGCACGTCGAGGAGCTGGCCCGGGCCGAGGGGCACGCGTTCATGGAAACGGGCGCCAGCCACACCGGGCACGGGTTCTACCACCGGCTCGGCTACACCGACGTCCGCGTCAGCGACACCGTGTTCGGCGTCAACCACATCCTCCGCCGGCCCCTGTCAGGGGCGTAGGGCGGCCGGGGCGTCCGCGGGCACGGCCGGCGTGCGCGGGGGTACGGCCGGCAGCCGTCGGTACGGATCTCCGAGTGGGGGCCGGGGGTCCTCGTCGCCCCGGTTGGGCCAGAAGGACATCGCCCGCTCCGCCTGCGCGGTGATCGTCAGCGACGGGTTGACCCCGAGGTTGGCGGAGACGGCCGCGCCGTCGACCACGTGCAGGCCCGGATGGCCGTACACCCGGTGCCAGGGGTCGACCACCCCGTCGGCCGGGGTGGCGCCGATCACCGCCCCGCCCAGAATGTGCGCGGTGACCGGGATGTCGAACGGCTCGGTGAGCGAGCCGCCGGGCGTACCGCCGATCTCCTCGGCGAGCAGTCGGGTGGCGGTGTTGCCGGCCGGGATCCACGTCGGGCTCGGGGTGCCGTGCCCCGGCCCCGCGACCAGGCGGCGGCCCCACCGACCGCGCCGCCAGCGGGTGGTCAACGAGTTGTCCACCGACTGCATCACCAGGGCGATCACCGTCCGCTCCGACCAGCCGCGCACGGTCAGCATCCGCGCGGCCAGGCGCGGCTGCCGGACGATGCTGCCCAGCCAGCGCCGGACCCGGTGCGGCCCGCCGTCGACCAGCAGCGACTGGAGCAGGCCCATGGCGTTCGAGCCGCGGCCGTAGCGGACCGGTTCGATATGGGTCTGCGGATCGGGGTGGAACGAACTGGTGATCGCCACCCCCTCGGTGAAGTCGGTCCGCTCCCGTCGGGCCCGTCGCCGGGGGATCGACGCGCCGAGGATCGCCTCGGAGTTGGTCCGGGTCAACGCGCCCAGCCGGTCCGACAGGCGCGGCAACGCCCCGGTGGCCTTCATCTCGTGCAGCAGCCGCTGCGTGCCGAGCGCCCCGGCCGCGAAGACCACCTGGTCGGCGTGGATGACCTGCCGCCGTCGGCGCAACCACGCCCCGGTGCGCTCGGTGTGCACCTCGTACCCGCCACCGGCGGCCGGCCGGACGGCCGTCACCGTGGTCAGCGGGTGCACGGTGGCGCCCAGCCGCTCGGCGAGCCAGAGGTAGTTCTTGGCGAGCGTGTTCTTGGCGCCGTGCCGGCAGCCGGTCATGCACGAGCCGCAGTGCAGACAGCCGGTGCGCTGCGGGCCGACGCCACCGAAGTAGGGGTCGGCGACGCGTTCACCCGGACGACCGATGTGCACGCCGACCGGGGTGGCGTGGAAGGTGTGCCCCACCCCCATCCGGTCGGCCACCGCCCGCATGGCGCGGTCCGCGCCCGTGTGGACGGGGTACGTGGTGACGCCGAGCATCCGCTTCGCCTGGTCGTAGTGGCGGGCCAACTCGTCTCGCCAGTCCGTGACGTCGCGCCACTGTGGATCGCGGTAGAAGGCGTCGAGCGGCTCGTAGAGGGTGTTCGCGTAGACCAGTGACCCGCCGCCCACCCCCGCTCCGGAGAGCACCAGCACGCCGCCGCCGGACCGGCCGGCGGCCGAGCGGAGCAGGGTGAGCCGCTGGATGCCGTAGCAGCCCAGCTTCGGCGCCCAGAGGAACCGGCGCAGACGCCACGACGTCTGCGGGAACTCGTCGTCGGCGAAGCGGCGGCCCGCCTCGACGACACCGACCGAATAGCCCTTCTCCGCCAGCCGCAGGGCGGTGACGCCGCCGCCGAAGCCGGACCCGATGACGACCACGTCGTACCGCATGGACGCATCATTACTCGCGAGTAGCGCTCGCGCCAGCGCCCGTTTTCGCGCGATCATGCACCGGCCGACCGACCCGTCGCCTCCCGGCCGCAACCCGGAGCACCCGTCGGAGCGTTGTTCCGGATACGGGTGGAAGGAAGCACACGATGATCCTGGGGTCGATGGAGCCGCGCCGACGCTGGCTGCTGCTCGGGCTGGCGGCGCTCGCCGTCGTGGCGTTGGTCGTCGGCGGAACGACGGTGATCATGCGGCTGAGCGGCGACGACAAGGCCGCCAGCACCCCGCTGGCCGGCTCGCCGAGTCCGTCGCCGGCCGCCCCACCCACCCCGAGCCCGACCGGCCCGCCGCCGGGCGCGAACATCAGCGGCCCGTTGACGCTGCTGCTGGTCGGCGTGGACACCCGGGTCAGCGTGCCGGGCTGGGAGCCGCACTCCGACGCCGTCCTGGTGCTGCACGTGCCGAAGGGCCTGGGCCGGGCGTACCTCTTCTCGCTCCCCCGCGACCTGCTGGTGGACATCCCGCCGTTCCCCAAGGCCGGCTACAAGGGCGGCAAGACCAAGCTCACCCACTCGATGAGCTTCGGCAGCCGGGTGCCGGGCAAGCCCAAGCAGCCGAGCACGGCCCAGGGGTACGAGCTGCTGCGCAGCACGGTGAGCGGCTACACCGGGCTGCGGATCGACGCGGGCGCCGTGCTCACCTTCGGCGGGTTCGACAAGCTGGTGAACGCCCTCGGCGGGGTGGACATCTACGTCGACCAGCGGGTCGCGTCCCTGCACCGCAAGCCGGACGGCAAGTACCGGGACAGCGCCCCCGGCGGCTACACCGGCCCGCAGAAGGTCTACGAGAAGGGCGAACAGCACCTCAATGGCTGGCAGGCACTGGACTACGCCCGGCAGCGCTACATCACCGGCGGCGACTACGCCCGCCAGCGTCACCAGCAGCAACTCGTCAAGGCCCTGACCCGCAAGATCCTCGACGAGGGCCTGGCCCGGCAGCCCGAGCGGGTCGACCAGGTGGTCGCCGCCCTGGGCGACACCCTGGTGTACGTGGGCGGCGACCGGATCGTCGACCTGGCGTACGCCCTCAGCGGGGTGCCGGAGAACCAGTTCACCCTGGTCGGGCTGCCCGGCTCCGGCGTCGGCAAGGGCAGCGCCTACCGGGGCGAACAGCTCACCAGTGAGGGGCGGACGTTCATCACCGAACTCCGGGCCGGTCGCGCCGACGCGTACCTGAAGGCCCACCCCAAACTGGTGGTCAAGAACTGAGCCCGGCCCCCGCCCCGCCCGGTGGGGCGGGCGGGGGCGTGGGCGGGGTCAGAGCTTCTTGGGCTGGGCGGGCTTCTTGGTGCCGAAGAGCCACGCGTCGAAGAGCGCGTCGAGCTGCTTGCCGGAGATCCGCTCGGCGAGGGCCACGAACTCGGCGGTGGTGGCGACACCGTTGCGCTTCTCCGCCGCCCACGTCTTGACGATCTCGAAGAACGCCTTGTCACCGACGGCCACCCGCAGCGCGTGCAGGGTCATTCCGCCGCGCTGGTAGACCGACTCGCTGAACAGGTCCTTCACGCCCGGCTTGCCCGGCGGGGTCTTCCACACCGTGGCGGGCACCCGCTGGTACCGGATGTCGAAGGCCTGCTTGGCGGTGTACTCCTTGGTGTGCTCCGCCCACAGCCACTCCGCGTACGTCGCGAAGCCCTCGTTGAGCCAGATGTCCTCCCACTTGGCCAGCGCCACGCTGTCGCCGAACCACTGGTGGGCCAGCTCGTGGGCGACCACCTCGGTGTTCTCGCCCCGCCGGAAGAAGCCGGCCGAGTAGACCGGGCGGCTCTGCGTCTCCAGCGCGTACGCGATCCGGCTGTCCGAGACCACCACGCCGCCGTACGCGTCGAACGGGTACGGCCCGAAGACCGTCTCCAGGTAGTCGGCCACCTTGACGGTCTTCGCGATCGACGCGTCGGAGGCGCCCTTGGCCACCTTCGTGGTGACCGCGCTGTACACCGGCTTGCCCTTGTGCTGGCCCGTGGTGATCCGGAACTTGCCGATCACCACGTTGCTCAGGTAGCTCGCCATCGGCGACTTCTCCGACCACTTCCAGGTGGTCCAGCCATCCGTGGTGGTGCTACCGCCCGGCACGCCGTTGCTGACCGCGGTGATGCCCTGCGGGACGGTGATCTCGAAGTCGTACGCCGCCTTGTCCGACGGATGGTCGTTGACCGGGAACCAGGTGCTCGCCGACTCGGGCTGACCCAGGGCGATGGCGCCGTCGGCGGTGTGCAGGAAACCGCCCTCGCCGAGCAGTTCGTTCTTCAGCGGCTTCGGCACACCCTCGTACGCGATCTCCACCACGAATCCGTTGCCCGTGATGAGGCCGGCCGCCGGCGTGATGACCAGCTCGTTCTTGTTCCGCGTGTGGGTGGCCGGCGCGGCGTCCACGGTGACCGTCGTGACCGTCAGGCCCGCCAGGTCGAGGTTGAAGGTCGACAGGTCCGCCGTCGCCGTGGCCTGCACGGTGGTCGCACCCGTCAACCGGTCCTTCGCCGGGTCGTAGCGCACCTTGACGGTGTACTTCCCGACGTCGTACCCGCCGTTGCCGTAGCTGGGGAAGTAGGCGTCGCCGACTCCGGCCGCACCCGGAGTGAAGTTCCGCGACGGCGTCGGGGACGCGCTCGGCGACGGCGGTGCCGCCTCCGGTGTGGACGAGTCGCATCCGGACAACACGAGCGCCCCGGTCACCAGCAGACCGACGCCCGCCCGCAGCCTGTGCCGCCTACCCCGCATCACGAACCTCCCCGTACACCCGGTGCGGGAGGGCCGCGCCACCCCCGCGCGACCGGCGCTCCTGCCCGATCGCAGGCGGCAGCCTATCGATAGATGATCACAAGGCCGTCACGGCAGGGTCGGTGCCGCGCCGCCCACCAGCCAGGCGTCGAAGAGCGGCTGGAGCTGCCGGTCGGCCACCCGCTCGGCCAGCGCCACGAAGTCCGAGGTGGTGGCGGTGCCGGACGCCCGCTCCGACGTCCAGGTGCGCAGGATGCGGAAGAAGGTGTCGTCACCGACCGTCCGGCGCAGCGCGTGCACGGCGAGCGCGCCGCGCTTGTAGACGGCGGTGCCGAACATCCGCTCCCGGCCCGGCTCGACCGACGGCTCCGACCAGTCGGTCGACGCGTACTGCAGCTCGAAGTTGCGCTGCGCGGTCCGGCCGCCGTCGTGCTCCTCCCACAGCCACTCGGCGTAACTGGCGAAGCCCTCGTTGAGCCAGATGTCGCTCCACCTGCGCAGGGACACGCTGTCGCCGAACCACTGGTGGGCCAGCTCGTGCGCCACCACCCCGGGATTCGGGTGGTCGCCGGTGAAGAAGGCCGGCCCGTAGACCGGCCGGGACTGCGTCTCCAACGCGTACCCGATCCGCTCGTCGGCGACCACGATCCCGCCGTACGAGTCGAAGGGGTACGGGCCGAAGCGGCTGGCCAGGAAGTCGACGATCTCCCCGGTGCGGGCCACCGAGCCGGCCGCGCCACCGTTCGCCGGCAGGCTCGCCGCGACCGCGGTGACCAGCGGCCTTCCGGCGTGGGTGCCGGAGACCACCCGGTAGTTCCCGATCACGAGGGTGCTCAGGTAGCTGGCCATCGGGGTGCGCTCCGACCAGCGCCAGGTCGTCCACCCGTCGGCGCTGCTCCGGGGGCCGGGCACCCCGTTGCTCAACGCGGACAGTCCGTCCGGGACGGTCACCGCGATGTCGTAGCTGGCCTTGTCCGACGGGTGGTCGTTGACCGGGAACCAGGTGGCCGCCGATTCGGGCTGCCCGAGCGCGATGGCCCCGTCGGCGGTGTGCAGGAAACCGCCGCTGCCGAGCACGCCGTCGTCGACGGGGGTGGGCACGCCCGCGTAGTCGACAGTCACCGTGAACGACCGACCGCGCGCCAGCCCGGCGCGTGGGGTCACCACCAGCTCGCCGTCGTCGCGTCGGTGCTGGGCGCGCTTGCCGGCGACGGTGACCCCGTCGACGTTCAGGCCGACCAGGTCCAGGTTGAACCGGGACAGCTTCTGGGTGGCGGTCGCCGTGATGGTGGCCCGACCGGTGAGCCCGTCCGTCCTCGGGTCGTAGCGGACGTCCAGCCCGTAGTGCGTGACGTCGTAGCCCCCGTTGCCCCGGCCCGGCACGTACGGGTCACCGGCGTCCACCGCACCGGGCCGGAAGCCGTCGTCGTCGCCCGTGCAGCCGGCCGTGGTCAGCACGACGGCGCAGCTCAGAGCCGTGAGAGTGGCGACCAGCCGACGGCGCGGCGGCGTCAGTCCGCTCCGGACCATGCACCACTCCTTCCGCGCCACCCGGGGTCAGGACCGAGCGTAGCCACCGACCCGCCGACGGATGCCCGAATCGACGGCGAGGGCGTCGACGGTGACGGCGAAGGGCCGGCCCCGCCCGGTGGCGGAGCCGGCCCTTCGGCGACGCGAGCGATCAGCGGTCGAGGACCAGCCCGACCTTCTGGAACTCCTTGAGGTCGCGGTAGCCGCACTTGGCCATGGCCCGACGCAGCCCACCGAACAGGTTGAGCTGGCCGTCCGCCTCGTCCGCCGGCCCGAAGAGCAGCTGCTCCATTGAGCCGATCGGGTCACCGGACACCTCGAAGGCGCCCCGGGGCAGCGACGGGTGGCTGGCCGCCGAGTGCCACCAGGCGCCACCGGCGGGGGCCTCGTCGCAGAGCGACAGCGGCTCACCGAGCATCACCGCATCGGCGCCGCAGCCGAGCGCCTTGGCGATGTCACCGGAGGTCTGAATGTCACCGTCGGCGATCAGGTGCACGTACCGGCCACCGGTCTCGTCCAGGTAGTCACGGCGCGCCGCCGCGGCGTCCGCGATGGCGGTGGCCATCGGCACCCGGATGCCCAGCACCGACTCGGTCGTCGACCACTCGTCGCCGCCGATACCCACGATCACGCCGGCCGCGCCGGTCCGCATCAGGTGCAGCGCCGTCTTGTAGTCCGTGCAGCCGCCGACGATCACCGGCAGGTCGAGGTCGGCGATGAACTCCTTGAGGTTCAGCGGCTCGTCGGTCGTCGACACGTGCTCGGCCGAGACGATGGTGCCCTGGATGACCAGGATGTCCACCCCGGCATCCAGGATCACCGGCGCCAGCGCGAGGGTGTGCTGCGGGGAGACCCGCACCGCCACCGTGCCGCCGCCGGCACGCAGCTCGCGCACCCGCTCGGCGATCAGGTCGGGACGGATCGGCTCCGCGTAGACCTCCTGGAGTCGCTTGGTGGCACGGGCGTCCTCGTCGAGGCCGGCCAGCTCGTCCAGCACCTTCGTCGGGTTCTCGTAGCGGGTCCACAGACCCTCGACGTTGAGCACGCCGAGACCGCCGAGCTGGCCCAACCGAACCGCCGACGACGGACTCATCGTGGCGTCCGAGGGGTGCCCGACACAGGGGATGCCGAACGGGTACGCGTCGAGCTGCCACGCGGTCGAGACGTCGTCGACGTCCCGGGTCCGGCGGCTCGGCACGATGGCGATGTCGTCCAGGTGGTAGCCGCGCTGCGCGGTCTTGCCCAGCCCGATCTCGACCACGTCACGCATGGGGGACTCCAGGTGGTTGGGGGTGGTGGGGTCAGCGGGAGTGGTAGTTGGGCGCCTCGACGGTCATCTGGATGTCGTGCGGGTGGCTCTCCTTGAGCCCGGCCGCGGTGATCCGGATCAGCTGGCCGCGCCGGTGCAGCTCGGGGATGCTCTCCGCGCCGACGTACCCCATGGCGGCCCGCAGCCCGCCGATGAGCTGGTGGGCGACCGCGGACAGCGGGCCCCGGTAGGGCACCTGGCCCTCGACGCCCTCGGGGACCAGCTTGTCCTCGGCGAGAACGTCCTGCTGGAAGTACCGGTCCTTGGAGTACGACTTGGCCTGCCCCCGGGACTGCATCGCGCCGAGCGAGCCCATCCCGCGGTACGCCTTGTACTGCTTGCCGTTGATGAAGATCAGCTCGCCGGGGCTCTCCTCGCAGCCGGCCAGCAGGCTGCCGAGCATCACCGTGTCCGCGCCGGCGACCAGGGCCTTGGCGATGTCGCCCGAGTACTGGATGCCACCGTCACCGATCACCGGCACGCCGGCCGGGCGGGCGGCACGGGCCGCCTCCATGATCGCGGTGATCTGCGGGACGCCAACGCCGGCGACGATCCGGGTGGTGCAGATCGCGCCCGGGCCCACACCCACCTTGATGCCGTCGGCGCCGGCCTCGACCAGCGCCCTCGCGCCGGCGTACGTGGCCACGTTGCCGCCCACGATGTCGATCGTCACGTCCTTCTTGAGCCGGCGGACCATGTCCAGCACGGCCCGCTGGTGCCCGTGCGCCGTGTCCACGATCAGCACGTCGACACCGGCGTCGACCAGCGTGCGCGCCCGCTTGTACGCGTCCTCGCCCACACCCACGGCGGCGGCCACCCGCAGCCGGCCGGCGTCGTCCTTGGTGGCGTTCGGGTACTGCTCGCTCTTGGTGAAGTCCTTCACCGTGATCAGGCCGCGCAGCCGGCCGGAGTCGTCCACGATCGGCAGCTTCTCGACCTTGTGCTGGCGCAGCAGCGCCAGCGCGTCGTCCTTGCTCACCCCGACCCGGGCGGTGACCAGCGGAGTCCGGGTCATGATCTCGCGGACCGGGGTGTCCGGCTCGGTGACGAAGCGCATGTCGCGGTTGGTCACGATGCCGACCAACTGGCCGTTGCCGTCCACCACCGGAACGCCGGAGATGCGGTACCGCCCGCACAGCTCGTCGACCTCGCGCAGCGTGTCGTCCGGGCTGGCGGTCACCGGGTTGGTGATCATGCCGGACTCGGAGCGCTTCACCAGGTCGACCTGGAGCGCCTGGTCCTCCAGGGACAGGTTGCGGTGCAGCACGCCGATGCCACCCTGGCGGGCCATGGCGATCGCCATCCGCGCCTCGGTGACCGTGTCCATGGCGCTGGAGAGCAGCGGGACGGTCAGTTCGACGTTGCGGGTGAGCTTCGTCCGGGTGTTGACCCGGCTGGGCACCACGTCCGACTCGCCCGGCTGGAGCAGCACGTCGTCGAAGGTGAGCCCGAGCGGAACGACCCGGGCCGAGCCGGCGGGCAGCTCGGGCAGGTGGCCGCCCAGGTCGGCGTGCTCGACGCCGGCCGGAAGATCGGTGCTGGGCGAATTTTCCACGATTGCTCCCCTGAGCTGCTCGGATGGGCTTCAGCGAGGTGGCGCGGGCGGGCACCGGAACACGCCACGGTGCCGGCACGTCGTCCCATCGTACCCAGTGACCTGCGCGACCTGGATCGGCGGCGGTTGCCTCGGCGCGGTGCCCGGGGGCGGACGTTCCCGCCGCGTTGGGTCTACGGTGAGGGGGTGCACGACGAGCCCATCGACCCGTTCAACGGCGACCCGGCCGACCCGACCGCGGGGCTGGACGATCCGGGCGACGACGCGACGCCGGATCCACTGACCGACGTCGAGCGACAGGACGTGCTGGAGGACCTCGCCGATCTGGAGATCTACCAGGCCCTGCTGGCGCCCATCGGGGTGCGCGGGCTGGTCATCGAATGCGAGGACTGCCGGGAGCCGCACTACTTCGACTGGGACCTGCTGCGGGGCAACCTGCGGCACCTGCTCAACTCGGGGCGGCCCCGCGTGCACGAGCCGGCGTACGACCCGGATCCGGACCACTACGTGACCTGGGACTACGCCCGTGGGTACGCCGACGGGGTGCACGACACCCTGACCGAGGGCACCGAGGACGAGCCGGACCCGGGCGCCGCCCCCACCGACTGAGGTTCCGCCGGCCCCGGGCGCTCCCGGAGACCGCTCAAGATCGTGCTGGAACAAGGAAGTAGTGGCCCCGCCGCGCCGGGAGGCCACTACTTTCCGGTTCGAGCACGATCTTGAGCGGGTCGCGGCGGGCTGCGGCGGGTCGCGGCGGGCTGCGGCGGGCTGCGGCGGGCTGCGGCGTCAGGAGACCAGGCCGGCCCGGAAGCCGGCGGCGACCGCGTGGGCGCGGTCCCGGGCGCCGAGCTTGCGGAACAGCCGGCGCGCGTGTGTCTTGACGGTGTCCTCCGAGACGAACAGTTCCCGGCCGATCTCCGCGTTGCTCTTGCCCTCGGCCATGCCCAGCAGCACCTGGAGTTCCCGTTCGGTGAGCCCGATCGACGACCGGCCGCCACGAACGCCCGCGCCGGGCCGGATGGCGTCGGACTGCCCGGTGGCGGTCCCGTCGGTCGCCGCCTCGACCTCGTCGTCGCCCCGCTGC
Source organism: Micromonospora sp. NPDC049662 (assembly GCF_040675055.1). Classification (NCBI taxonomy): domain Bacteria; kingdom Bacillati; phylum Actinomycetota; class Actinomycetes; order Micromonosporales; family Micromonosporaceae; genus Micromonospora; species Micromonospora sp. NPDC049662. Next base: position 17,908 of record NZ_JBFAOC010000012.1, read on the forward strand.
ACGGGTACCGAGGCGACGCCCGCCGGCCCGTCGCCGGTCGCGGCGGTCCAGCCGGGCTCTGCGGCGCCGCGTACCGACGGAGTGGAACGGGCCGAGCCGCCGACCGCCGCCGCATCCCGCGCCGGGTCGGTGACCCGCTGCCGGGAGGCCCGGCCGGGCGCGGTCAACAGGAGCAGGGCCTTCGCCACCGCGCTGGTGAGGTCGTGGTCGGCGTTCTGGATCAGCCCACGGGCGCCGGCGCTGATGGTGGCGGCCGCCGCCTCGGATTCCTCGGCGCCGAGCAGCACGACCGCGGCCTGCGGCGCGCGGGCCAGCACCCGACGGACGAAGCCCGCGCTGTCCGGCCGGGTGAGGGCCGTGTCGGCCAGAACCACGTCGGCCGGTCGTTCGGCCAGTCGCAGCATCACCTCGGGATCGGAGACGGCGGTACGAACGATCGCGGACAGACCCAGCCGCGCGGCAGCAGAAGTGAGGTGCTGAGCCGCGAGCGGTGTCCGAACGCACACAAGAACGGTACGCACTGTGATGGTCTCCTCTCCGCACACGAGCAGACCATGACGAGGTCGGCTGGGGAGGAGGTTCCCGGCAATCATCTGAACTTTTCCGACAGATGGGGCAAAAGCCGCAAGTTGTCGGGGGTTTTCGATCACAGAAGTGTGAGCCGGCAACGACCCGGGTACCGGGGGGTCCAGGCCGGGAACGGTGCGCCTGCGCGGCCCGCCGCCCGGAAGCCGGCCACAAGCATTCTCGCGGTGCCGCGCGGGAGGAGGGGTGCTGATGTCGAACGTACGTAGACTGCCCGGACCCATCGTCGACCTCTGGGACTGGCAGCGGCTCGGTGCCTGCCGGGGCCGGGACAGCGCGCAGTTCTTCCACCCGGACGGGGAGCGCGGATCCTCGCGGCTGCGGCGGGAGTCCTCGGCCAAGTCGGTCTGCCGCGCCTGCCCGGTCCGCGCCGAGTGCGCCGCACACGCGCTGTCGGTCCGCGAGCCGTACGGCGTGTGGGGCGGCTTCAGCGAGTCGGAGCGGCTGCGCCTGCTCGCCGTCGGCTGGGAGGACCTGGCGGACCGCCGGCAGATCCGGGTCGACGTGGCCCGCCTGGAGGCGCGCCTGGGTCGCCCGCACAAGTCGACGGTCCCCGCCCAGCGCAACGTCGCCTGACCCCACACACCACCCCGACACCGCGAACCGCGCCCCCGCCCAGCGGGAGCGCGGTTCCCGCGTACCCACCCCACCCAACCCCGACCCCGACCCCGACCCCGGTGATCATGAAGTTGTTGCCCCCGGCGTGCCGTCAGGGTGGCAACAACCTCATGATCACCGGGCCGAGGGGTGGGGGTGGGTGGGGTTAGTGGACGTTTACCGGGACGGTGTGCCAGCCGGTGGCGCCGTCGGGGGCGACGCTCTGGGTGCGCTCGGTCTGGGTCTCGCCGGTCGCGTCCGTGGCCCGGACCTGAAGGCGGTGCTCGCCCGGCGTGGCGTCCCAGCGCCAGGACCACTGGACCCAGGTGTCCACCGACACCGTCGGGGCCAGCGCCGCCTCCTGCCAGGGGCCGTCGTCGACGCGTACCTCGACCCGGCTGATGCCCCGGTGCTGCGCCCAGGCCACACCGGCCACCGTCACCGGGCCGGCGGTCAGCTTGTTGCGCCGTCGTGGCGCGTCGATCCGCGACTGGGTCTTGATCGGCCCCTGGGCCGACCAACCGCGTGGCACCCAGTACGCGTCGAAGTCGGCGAAGCGCGTCAACTCCAGCTCGGTCACCCACTTGCAGGCCGACACGTAGCCGTAGAGACCGGGCACCACCATCCGCACCGGGAAGCCGTGCTGGACCGGCAGCGGTTCGCCGTTCATGCCGATCGCCAGCAGCGCGTCCCGCCCGTCGCGCAGGGCGGCGGTGGGGGTGCCGCAGGTCCAGCCGTCGACCGACCGGCCGACGACCTGGTCGGCGTCCTCGTCCGGCTGGGCCTCGTCCAGCAGTTCCCGCAGCGGTACGCCGAGCCAGCGCGCGTTGCCGATCAGGTCCCCGCCGACCTCGTTGGAGACGCAGGCCAGCGTGACGTACCGCTCGACCAGCGGCCGGGCCAGCAGGTCCGCGTAGCTGTAGGTGCGCTCGGTACCCACCCGGCCGTGAATGCGCAGCCGCCAGGTGTCCGGGTTCACCTGCGGCACCACCAGGGCGGTGTCGATCCGGTAGAACCCGGAGTTCGGGGTGACGTACGGCGCGAGCTGAGCCAGGGACAGGTCCGCTCCCGCGGGCACGGCCGGCGCGGGGACGGCCGGGGCGGGCAGCCGGATCGCGTCCCGGGCGGCCGAGACGCCCCGCCGCCCGGCCAGCCAACGGCCGCCGAGACCGGCCACGGCCGCCGTACCGAGCAGCACTCCGGTGCCGGTGAGGAACCGTCGGCGCGACTCCGGGTCGACACCCTCGACCGGCGCGGCCGGCGTCACCGGCGTGGGTGGGTCCCACGGCCAGGGTTCCAGCTCGAACGGGCCGGCGATGAACAGCCAGAGCACCAGGGCGCCGAGCCCGCCGCCGACCAGCGACGGCAGCGCGTCGAAGACGTCCGCGCCGGGGCGGGTCAGCGCGGCGGCCACACCGACGGCGCCGAACGCCGCGATACCGGACAGGCCCAGGGCCAGCCGCCGGATCGCCAGCATTCCGAACAGGGCCGCGAACCCACCCAGCAGCAGGGCCGTTCCGGTCAGCAGGGCGATCTTGTCGGCGGTGCCGAAGACGTCGATGGCGAACTGCTTGATCGGCTCGGGAACGGCGTCGACGACCACCCCGCCGACCGCGACCAGTGGCGCCGACCGGGGGCCGGTCAGCACCGCCACCGGCTCCGCGGTGCCGATCGCGACGGCGGCGGCGGTGACTCCGGCCAGCGCGGCGTACCGCCGCGACGTCGTGCTCATCGGCCCAGTGTGCGCGATCATCTCGGCCGATCGCCAACGACGTCATCGCTTGGTAATGCTCGCCCGGACGAAACCGGGGCACACCGCCGTACGGCGGTGTGCCCCGGAACGGGTGTCGCTACCGGGTCAGAAGCCCGGGCCGTGCTGGTGGCCGTGGCCGTGGCCGTGCCCGCCACCGGCGGCGGCCGGCTCGGGCTGCTCCGGCTTCTCCACCACGAGGCTCTCCGTGGTGAGTAGCAGGCCGGCGATCGACGCGGCGTTGGTGACGGCGTTGCGGGTCACCTTCACCGGGTCGATGATGCCGGACTTGACCAGGTCGCCGTACTCGCCGGTGGCCGCGTCGAGGCCGTTGCCCCACTGCATGCCGGCGACCTTCTGGGTCACGACGTAGCCGTCGTGGCCGGCGTTCTGCGCGATCCAGCGCAGCGGCTCGACCAGCGCCTTGCGCACGATCGAGACGCCGACCTTCTCCTCGCCGGTGAAGCCCAGGTCGTCGTCGAGCACGGGGAGGATCTGCACCAGGGCGGCGCCGCCGCCGGGCACGGTGCCCTCCTCGACCGCGGCCTTGGTCGCCGCGATGGCGTCCTCGATGCGGTGCTTGCGCTCCTTCATCTCGACCTCGGTCGCCGCACCCACCTTGATCACGGCGATGCCGCCGGAGAGCTTGGCCAGCCGCTCGGCCAGCTTCTCCCGGTCCCAGTCGGAGTCGGAGGCCTCGATCTCCTTGCGGATCTGGGCCACCCGGTCGTCGACCTCGGTCTTCTGGCCGCCGCCGTCGACGATCGTGGTGTTCTCCTTGTCGACCACGACGCGCCGGGCGGTGCCGAGCACCTCCAGGCCGACCTGGTCGAGCTTGTAGCCCAGCTCCGGGGCGACCAGCTCGGCGCCCGTGGAGATCGCGATGTCCTGGAGCATGGCCTTGCGCCGGTCGCCGAAGCCCGGGGCCTTGACCGCGCAGACCTTGAGGGTCTTGCGCAGCGAGTTGACCACCAGGGTGGAGAGCGCCTGGCCGTCCACGTCCTCGGCGATGATCAGCAGGGGCTTGCTGTTCTGCAGGACCTTCTCCAGCAGCGGCAGCAGCTCCTCGATCGCCGAGATCTTCTGGGTGGTGACCAGGATGTACGCGTCCTCGAGGACGGACTCCTGACCCTCCAGGTCGGTGACGAAGTTCGGCGAGATGAAGCCCTTGTCGAACTGGAGACCCTCGGTCACGTCCAGCTCGGTGGTGAGCATCGAGCCCTCCTCGACGGTGATGACACCGTCGCGGCCGACCCGCTCCATCGCCTCGGCGATCAGCTCGCCGATGGTGGCGTCCTGCGCGGAGATCGTCGCCACGTTCGCGATCGACTCCTTGCCGGCGACCTCGACGGCCTTGCCGAGCAGCGCCTCGGAGACCTTGGCGGCCGCCGCGTCGATGCCCCGCTTGAGGCCGGCCGGGTTGGTCCCGGCGGTCACGTTGCGCAGGCCCTCACGGACCATCGCCTGCGCCAGCACGGTCGCGGTGGTGGTCCCGTCGCCGGCGACGTCGTTGGTCTTGGTCGCCACCTCCTTGACCAGCTGCGCGCCGAGGTTCTCGTAGGGGTTGGTGAGCTCGATCTCCTTCGCGATGGTCACGCCATCGTTGGTGATCGTCGGCGCACCGAACTTCTTGTCCAGGACGACGTTGCGCCCGCGCGGGCCGAGGGTGACCTTGACCGCGTCAGCGAGGGCGTTGACACCGTGCTCCAGCAGGTGTCGGGCGTCGTCCGAGAAGCTGAGGATCTTCGCCATGAATGTCCCTTCGAAGCGCCGCTGCCCCGGCCCGGCGAGCCGGACCGGGGCAGCGACACTGATCGGTTGCTTACTTCTCGATGACCGCGAGGACGTCGCGGGCGGAGAGCACCAGGTACTCCTCGCCGGCGTACTTGACCTCGGTGCCGCCGTACTTCGAGTAGAGGACGGTGTCGCCGACCTGCACGTCAACCGGAACCCGGTTGCCGTTGTCGTCGACGCGCCCCGGACCGACAGCGAGGACGGTGCCCTCCTGCGGCTTCTCCTTGGCGGTGTCGGGGATCACGATGCCCGACGCCGTGGTGGTCTCAGCCTCGTTCGCCTGGACCACGATGCGGTCCTCGAGCGGCTTGATCGCAACCTTGGTCGCGGTAGTCACGGGCATACCCTCCTGGGGTACTGGTTTCGTTGCCGGCCAGCGGGGCTGACCAGCGTCAATCTGCCTCATGCCACCGGGCGGGGCCGTCGTCGCGGGTGCCGGTCCGCCTGGCGTGCGCACCCGGGTCGCGAGACCCGGAAGCTGGCACCCTCAGGGTGAGAGTGCTAATCGCAGGTTATTCCGTGGCTAGCACTCCGTCAAGGAGAGTGCCAGCGCGTCGCGCCCCGCCAGCGGTATTTTCCCCTCGGTCGGGAGAATGGGCAGGTGGATCTCGATCAGTTGGCGGCACTGCGTACCCCCGAGGGGTCGGCCGCCCTCACGGCGGCGGCCGAGCTGGCCGGCGGCGATCCACTGGCCGCGGCGTCGGCGCTCCGCGCGGCCGGGGTGCCGCCGACGCTGGCGGCGGCGGCCCTCACCCAGGCCGAGCTGCGCCACCGGGCGGTGGGCAAGTTCGGCCCGGCCGCCGCCGGGATGTTCCTCACCCGCCCCGGCCTGGAACAGGCCACCCGCCGGGTGGTCGCCGACCGGCGGGCCGCCCGGCTGCACGCGGCCGGCGTGCGCACCCTGGCCGATCTCGGGTGCGGCCTCGGCGCGGACGCGCTGGCCGCCGCCCGTGCCGGCATCCGGGTGTACGGGGTCGAGGCCGACCCGGTGACCGCGGCGATGGCCGCCGCCAACGCCGCCGCCGCCGGGCTGGCCGACCTGTTCACGGTCGAGTGCGGCGACGCGACCGCGTTCGACGTGTCGCGGGTGGACGGCGTCTTCTGCGACCCGGCCCGACGGGCCACCGGCACCGGCCGACGGATCTTCGACCCGCGCGCCTACTCGCCGCCCTGGGACTTCGTCACCGGCCTCGCCGAGCGGGTGCCCCGCACGGTGGTGAAGGTGGCGCCGGGCCTGGATCACGCGCTCATCCCGGCTGGCGCGGAGGCGGAGTGGGTCGGCGTGGACGGCGACCTGGTCGAGGCGGCGCTCTGGTGCGGCGAACTGGCCGAGGTGCCCCGCCGCGCCAGCGTGTACCGGAGGGAGATCCACCAGCTCACCGGCTCGGGCGACACGGAGGCGCCGGTCGGACCCCCGCGCCGCTACCTGTACGACCCGGACCCGGCGGTGGTCCGGGCGCACCTCGTCGCCGAGCTGGCCGCGGAGCTGGACGCCACCCTTGCCGACCCGAGCATCGCGTACCTCTACGCCGACCAGCCGACCCGCACCCCGTACGCGCGCTGTCTGGAGATCACCGACGTGCTGCCGTTCTCGCTCAAGCGCCTGCGGGCATTGCTGCGCGAGCGTCGGGTGGGTCGGGTGGAGATCCTCAAGCGGGGTTCGGCGCTGACGCCGGAGCAGTTGCGGCGGGACCTGCGCCTGGCCGGCGACCAGGCGGCGAGCCTGGTGCTGACCCGGGTCGCCGGAGCGCCGACCGTGCTGATCGGCCGGCCGGTGGATTAGGTTCGGGGCGTGGCGGGACAGGGCACTCCGGCAACGGCACTACTGGCCAAGCGCGGGATCGCGCACCGCACCCACCCGTACCGGGTGGCACCCGACGCTCCGAACTACGGCGCCCTGGTGGCGGCCGCCCTCGGCGTGGCGCCGGAGCGGGTGTTCAAGTCGCTGGTGACCGAGGTGGACGGCGTCCTCACCGTGGCGGTCGTACCGGTGACCGGTGAGCTGGACCTCAAGGCGCTCGCGGCGGCGGTCGGCGGCAAGCGGGCGGCGCTCGCCGAGCGGACGGTCGCCGAGCGGGCCACCGGCTACGTGCGAGGCGGAATCAGCCCACTCGGGCAGCGGCGGCGACTGCCCACCGTGCTCGACGACTCCGCGCTGGACCTGCCGACGATCTATGTCTCCGCTGGTCGGCGCGGGCTGCAACTCGAACTGGCGGCGGTGGACCTGGTGGCGCTCACCGGGGCCCACAGCGCGCCGTTGCAGGCGCGCTGACCTGTCGTTACATCGCCCTTTTCGGGGGATGTTCGGCGAGTAACAGTCGCGTTGCTGAATTGTTATCGCTTCCAACAAACTTGGGACCTGCGTGGTCTTGTGGTTCCAGTGTGACGCGGAATACGTTGCCGGACACAACAAAACAACACCTCCCCCACCTCCGAAAGGACCCTGCACATGCGTAAGGGGATCCTCACCATCGCCGCCGTGGGCCTGCTCGCGACCGGCGGTTTGACCGCCTGCGGCGACGACTCCGGCAACGGCTCGGCCGACTCCAAGAAGACTCCCAAGATCGGCGTGATCCTTCCGGACAGCAAGTCCTCCCCCCGCTGGGAGACGGCGGACCGTCGCTTCCTGGAGGAGGCGTTCAAGGCCGCCGGCGTCCAGTCCGACATCCAGAACGCCCAGAACGACAAGGCCGCCTTCCAGACGATCGCCGACCAGATGATCACCGGCGGCGTCACCGCCCTGATGATCGTCAACCTGGACTCCGGCACCGGCAAGGCCGTGCTCGACAAGGCCAAGTCGCAGGGCGTCGCCACCATTGACTACGACCGGCTCACCCTCGGCGGCTCGGCCCAGTACTACGTCAGCTTCGACAACGAGGTCGTCGGCAAGCTCCAGGGCGAGGGCCTGTCGAAGTGCCTGACCGAGAAGGGCGCCAAGAACCCTGTCGTGTCGTACCTGAACGGCTCGCCCACCGACAACAACGCCACCCTGTTCAAGGCCGGCTACGACTCGGTGCTCAAGCCGAAGTTCGACTCCAAGGAATACACCAAGGGCCCGGACGACGCCGTGCCGGGCTGGGACGGCCCTACCGCCGCGACCATCTTCGAGCAGCAGCTCACCGCGACCAAGGGCAAGATCGACGGCGTGCTGGCCGCCAACGACACTCTCGGCAACGCCGCCATCTCGATCCTGAAGAAGAACAAGATCAACGGCAAGGTGCCGGTGACCGGGCAGGACGCCAGCGTGGAGGGCCTGCAGAACATCCTCGCCGGTGACCAGTGCATGACCGTCTACAAGGCAGTCCGGGAAGAGGCCAAGGCCGCCGCGGACCTGGCCATCGCGCTGGCCAAGGGCGAGAAGAAGGACACCGGCCAGTCGGTGAAGGACGGTGACCGCGACGTCCCCTCGGTGCTGCTCACCCCGAAGGCCATCTACAAGGACAACGTCAAGGACGTCATCGCCGACGGCTACGCGACCAAGGAGCAGGTCTGCACCGCGGCGTACGCCAAGTTCTGCGCCGAAGCCGGCATCAGCTGACCGACGCCGCAGTACCCGCCGGGACGACCATCGCCGCCCGGCACGGGAGCACCCTCCCGTGCCGGGCGGCGCCCGCCGGACGGGCCCCGACCCTCCCTTAAGAAGGAGACCCCGTGTCCGCGACTCCCCTGCTGGAACTCCGCGGGATCGACAAGAGCTTCGGTCCCGTCCAGGTGCTCCGCGACGTCGCCCTGAGCGTCCACCCGGGCGAAGTGACCGCACTTGTCGGCGACAACGGCGCCGGCAAGTCGACCCTGGTGAAGTGCATCAGCGGCATCTACCCCACCGACGCCGGTGAGGTCCTGTTCAACGGCGAACAGGTGCACATCGGCAGTCCCCGCGACGCCGCAACGCTCGGCATCGAGGTCGTCTACCAGGACCTCGCGCTCTGCGACAACCTGGACATCGTGCAGAACATGTTCCTCGGCCGGGAGAAGCACAGCGGCATCGTCCTGGACGAGCCGACCATGGAACAGCTCGCCGCCGAGACCCTGGCGGGGCTCTCCATCCGCACCGTCACCTCGCTTCGCCAGCACGTCTCCAGCCTCTCCGGCGGTCAGCGCCAGACCGTGGCCATCGCCAAGGCGGTGCTCTGGAACAGCAAGCTCGTCATCCTGGACGAGCCGACCGCAGCCCTGGGCGTGGCACAGACCGCCCAGGTCCTCGAACTCGTCCGCCGCCTCGCCGACAACGGCCTGGCCGTGGTGCTCATCTCGCACAACATGAACGACGTCTTCGCCGTCTCCGACCGGATCGCCGCGCTGTACCTCGGCCAGATGGTCGCCCAGGTGAAGACCACCGACATCACTCACGCCCAGGTGGTTGAGTTGATCACCGCCGGGCGCTCGGGCGGCCTCGGCCTCGCCACCGACCCGGGCGGCAACGGCGACGGCCCGCAGCCGGCCGACTCGATCTCAGGAGGCGTCCGATGACCACCACCGCCGTGCGCAAGGACGGCCCGGCGGCCGTCACACCGCCGCCGACCGTCGGGAGCCACGTCCGCAACTACGTGAGCCGGGTACGCGGTGGCGACGTCGGCGCGCTACCAGCCGTGCTCGGCCTGATCGTGCTCTGCACCGTCTTCGCGGTCATGCGGCCGTCGTCGTTCCTGTCGGCCGGCAACTTCGCCAACCTCTTCACCCAGGGCGCGGCGGTCACGCTGATCGCGATGGGCCTGGTCTTCGTGCTGCTGCTCGGCGAGATCGACCTCTCCGCCGGCTTCGCCAGCGGTGTCTGCGCGGCGGTACTGGCAAACGTGGTCACCGTGCTCGGCTACCCCTGGTGGGTCGCCGTCCTCGCCGCCATCGCCACCGGTGTCATCATCGGCACCACGCTCGGCATGCTCGTCGCGAAGATCGGCATTCCGTCCTTCGTGGTCACTCTCGCCGGCTTCCTCGCCTTCCAGGGCGTCGTGTTGCTGCTCGTGCAGGAGGGCACCAACATCTCCGTCCGCGACGAGGTGCTGGTCGCCATCGCCAACCGCAACCTCGCCCCCGCGCTGGGCTGGGCGCTGACCGCCGTCGCCGTCGTCGGCTACGCGGCGGTGCAACTGCTACGCCACCGCAACCGGGCGGCCCGCGGCCTGATCACCGACCCGATCGCGGTGGTGGCGCTGCGGATCGGCGGGCTCGCCGTCATCCTCGGCACCGCCGTGTACGTGCTCAACCTGGAGCGCAGCCGCAACGTCCTCATCGTCTCGCTCAAGGGTGTGCCGATCGTGGTGCCGATCATCGCGGTGCTGCTGGTCATCTGGACCTTCGTGCTCCAACGCACCAGCTACGGCCGGCACATCTACGCCGTCGGCGGCAACCGGGAAGCGGCCCGCCGGGCCGGCATCGGAGTCGACCGGATCCGGATCTCCGTCTTCGTGATCTGCTCGTCCATGGCCGCCGTCGGTGGCATCGTGGCCGCCAGCCGGGCCAACTCGGTCGACCCGAACACGGGGGGCAGTAACGTACTGCTCTACGCGGTCGGCGCGGCGGTGATCGGCGGCACCAGCCTCTTCGGCGGCAAGGGCCGGGTATTCGATGCCGTGCTGGGAGGCGCGGTGGTCGCGGTCATCGAAAACGGAATGGGCCTGATGGGGTACAGCGCGGGAGTCAAGTACGTGGTGACCGGCGTCGTGCTGCTGCTCGCCGCCAGCGTCGACGCCCTCTCCCGCCGCCGCGCGGCAGCCACCGGCTCCCGCTGACCGCGCGGGAGGTAGCACCAGCATGCGCCCGGCACCGAGCCAGGAAGAGGTTCGCCGGCAGAACCTCGGGGCCCTGCTGCGGTACGTGCACGTCCACGGGCCGACCACCCGTGCCGAACTCACCACGGCACTGGGGTTGAACCGGAGCACCATCGGCGCGCTCACCGCCGACCTGGCCGGCGTCGGGCTGGTCAGTGAGGGAACGCCGAAGGAGACCGGCCGGGCCGGACGACCGTCCATTGTCGTCCGGCCCGAGTCGGCCCGGGTGTACGCGTACGCGTACTCCGTGGAGGTGGACCGGCTGCGGGCCGCGCGGGTCGGTCTGGGCGGCGCGGTGCTGGACCGCCGCGAGCTGGACCGCCCGCGTGGCCTGCTGGCCGCGGAGGCCGCGCCGATGCTGGCCGGCGCCGTCAAGGAGATGCAGCAGGCGGTCCCGGGCGGCGCGATCTGCGTCGGCACCGGCGTCGCGGTCTGCGGCATGGTCCGCCGGGAGGACGGCCTGGTGCGGCTCGGGCCCACCACCGGCTGGGTGGACGAGCCGATCGGCGCGGCGCTCGGGGCCGAGATGGGCCTGGACGTGCCGGTCACGGTCGGCAACGTGGCGGACGTGGCGGCGTTCGCCGAGCACACCAGGGGCGTCGCGGCCGGCTGCGACAACGTCATCTACCTGTACGGCGACGTCGGCGTCGGCGCCGGGATCATCGCCGGTGGGCGTCGGCTCACCGGACACGGCGGGTACGGCGGCGAGGTCGGCCACATGAAGGTGGTGCGCGACGGCAGGCCCTGCGAGTGCGGCGCCCGGGGTTGCTGGGAGACCGAGATCGGCGAGCACGGCCTGCTGCGCGCCGCCGGACGCTCCGATGCGCGGGGACGCGACGCCCTGCTGGCCGTCTTCGACGCCGCCGACCGGGGGGACGCCCGCGCCCAGACGGCGGTACGCCAGGCGGGTGACTGGCTCGGCTTCGGGGTCGCCAACCTGGTCAACGTCTTCAACCCCGAGATGGTCATCTTCGGCGGCACCATGCGCGACCTCTACCTCGCGGCGGCGGCCCAGATCCGCAGCCGGCTCAACTCGAACGCACTCGGCGCGTGCCTGGAGCACGTCCGGCTGCGTACGCCGACGCTGGGCGAGGACGCACCCCTGATCGGGGCCGCCGAGCTGGCCTTCGAACGACTGCTCGCCGACCCCCTCGACGTGGGCTGACCCGCGTACGCTGTCCGGCGTGGACGTCGAGTTGCGCGCCTCCGACGACGACCGTCACCGGGTGGTCGCCGAGCTGCACCGGCACACCACGGTGGGCCGACTCACCCTGGACGAGTTCTCCGAACGGGTCGGCGCGGTGTGGACCTCCCGCACCCTCGGCGACCTCGCCACGCTGACCCGGGACCTGCCCGCCCTGCCCGATCCCGCAGCCGCGGCGAAGGGCGACGACGGGATCGGGCACGGCCGCCGGGAGCTGCTGGTGCTCTTCGCCGTCGCCGCGCTCACCCTGCTGCTGCTCGGTGGCTTCCTGGCCGTCACCCGCTGATCCGTGTGGCACGCCCGACGGGCTCCGCATTTCCACGGCCCGAGCGGATGAACTGATCGGACGATCAGTCCGTACCAGTGGGCGGACGGGCGGCCGGCAGGGTGCGGCTGCCCGGTCCAGACGCGTTTCGGTCCGGACCGAGGAGGCACCGCAGACATGGCACCGCTCAGATTGGCCCGTCGCCGGCCGGGCAACCGGACGCACCGCGCGGCGATGTTGCTCATCGCGATCATCGCGGGGGTCGGTGTCCTGCCGGGCGTGGCCATCGCCGCCCCCGCGGGTGGGCAGCAGCTCAACGCCGCCGACATGACGCTGCTCAACGGGGTGCGCCTGGCCGGGCTGTGGGAGATGCCGGCCGGCCAGATGGCCGCCGAGAAGGGACAGTCGCCGAAGGTACGGGAGATCGGGGCCGGCATCGCCGGCGAGCACCAGAAGCTCGACCAGCTCGTCGTGGACGCCGCCAACAAGCTCGGCGCGTCCATCCCCACCGAGCCGACGGCCGAACAGAAGGGCTGGCTGGCCGAGATGCAGAACGCGTCCGGCGCTCGGTTCGACCAGATCTTCGTGACCCGGCTCCGGGTGGCCCACGGCAAGATCTTCCCGGTGATCGGCGCGGTACGGGCCAGCACCCGCGACGCCACCGTCCGCAAGCTCTGCGAGGACGCCAACGCCTTCGTACAGCACCACATGCAGATGCTGGAGTCCACCGGACTGGTCCGCTGGCCCGAACTGCCGCCGGCCGCGCTGCCCGCGCCCGGCAAGGACGGTCTGCTCGCCGCCGCCGGGGCGAACGCGGGGCCGCAGGTCGGGGTGAGCAGCACCGTCGTCTGGCTGGTCTTCCTCGCCGCGCTCGGTACCGGCGGGATCGCCACCTACCGGATGCTGCGCCGGAGCTGACCGACGATTGAGGTGGCCCGGAGTCAGCGGTCGACCTGGGTGAAGTCCCAGGAGTGCGGGGCGCGGGCCACCAGCAGGGCGGGCGGATCGGGCAGCGGACGCGGGTTGCTGCGCCACTTCGAGATGACCACGACGCGGTGGTCGGTGGACGAGAAGACCTCGCTCGACACGTGCAGCGGGTCGTGCTCCAGCTCGGGCAGGGCGGTGTCGCACACCCAGGTGATCAGGTCGGCGACGCCGTACGCCTCGGCGCGCGCCTCCCACATCCGCACGATCATCTCCGGCGTCCCCGTCACACGCTGACCGTGGTCAACGGCAGCGCCGAGTCGGCCGGCAGGTCCAGCCGGCTCGGCGCGACCCCGGCGGCGACCAGGTGCGATCCGAGCGCGGCCACCATCGCCCCGTTGTCGGTGCACAGCTTCGGCCGCGGCACCCGAACCCGGATGCCGTACTTCTCGGCCCGCTCCTCGGCCAACGCCCGCAGCCGGGAGTTCGCGGCCACTCCCCCACCGATCACCAGGGTGTCGATGCCCTGCGCCCGGCAGGCGGCGATGGCCTTGTTGGTCAGCACGTCGCAGACCGCCTCCTGGAAGGACGCGGCCACGTCGGCGACCGGCACCGGCTCACCGGCGCGTTGCCGTGCCTCCACCCAGCGGGCCACGGCCGTCTTCAGACCGGAGAACGAGAAGTCGTACCGGTGGGCCGCCAGGTCCTTCGCGGCGGTCAGGCCACGCGGGAAGGCGATGGAGGCGGCGTCACCCGCCCGGGCCTCACGGTCGATGGGCGGACCGCCCGGGAACGGCAACCCGAGCAGCCGGGCCACCTTGTCGAACGCCTCACCGGCCGCGTCGTCGATGGTGGCGCCGAGCGGGGTGACACCCCGGGCCAGGTCGTCGACCAGCAACAGGGACGAGTGCCCGCCGGAGACCAGCAGGGCGATGGCCGGTTCGGGCAGTGGGCCGTGTTCCAGGGTGTCCACCGCCACGTGCGCGGCGAGGTGGTTGACGCCGTACACCGGCTTCTCGGCGGCGAGGGCGTACCCCTTGGCGGCGGCGACGCCGACGAGCAGCGCGCCGGCCAGGCCCGGCCCGGAGGTGACCGCGATGGCGTCGATGTCGGCGAGGGTGACGCCAGCGTCGGTGAGCGCCCGCTGCATGGTCGGCACGATGGCTTCGAGGTGGGCCCGGCTGGCCACCTCCGGCACCACGCCCCCGAAACGGGCGTGCTCCTCGACGCTGGACGCGAGCGCGTCAGCCAGCAGGGTGTGCCCGCGTACGATGCCGACGCCGGTCTCGTCGCACGAGGTCTCGATGCCCAGGATCAGCGGTTCGTCAGCCATGGTCGTGTGGTCCGTCCCCGGTCGGCTCGGCGTCGCGCCGCATGACCAGCGCGTCGGTGTTGCTCGGTTGGTAGTAGCCGCGACGCACCCCGATCGGCTCGAACCCGTACGTCGCGTAGAGGCGCTGGGCGGGGGCGTTGTCCACGGCCACCTCCAGCAGGGTGCTGCGGGCGCCCCGACGGTTCGCCTCGGCGAGCAGTTCCTCCAACAGGACGCGGCCGACGCCACGTCGCTGGACGTCCCGCCGGACGGCGATGACCTGCACCCACACCTCGTCCGGTGGGGCGCCGGCGAGCCCGGCGTAGCCGAGCACCGCTCCGTCGCTGTCGGTCGCGACCCGGTAGTGGTGCCCGTTGGCCAGCTCGTTCCAGAACATGGAGGGCGACCACTGCCCGGCGCCGAACAGGTCCGCCTCGATCGGCATCGCCTCGTCGACGTGCCACCAGCGGAACCGTTCCAGCCGTACCGACGTCACGGGAGGACCGGTTTGCGGCCGGTGGCCGCCACGGCGTCGGGACGGCGCAGGTAGAGCGGGGTGAGTCGCTCGCCGGGCGCGCCGGCCCGGATCCGCTCGGCGGCGAGCAGCGCCAGCACGGTGGCCTCCGGGTAGCGCGGTTCGACCCGGACCGGCAGGTCCAGAGCCTCGGCGTACCGGTGTGCTCCGTCGCCGACCGCGACCGTCGCGCCCAGCTCACGGGCGCGGGCGGCGGCCACCGCCGGCGAGGACACCTCGGGCCCGACGACCCGCTGGCCGGCCCCGTCGTAGACAGCCCAGTACAGCTCCTTGCGGCGGGCGTCGCTGGCTGCCAGCACCGGCTCGCCGGCAGCCGCCGGGTGGCCGATGGCGTCCAGGGAACAGACGCCGTACGTCGGAATGCCGAGCACCTGCCCCATCGTGGCGGCGGTGACCAGGCCGACCCGCAGCCCGGTGAACGGCCCGGGGCCGAGCCCGGCGACTATCGCGCCCAGGTCACGCGGGCGCGCGCCGGCGTCGGCAAGGACCGCGTCCACCTGAGGCGCGAGCAGTTCACCGTGCGCGCGGGCATCGACCGTGCACCGGTGCGCCCGGGACGTGACGCCGTCCGCCGAGATCTCCACCAACGCTGCGGTCACCGCGGGGGTCGAGCTGTCCACCACGAGTACGAGCACGGTTAGCCAGCCTAGCGGCCCCGCCACCGCCCGCCCGTGACGCCCCGCCCCTCGGCCACCACCGGGCCTACCGGCGGACGAGCAGCGCCGCGACTCCACCCCTCGCCACGCCACCCCGCCGGCCGTGCGCCTTCCCGACCGCCACGCCACGCCACGCGTCTTCCCGACCGCCACGCCACGCCACGCGTCTTCCCGACCGCGACGCCACGCCACGCGTCTTCCCGACCGCGACGCCACGCCACGCGTCTTCCCGACCGCGACGCCACGCCACGCGTCTTCCCGACCGCGGCGACGGCGACGGCGACGGCGACGGCGACACCATCCTGATGAGCCTGATGCCTGTGAGTCATCAAGATGACTCACAGGCATCACTCTCATCAGCAATACCGCCGCCGCTCAGCGACGCGGCCCCGACCGTGCTGATCCCGGCCTGCAAGACCGCGAGTCGTGAATCCGCCGCAGAGCTACCGCGACCGTCTGATGCTGGGCCAGCATGCCGGGATGCCATCGACTCGCCTCGTCACCCTCCTCGGCGCCGTGCTGCGACAACAACGCCAGCGACGCGAGCTGAGCCAGCGCCAGCTCGCGGGACTCGCCGAGGTCAGCCAGGCGGCCGTGGCGCGGATCGAACGCGGCGAACGCGCGCCGAGCGTCCCGGTGCTGGAGCGGTTGTTCACCGCGATGGACGTGCAGCTGGTGGTCGGGGTCGAACCGCTGGACGCGCATCTCGACGCTCGCATCGACGAACTGGCCGCCCGCCCGATCGGCGAACGCATCGACGAACTGGGCCTCAACGAGACGCTGGACCGACTGATCGACTTTCCGCAGGTGCTCACCGGTAGCACGGCGGCGCTGTTGCAGGGCGCGCCGGTGCCGGTGGACGCCGTCGAGATCGCCCTCCGCTGGCAGGACTCGAAACGGTTCACCGGCTGGCTGGAGGCAAACTACGGCCAGCGGTGGAACGCCCGGTGGGGCGAGTTCGGCGGGGTGTGGTTGGAGCCGGAAGAGCCGGGCGAACACCGCTGGTCGACCCGGTACGGCGAGATCAGGGCGACCATGTGCGACGAGTTGCCCGAGACGATCGAGGTACGCCACGGTGGCCGCGATTATCAGGTGGTGCCGCTGGTCGAGCTGGAGTTGACCGAGCCGCGGGCCGCCGACCTGCTGCGCCGCTACCGGGCCCGGCGCCGCGCCCCGGAAAGCTGACCGGACCCGGCCAGCCGGCGCCGGACCCGGAGCAGGCCAGCCGGCGCCGGACCCGGAGCAGGCCAGCCGGCGCCGAACCCGGGCCAGGCCAGGCCAGGCTGAGGTCAGTCGGCGGTGCGCTCCCAGTCGATGGTGGGACGGCCGGCGTCGGCGAGGGCCTTGTTGGCCGCGCTGAACGGGCGGCTGCCCAGGAAGCCGCGCGGGTTCATCGGGCTCGGGTGGCCGGCCTCCAGCACGACGTGCCGAGAGTTGGTGACCAGGCCGGCCTTCTTGCGGGCGTAGCCGCCCCAGAGTAGGAAGACCACCCGGTCCGGCAGGGCGTCCAGCGCCCGGATGGTGGCGTCGGTGAACTCCTCCCAGCCGGCGTTCGCATGCGAGCCGGGGGTGGCCTGACGGACGGTCAGCACCGCGTTGAGCAGCAGCACGCCCTGCGCCGCCCAACCGTCGAGGTTGCCGCTGCGCGGCTTGGGCACGCCCACGTCCTCGCCCAGCTCCTTGAAGACGTTGCGCAGCGAGGGCGGCACCGACACGCCCTCGCGAACGCTGAAGCTCAGCCCGTGCGCCTGACCGGCCCGGTGGTAGGGGTCCTGCCCGAGGATCAGCACCCGGGTGGCCTCCGGCGGGCAGAGCCGGTACGCCGAGAAGAGGTCCTCCAGCGGCGGGAAGACGGTCTGCGTCGCGTACTCCCGGGCGACGAACTCGGCCAGCGCGGCCGTGCGGGCCGGGTCGAGGTGCGGGGTGAGCACGGCACGCCACTGCTCCGGCAGCAGCGCCAGCAGATCCAGGGCGGGGGCATCGTCGGGCATCAGAAACCTCTTCCAGCGCGGGTCGGTCGCCCGCACTCTAAGCATCACGTCCGACAGCGCCGCGCCCTAACCCAGCTCGGCCAACCGCCGAGCCCAGTCACCACCGACCGGATCCAGCTCGACGACTCGGGTGTCGTCGTCGCGGCGGTCGATACGGACCCGCAGGTGCGCGTCGACCAACTGCTCCACCAGGCCCTCGCCCCACTCCACGACGGTCACCGACGCGTCCACCGAGGCATCCAGGTCCAGGTCGTCGATCTCGGCGCGCGGGTCGCTGGCGGCGCCCAGCCGGTACGCGTCGGCGTGCACGAGGGCCACCCGGCCGCCCCGGGCCGGATCGGGCCGGTGGACCCGGGCGATCACGAACGTCGGCGAGGTCACGTCCCCGAGGACGTTGAGCCCGGCACCGATACCCTGGGTGAGCGCGGTCTTGCCGGCGCCCAGCGGGCCGGTCAACAGCACCAGGTCACCGGCCCGCAGCAGCCCGGCCAACCGGCGGCCGAACTCCCGAGTGTCCTCGACGGTCGGCAGTTTGACGACGAAACTCACCGGTCCTCCATGCTCTCCAGTGATTCGAGGAACCGCTCCAGCGCGGCGTTGACCTCGTCGGCGTGCTCCAGCATCACCACGTGACCACTGTCTTTGATCTTGATGAACTCGGCGTGCGGCAGCCGCCGGACGATCTCCTCGGAATGGGTCACCGGCGTGATCATGTCCTTGTCGCCGACGACCACCAGCACCGGCGCGTTCGCCAACGCCGCCAGCGCCGGGAAGCGCGAGTGCGTGGCGAGGGTCCGCAGGTAGCGGGTCACCGTGTCGGCCGAGGTCCGGGAGTTCATGGTCTCCACGTAGGACACCAGCCGAGGGCTGGGCTTGCGGGTGCCGAAGCCGTACTTGCGGGTCAGCAACCAGGCCACGTTCGAGGTCGACTTGCGGGCCCGGTCGATCACCGGGCCGCCGTACCGCGTGGCGTTGCTGACCATGTAGAGCACCGGACCACCGACCCGGCCCAGCAGCGCCGGGGCGACCAACTTGGTCTCCGCGACGAGACCGCCCGACGTGGCCATCAGCACCGTGCCCACCACCCGGTCACCGAACAGCTCCGGGAACAGCTCGGCGAACGCCATGATCGTCATGCCGCCCATCGAGTGGCCGACCAGCACCAGTGGCCCCTCCGGGGCGACCCGGTCGATCACCCGGCGCAGTGTCCGGCCGAGCACGGCCAGGTCGTACTCGCCGGTCTCCAAGCGACCGGACTGGCCGTGACCGGGCTGGTCGTACGCCACGATCCGATAGTCGCCACGCGCGGCCAACATCTCGCGCTGGAAGTGGAAGGTGCCCATGTCCAGGCAGAACCCGTGCACCAGCACCACCGTCGGGTGCCCCGGCACCGGACGGGTCGGCTCGACCACCTCGACGTGGATGTCGGTGCCGTCCGGCAGCTCCAGCCGGAACGCCTCGTCGTACCTCTGTTCGCCGAACGTCTCCTGGGCGTAGCGGTCGGTCGGGTCGGTCTTGAGCCGGCGGACCAGGGTGCGTTCGGTCGCGACGCCGGCGGCCAGACCGGCCGCCGCCACCCCGACCGCGGCCCCGACCAGGCCGGCGACGCGGCCGGCCGCGGTCCGCGGGCGCGGGATGCGGTACGCCATCAGGGGCGCTCACCGTCGTAGACGCGCGGCACCCGGGTGCTGCCGAACCGGGTGACGATCTCGTAGTTGATCGTGCCGACCGCCTCGGCCCAGTCGTCGGCCGTCGGCTCGCCGTCGGCGCCGCTGCCGAAGAGGGTCGCCACGTCACCGTCGGCCACCGGGTCGTCGCCGCAGTCGAGCACGAACTGGTCCATGCAGACGCGTCCGGAGACCGTCCGCCGCGCGCCGGCGAGCTGTACGGGGCCGGTGTTGGAGGCGTGCCGGGGTACACCGTCGGCGTACCCG
Organism: Micromonospora sp. NPDC049662; assembly: GCF_040675055.1. Classification (NCBI taxonomy): domain Bacteria; kingdom Bacillati; phylum Actinomycetota; class Actinomycetes; order Micromonosporales; family Micromonosporaceae; genus Micromonospora; species Micromonospora sp. NPDC049662. The sequence goes on from NZ_JBFAOC010000012.1 coordinate 37,223, forward strand.
AGCGGCACCACGGCCAGGTTCGCGTCCGACTCAGTGGTGTAGGTGTGGCCGTAGGAGACGCCGGTCCCGGCGGGCACCCGCTTGGTGAGCATCACCCGGGCGCGAGCGGTCATCGCCGGACGCAGCCCGTACGTCTCGCCGGCCACCGGGGACAGGCCGTAGATAGCCAGCCCGGGACGGACCAGGTCGAAGTGCGTGTCGGGGCGGGTCAGGGTGGCCGCCGAGTTGGCCAGGTGCCGCCACCGGGGGCGCAGCCCGGCCCGCTCGACCATGGCCAGTCCCTCGTGGAAGACGGCGAGCTGCCGGTCGGTGGTCGGGTGGCCGGGCAGGTCGGCGTACACGAAGTGGCTCCACACACCGACCACCTCGACCAGGCCGTCGGCCTGGGCCTTCGCGGCGGCGTCGAGCAGGGCCGGCCAGTCGGCGACGGTGGCGCCGCCCCGCGACAACCCGGTGTCGATCTTCAGGTGCAGGCGGGCGGGGCGCTCGGCACGCCGGCTCGCCTCGATCATCTCGTCGAGCTGCGGCACGCTGGCGGCACCGAGATCGACCCCGGCGCTGACACCCTCGTGCAGCGGCAGCCCAGGCGCGAGCAGCCACGCCAGCACGGGCGCGGTGATCCCGTTCCGGCGCAGCGTGAGCGCCTCGTCGAGGGTGCAGACGCCGAGCCAGTCGGCCCCCGCGTCGAGCGCCGCGCGGGCGGCCGGGAGCATGCCGTGGCCGTACCCGTCGGCCTTCACCACCGCCATCAGCTCGGCGGTGGTGCCGGAGCGGAGCCGGCTCACGTTCTCGCGGATCGCGTCAAGATCGACACGTACCTCGGCCTGCCACATGCGCCCAGCCTACTTTCCAGCCTGATCACCGTGGGCGGCGACGCTCGGCCCGCCGCACCGGTCGGGTCGGTTCGGGACGATCAGCCCAGCCGGGCGACGACCGGGCGCAGCGCGGTCACCACGTCGGGCGCGGTCACCGGGCCGCCGCGGGCCGCCTCCCGACCGGCCAGCCCGTGCAGGTACGCGGCCCCGGCCGCCGCCCGATCCGCCGGCACCCCGGCCGCCAGCAGCGAGCCGAGCAGCCCGGCCAGCACGTCGCCGGTGCCGCCGGTGGCCAGCGCCGGGGTGCCGGTGGGGTTGACGTACGCCCGGCCGTCCGGCGTGCCGATCACCGTGCGGTCCCCCTTGAGCAGCACCACCGCGTTCATCCAGGCGGCCAGTCGCAGCGCGGACCCGACGCGGTCGGCGCCCGGCTCCTCCCCGCACAGCCGGGTGAACTCCCGGTCGTGCGGGGTGACGACGATCGGCGCGTCCCGGCCGCGCAGCCGGTCGGCGAGTGAACCGTCGACCAGCAGGGTCAACGCGTCCGCGTCGAGCACCACCGGCACCGGTGTCGCCAGGACGGCCCGCAGCTCGGCCGCCGCCTCGTCTCCGGTGCCCAACCCCGAGCCGCACACCCACGCCTGCACGCGGCCGGCATCGGCCACCCGGGGCGTGGCGATCACCGAGGGGTGCTGGCGCAGCACCTCGTCGCGGGCCCCACCGGCGTACCGGACCAGGCCGGTCGGCCCGGCGAGCGCACCGCCGACGGAGAGCACCGCCGCGCCCGGGTACGTCGCCGAGCCGGTCGCCACCCCCACCACACCCCGGGTGTACTTCTCCGACGCGGCGCCCAGCTCGGGCCACCACCGCTGAAGGTCGGACCAGTCGGTGACGTTCAGCGCGGGGGTGCCCCGCAGCCAGGGCTCCAACCCGATGTCGACCAGCTCGACCTGCCCCGCCAACGCGGCGGCCGGCCCGACCACCAGGGCGGGCTTGAGCGCGCCGAAGGCGACGGTCACGTCGGCGCGGACGGCGGTGGGCCGGCCGGACGCGGACAGCGGCACGTGCCCGGTGTCCACCGCGACCCCGCTCGGCACGTCCACGGCCAAAACGGTGGCCCGCTGGCCGTCGCGCCCGCGCAGGTCGCCCAGCCCCTGGACGACCTCGTCCGCGTTCGCCCGCAACCCACCCGTGCCGCCGATCCCGACGATGCCGTCGAGGACCAGGTCGACGGGGCCGGCGGGGCGGTCGACCAGCCGGCCACCGGCGGCCCGCAGCGCGGCCAACCCGGCCACGTGCGCCCGGCCGGGGGTGAGCAGCAGGGCGAAGACCTCGACGCCCCGGCGGGCCAGCCGCTCTCCGGCGTAGAGCGCGTCACCGCCGTTGTCGCCCGAGCCCACGAGCAGCAGCACCCGGCCGCCGTACACGCCGCCGCGCTCGGCGAGCAGCAGGGCGGCCCGGCGGGCCAGCCCGGCGGCGGCGCGCTGCATCAGCGTCCCCTCCGGCAGCGTGCCCATCAGCCCCGCCTCGGCGGCCCGTACGTCGCCCACCCGCCACACCGGTCTCATGTCACCGTGTCCCATCCGTTCCGCGGGCTGGCCGGCACGGCCCACCCGGCCGACGTCACCGTTCCGCGACCACCATCGCCGAGGCGATGCCACCGTCGTGCGAGAGCGACAGGTGCCAGTGGTTGATACCACGCTCGGCGGCCACCGCCGCGACGGTTCCCGAGACGCTCAGCCACGGCCGGCCATCGGTGTCGGGCACGATCTCGCAGTCGTGCCACCGCAGGCCGGCGGGAGCGCCGAGGGCCTTGGCGACGGCCTCCTTCGCGGCGAAGCGGGCGGCCAACGACTCCGGCGAGCGGGGACCGCCGGAACGGGTGACCCGCTCCGGCCCGGTGAAGAGCCGGTCGGCGAGCAGCGGCGTCCGCGCCAGGGACCGGGTGAACCGGTCCACCAGGACGACGTCGAGGCCGACAGCGACGATCACCAGACCACCCTACCGGCGGCGGGGGCGGCAGATTAGCCGTCGGGCCCGCGGTGGGCAACGCCTGTGGACAGACCGGGGTACGACCGCAGTCCGCCGTCCACAGGGCACCTCGGCGCGGCCCGGCTCTGCCTAGCGTTCACCGCGTCGATGCCGATCCGACACGGGGGTGGGGTCATGACCGAGGAGCCGTTCGCCGTCCGGCCGCAGGAGCTGCGCGCGGAGGCCGGCGCGCTCGACGACGAGGCGTACCGGTTGGCGTGGGGTCTGGCGCGGGTGCCCGGGCTGCTGGTGCCGGCCCCGGGCTGGCGGACGGCCACGGCGCTGGCGGGGCTGGAGGCGGCCGGACACGCCTGGTTCTGCCGGCTGGGCACAGCCGTGGCGGTGACCGCCGATGGCATCCGTGGGGCGGCCGAGGCGTACGAGACGGTGGACGACCGGGCCGCCGGCCGGTTCGTCACCGTGCCCCGGTGAGCGGGGTCGGCTACCGGCAGCTCTGGGCCGCCGATCCGGCCGGCTGGCGGGCGGCCGGATCGGCCTGGGCCGGGCTGACCGGCCCGGTCCACCGGCACGCCGACGAGCTGGCCGGGACGGCCGGGCGGCTGCGCAGTGGCTGGTCCGGTGCGGCGGCCACGGCAGCCGACGCCCGGCTCGCCGGTCTTGCCGACGAGCTGACGTCGGTGGCGCCGGCGCTGATCGAGGCCGACCAGACGCTGGCCGAGTTGGCCCGGCAGCTCGCCGTGGCGAGGGCCCAGCTCGCCGAGGCGGTCACCCGGGCCGAGGCGGCCGGCCTGACCGTGGACCGAGCCGGTGGTGTGCGGGCGGCTCCGGTGGACCCCGCGCATCCCGTCGGAGCCGGCACGGCGGCAGCCGGGCCACCGGCGGGTACGAGGGCCGGCACGGCGGCGGGGTCGGCAGCCGGCACGGCGGCGGGGTCGGCAGCCGGCACGGCGGCGGGGTCGGCAGCCGGCACGGCGGCGGGGTCGGCGGTCGGAGTCGCGGTGGCGGGAGTGGCGGCGGCCGTACGCGCGGCGGTCGAGCGGGCCGACGCGGCGGATCGGGCCGCCGCCGACCGGTTGGCGGAGCTGGCCCGTGCGGCCGGCACCGGCTGGGCGTCCCCGGCACCGCCCGGCCGGCCGGCCACCGGGGCGTCGCCGTCGGTTGTACGCGCCTGGTGGTCCGGGTTGACGCCGGCCCAGCGGCGCTGGCTGGTCGGGCACGAACCGGCGCTGGTCGGCGCCCTGGACGGGGTACCGGTGGCGGCCCGCGACCAGGCCAACCGCCTGCTGCTCGGCGCGCGGCGCGACGAGTTGCTGGCCGAGCGGCGGCGATTGTCGGTCCGGGTGCCGCCGGGACCGCTGGTGTCGGTGCGACTGCGCGCGCTGGCCGCACGGTTGGCCGGCCTGGACGCGCTCACCGAGCGGCTGGCCGGCGGGACGCCGCGGGCGTACCTGCTGGGGCTGGACCCGACCGGTGAGGGGCGGGTGGTGGTGGCGCTCGACGACCCGGACCACGCCGATCGGGTGCTGACGTACGTGCCGGGGATGACCGCCGGGCTGGACGACGCCCCCGGCGAGCTGGGTCGGGCCGCCCGGGTGCTGGAGCGCTGCGCGGCGCTCGCGCCGGGTCAGCGCAGCGCGGCCGTGCTGTGGCTGGACTACGACGCTCCGGACTTCCTGACCGAGGCGGCGTCCGCCGGCCAGGCCCGGGACGCCGGGCCGGCGCTGCACCGTTTCCAGGAGGGGCTGCGCGCCACCCACGAGGGGTCGCCGGCCCGGCAGACGGTGCTCGGGCACAGCTACGGGTCGCTGGTGGTGGGGGTGGCCGCCCGGGAGCACGGGCTGGCGGCCGACGCGCTGATGTTCGTCGGTTCGCCCGGGGTGGGCGTGGCGCACGCCGACGAACTGGGCGTCCCGGCCGGGCAGGTGTGGGCCAGCAGGGCACCCGACGACGTGATCCGCCTGGCCCGGCCGGTGGACGAGCTGGGTCGCCCGGCGCTGTTGGGCGCGGCTCCGCTCGCCGCGGTGCTGGGTTGGCCGGATCGCACCGGTCACGAGCTGTGGTTCGGTCACGACCCGGCCGATGCCGGGTTCGGCGGCCGGGTGTTCCGCAGCGGCCGGGGTGGGCACGCCGGCTACTGGGAGCCGGACAACCCGGCGCTGGACGGGATGGCCCGCGTCGTACTGGGCCGGTGACGGGACCGGGCCGCCGACGAGCCACCGGACGCGACGCCGACGACGGAGCCCCGGCCACCGCGGGTGCGGCGCGGCCGGGGCTCCGGGGCGTGGCTGGCGACTACTCGACGGTGACCGACTTGGCCAGGTTGCGGGGTTGGTCCACGTCGTGCCCCCGAGCCGCGGCGATCTCGGCGGCGAACACCTGCAGCGGCACGGTGGTGACGAGCGGGGCGAGCAGGGTGGGCGTACGCGGCACGTAGATCAGGTGGTCGGCGTACCGGACGACGGCCTCGTCGCCCTCCTCCGCGATCACGATGGTCCGCGCGCCACGCGCCCGGACCTCCTGGATGTTGGAGACGACCTTGTCGTGCAGCATCCCGCGCCCCACCGGGGAGGGCACCACGCAGATCACCGGGGTGCCCTTGTCGATCAGGGCAATGGGGCCGTGCTTCAGCTCGCCGGCAGCGAAGCCCTCGGCGTGCATGTACGCCAGCTCCTTGAGCTTGAGCGCGCCTTCGAGGGCCACCGGGTAGCCGACGTGCCGGCCGATGAACAGCACCGTCGGCTCGGACTTCAGCTCGCGGGCCAGCTCGCGGACCGGCTCGATGCGGTCCAGCAGCTCGCGCAGCTTGCCCGGCATCTCCTGGAGCTGGGCCACGACCGCGCCGACCTCGTCGGCGAACTTGATGCCGCGTACCTGGGCCAGGTGCAGGCCGATCAGGTAACAGGCGACGACCTGGGTGAGGAACGCCTTGGTGGAGGCGACGGCGATCTCCGGCCCACCGTGGGTGTAGAGCACGGCGTCGGACTCGCGGGGGATGGTGGAGCCGTTGGTGTTGCAGATGGCGAGCACCCGGGCCTTCTGCTCCTTGGCGTGCCGCAGGGCCATCAGGGTGTCCATCGTCTCGCCGGACTGCGAGATCACCACGATGAGCGTGGACCGGTCGAGCACCGGGTCGCGGTAGCGGAACTCGCTGGCCAGCTCCACCTCGCACGGGATCCGGGTCCAGTGCTCGATGGCGTACTTGGCGACCAGGCCGGCGTGGTACGCGGTGCCGCAGGCCACGATGAAGATCTTGTCGACGTCGCGCAGATCCTGGTCGCTGAGGCGGACCTCGTCCAGGGCGATCTCGCCGCTCTCGGTGAGTCGGCCGAGCAGGGTGTCGGCGATCGCCTGCGGCTGCTCCTCGATCTCCTTGAGCATGAACCAGTCGTAACCGCCCTTCTCGGCGGCGGACGAGTCCCAGTCGATGTGGAAGTCCTTGCCGCTGGCGGGCTGACCGTCGAAATCGGTGATCTCGATGCTGTCGCCGGTGATCAGGACGATCTGGTCCTGACCCAGCTCCACCGCCTCGCGGGTGTGCTCGATGAACGCGGCCACATCGCTGGCCAGGTAGTTCTCGCCGTCGCCGCGCCCGACGACCAGCGGCGAGTTGCGCCGGGCGCCGACGACGGCACCGGGCACGGAGGCGTCGACCGCGAGCAGGGTGAACGCGCCCTCCAGTCGCTGGCACACGACACGCATGCCGGCGGCGAGCAGCTGCGGGCCGTCCGGCTGGCCGGCGGCGCGCAGGTCGGCCAGGGCGGCGGAGAGCAGGTGCGCGGCGCACTCGGTGTCGGTGTCGCTGGTGAACTGGACGCCGTCGGCCTCCAACTCGGCGCGGAGCCTGGCGAAGTTCTCGATGATGCCGTTGTGGATCACCGCGACGCGGCCGTCGGGCGCGACGTGCGGGTGGGCGTTGCGGTCGGTCGGCCCGCCGTGGGTGGCCCACCGGGTGTGCCCGATGCCGGTGGTGCCGTCACCGATGCCGATCGGACTGGCCGCGCAGGAGGTCGGGTCGTCGGCGGCACGCTCGGAGAGCACCTTTTCGAGGTTGGCGAGCTTGCCGGCCTTCTTCTCGGTCAGGAGCTGGTCGTCGCAGACGATGGCGACGCCGGCCGAGTCGTAGCCCCGATATTCCAGCCGTCGCAGCCCGTCGAGCACGATGCTCAGCGCCGGGCGCGCGCCGGCGTATCCCACGATTCCACACATGGCCCGCAGCCTAACCCAGTTTCGCTCATCATGGGTGCTCGAAAGACGGCTAAACAAGCACCGAATTTGAGCGATCGGTGGTTGGTGGGCCGCAATGGGACGAGCTTCACGAGCCGGGCCGGCGTGCGCGGGACCGGACGGGGTTGCGGGACGACCGGCGCGTACGACAGTCTTCCGGCGGGTTCGGCGCACGCTCCGCTGACTCCTCGACCCCTTACCCACTCCCGCCCGGAGCAGCCATGTCCGACGCGCCGCCCCCCGAGTCGTCCCCGACGCCACCTCCGGACCCCGCCCCGCCGCCGCCGGACCCGACGGCTGCGCCGCCGCCGACGAACCCGCCGTCCGGTTGGTCCGCGCCGGACGCCTTCCCGACGCCGGATCCGTTGACACCGGGCCAGCCCTGGGCGCCCCCACCGGCCTGGACCCCGCCGCCCCCGTCCGCGCCGTGGACGCCCGATCCCACCGGCGTTCCGGGTACGCCCGACGCCGCCGGAACCGGCGCCTGGCCGCCGCCCCCAGAACAGCCGTCGGCCGGCTACCCGCCGGGTTACCCGGTACCCGGCTACCCACCGCCCGGCTATCCACCGCCCGGCTATCCACCGCCCGGCTACCCACCGCCGTACCTCTATCCCGGCTATCCGCCGCCCGCCCGGCCGGGCGGCGGGGCCGGCCGGGTCGTCGGGATCGTCGTCGCGGTCGTCGTGGCGCTCGCCCTCCTCGGGTGCGGATGCTTCTGCGTGTCCGGGTCACTGCTCAGCCGGCTTGTCCCGGACACGGTCGCCGAGGACCCGTACGACAGCGACCCCTTCGGCGACGACACCTGGCCGCCGAGCATCGCGCCCGAGCCGCCCACCGTGCCCGACACCCCCACGACGGGGCCCACCAAGAAGCCGATCACGCGCCCGACGTCGGGTCCGGCCCCCGTGACGGTGGTCTACGAGGTCACCGGAGTGGGCCGGGCGGACATCGCGTACTTCGACGCCGAGAGCGATCTCATCCACATCGACGGCGCGAAACTGCCCTGGCGCATGACCATCCGCACCAACGGCCAGAGTCGGGTCATGGTCGAGGCCAGGTGGTCCGATGACGGTGAGAGGCCGATCGGCTGCACCGTCACGGTCACCGGCGCCGGAAAGCCCGTGACGAACAAGACCCAGGGGACCTGGGCCACCAGTTGTGAGCCCGAGTGAGGCTGGAGTCGGGTCAGCGGGTGACCGTAGGCTGGTGCAGGTGACGACGAGCACCGATGTCGACCCGCTGGTGGCCCGGATGCGGCCGTTCGGTACGACGATCTTCGCCGAGATGTCCGCCCTCGCCGTCCGGACCGGGGCGGTCAACCTCGGCCAGGGCTTCCCGGACACGGACGGCCCGCCGGAGATGCTGGCCGCCGCCGTCGAGGCGCTGCGCGGCGGGCAGAACCAGTACCCGCCCGGTCCGGGGATCCCCGCCCTGCGCGCGGCCGTCGCGGCGCACCAGCGTCGGTTCTACGACCTGGCGTACGACCCGGACGGCGAGATCGTGATCACGGCGGGCGCGACCGAGGCGGTGGCGGCCAGCATCCTCGCTCTCTGCGAACCGGGCGACGAGGTGGTCTGCTTCGAGCCGTACTACGACTCGTACGCCGCTTCGATCGCGCTGGCCGGCGCGGTCCGGCGGCCGGTCACGCTGCGTCCCGGCGCGGACGGCCGGTACGCCTTCGATCCGGCGGCGCTGCGGGCGGCGTTCGGGCCGCGTACCCGACTGGTGCTGCTGAACTCGCCGCACAACCCGACCGGCAAGGTGTTCACGCCGGCCGAGCTGGCGCTGGTGGCCGAGTTGTGCCAGGAGTTCGGCGCGTACGCGGTCACCGACGAGGTGTACGAGCACCTGGTGTTCACGGACGCGTCCAGCGCGCACGTGCCGCTGGCGTCGCTGCCCGGGATGCGGGAGCGGACGCTGCGCATCTCGTCGGCCGGCAAGACGTTCTCCTGCACGGGCTGGAAGATCGGCTGGGTGAGCGGCCCGGCGGCGCTGGTCTCGGCGGTGCTGCGGGTGAAGCAGTTCCTCACCTATGTCAACGCCGCGCCGCTGCAACCGGCGGTCGCCGTGGCGCTGGCCCTGACCGACGACTACTACACGGGCTTCCGCGACGGGCTCCAGCAGCGGCGCGACCAGCTCATCGGCGGCCTCACGGACGCCGGGTTCGACGTGCTGACGCCGGAGGGCACGTACTTCGTGACCGCCGACGTCACCGCGCTCGGCGGCACCGACGGGATGGAGTTCTGCCGGTCGCTGCCGGAGCGCTGCGGCGTCGTGGCGGTGCCCACCCAGGTCTTCTACGACGACGTTGAGGCCGGCCGGCGGCTGGTCCGGTTCGCGTTCTGCAAGCGCCCGGAGGTGCTGGCCGAGGCGGTCACCCGGCTGCGCGCGCTGACCCGCTGACCGGCCCGGAGCCGGTCGCGTCCGGATCGGTCGCCGACTGATCCGGGGTGGGCGACGCCAGTCGGGTGAGCAACTGGCCCTCATCGCCGAGCAGCGCCGCCTCGGCGTCGTCCACGAAGGACAGGTCGGCGGTCACGTGCCGGCTCGCCGCGGTGAGCAGCAACCCGACCACCGGATCGTCGGCGGTCCGCCGGAGGCCGTCCAGATTGCGCAACTCGCGCAGCAGGTGCCCGCGCTGGTTGCTCAGCACGGCACGAACGGTGACCGCGGACCCGGACCGGGCGGCGGCGGTGACCTTGAGGAAGAAGTCGTCCCGGAATCCGCCGCTGCGCGGGCTCGGCTCGCCCAGCCACCGCGCCAGCTCCGCGCGCCCGGCCGGGGTGATCTCGTAGACGACCCGGTCCGGCTTGATCGGCTGGGGCTGCCGTTCGGCGACGACCAGTTCGTCCCGGGAGAGCCGGTCGAGGATCTGGTAGAGGTGGCCGATGTTCAGCGGCCCCCACTGCGGGCCGACGGCGGCCTCGAACGCTCCCTTGAGCTGGTAGCCGTGGCTGGGGCCACCAGCGAGCAGGGAGAGGACGGCGTGCTGGATCGCCATGTCACCTCCGGTACCGGTCTTGCATTGTCACAATGTATCGCGCAGAGTGGGAGACGGCACACGGGGAGGCGCGATGCTCGGCTTCATCTGGCGACAGCTACGCGGCCGTGCGGGGCGGTCGGTGGCACTGCTGGTCGGAGTGCTGGTGGCCACCACCGGTTTTGTGGTCCTGACCGGTGCCACCACCACCTCCCGCCTGGATGTCAACGGCACGGTCGAGCGCAACACCCAGGTCGCCTACGAGATCCTGGTGCGCCCGAAGGGCACCCGCACCCCGCTGGAAGCCGAGCGCGGGCTGGTCCGCCCCAACTATCTCTCCGGGCTCTTCGGCGGCATCACCACCCAGCAGTACGAGCAGGTGGCGGCCGTCCCCGGCATCGAGGTGGCGGCCCCGATCGCGATGCTGGGCTATTCCACCACGCTGCTGCCGACGCCGATCGACCTCACCGGGGCCGTCGACCGCTCACTCGATCATCAGGTCATCCGGGTCGACCCCACCTTCCACGCCGAACGCGGTCTCTCCAGCGCGCGGGGCAAGCCCCGGTACGTCTACGTGACCAAGAAACCGTTGATCTTCCCCCGGCTCGACGGGGGACTCGGCAGCGAATCGGTCCCCTACTCCGACGGGAACTCCTACCCCTGGCCGGAGTCCTGCGGACCGGCCCCCCGGGAGGTGCAGCCGGACGGCCGCAGTCTGCCCATCTGCGATCCCCAGTACGCCCTGCTCGGCAACCCTGGCACCTACTCCGAGCGGGAGGCGTGGTCGCTGCACGCCGTGCAACTGTTGCCCGACGGCCGGTTCCGGGGCCAGCCCTACGCGTTGGCGAGCGATCGGGACGGCACCTCGGCGCCCGCCGACCGGCTGGTGATGGCGTACGACCTGACCGTGCCGTTCCTCCTGGCCGCTGTCGACCCGGCCGCCGAGGAACGTCTGGTCGGCCTCGACGACGCCGTGGTCACCGGCCGGGCCGTCCGCCCGGACGACACCGTCGCTGTCGAACGGGCCGGCAGCACGGAGAACCTGCAGGTGCCGGTCCTCGTCACCAACCGGCCCTTCATCGACGAGGCACTGTCGGCCACCTTCACCCGGCTCTCGGCCAGTCCGGTGGGCGTGCCGGCGATCGACCTGGAGAAGACCCTGAGCCGCCCGGTCGGGGCGCCAGCTGGGTCTGCCCGAACCGACCTCACCGCCGGCCACCAGACGATGCTCACCGAGGAGCTGTCCCCGACCGGGTGTTGCGTGGGCCAGTTACAGGCCATCGTGCAGTCGGCCGACGTGCAGTACGACCGTCTTGCCGACGGCAGCCTGCGGGCCCGTCCGCAGCCACCCGGCGCACCCACCGCGTACGGCCGGGAGACGGCGTACAACCCGGTGCCCCGCCCCTGGCTCGCCGACGACAGCGGTTCGCGGTCGGTACGGCCGCTGCTGCTGGCCGCCGCCGGGAACACCACCTTCCGGTACTGGCGGGCCACGGGTGTCTTCGACCCGAGTCGGCTGACCGGCTTCGCCGACCTCGGCCACCTGCCGCTGCAGACCTATCAGGCGCCCGTCGCGCAGGGCGCCGACGAGCGCAGCCGCGCGGCGCTGGGCGGTCAGCCACTCGCGCCCAGCGGCAACCCGGCCGGATACCTCTCCGCCCCACCGCTGCTGATCACCAACCTCGGCAGCCTGCCGACCCTCCTCGCGGGCACCGGCAGCCCACAGGCCAAGGCCCCGATCAGCGCGATCCGGGTACGGGTGGCCGACGTGGGCGGGTACACCGAACGTTCGGCCGAGCGGGTCCGGTTGGTCGCCGAGCAGATCGCGGCGCGCACCGGACTGGACGTCGACATCACCCTCGGCTCGTCGGCCGCGCCGCAGACCGTGGAGCTGCCCGCCGGCACGTTCGGTCGGCCGACGCTACGGCTGACCGAGAACTGGTCGGCGCTCGGCGTCGCCTCGATCATCACTCAGGCGGTGGACCGCAAGAGCCTGGTGCTCTTCCTCCTGGTGCTGGTGGTCTGCGTCCTGTTCCTCGGCAACGCGGTCAGCGCCGCAGTCCGGGACCGACGCTCCGAACTGGCGGTGCTCTCCTGCCTCGGCTGGCCGGTCCGCCGCATCGCGGCGCTGATCCTGGGCGAGGTGGCCCTCCTCGGGCTCATCGCCGGCCTGCTGTCGCTGACCCTCGCGGTGCCGCTCGGAACAGCCCTCGGCATCGATGTCGACTGGCGACGGTCGGCTCTGGCCGTACCCATCGCCCTGCTGCTCGCGCTGGCCGCGGGCCTGGTGCCGGCGCTGCGGGCCGCGCGCGCCCACCCCGCCGCCGCCCTGCGCCCGATGGTCGCTCCCGCCGGTTGGGTACGCCGGCCCCGCACCCTGCTCGGGATGGCGCTGGCGAATCTGGCCCGTACCCCCGGACGCACCTTCCTCGGCGCCGGCGCGCTGGCCATCGGGGTGGCCGCGCTGACGTTGGTCACCGCCGCTGCCTGGGCGTTCCGGGGCGCGATCGTCGGCAGTCTGCTCGGCGACGTGGTCTCCCTGAGCGTGCGCGGCGCGGACACCGTGGCCGCGGTGGCCACCGTGCTGCTCGGCGCGGCGGCGGTCGCGGACGTGCTCTACCTGAACATCCGCGACCGGGCGGCCGAGCTGGCCACCCTGCGGGCAATCGGCTGGACCGACGCCGAACTGGGCCGGCTGGTCGGTTACGAGGGGCTGACGCTGGGGCTCGTCGGGTCGACGACCGGCGCGGCGGTCGGCCTGGCCAGCGCGGCGTGGCTGATCGGCGCCCTGCCCGGCGCGCTGATCCTGGTGGCCGCGCTGGTCGCGCTGGCGGGCGCGCTGGTGAGCGCTCTCGCCGCGCTGGTGCCGGCCGCCCTGTTGCCGCGTCTACGGCCCGCCCGACTTCTGGCAGAGGAGTAGCTAATGAGCGAGCAGAGCGGCAGCGTGATCTCGGTCGACCACCTGGTCCGACGGTTCGGCGTCGGCGCGGACCGACTCACGGCGGTCGACGACGTGTCGCTGAGCATCGCGGCGGGCTCGGTGGTGGCGCTGACCGGGCCGAGCGGGTCGGGGAAGTCGACGCTGCTGCACCTCATCGGCGCCATCGAGCAGCCAGACGAGGGCAGCATCACCACCGACGGTGTGGTGGTGAGCGAGCTGCGGCGTGCCGCGCTGGCCCGCTACCGGCAGCGGGTCGGGTTCGTCTTTCAGCGCTACCACCTGCTGCCCGCGCTCACCGTGCTGGACAACGTGATCGCGCCGGTCCTGCCCCGCCGTGGTCGGACCGATCACGCGGCACGTGCCCGGGAACTGCTCGACGCGGTCGGCCTGGCCGGGCGGGAACGCGCCCTGCCCGCCCAGCTCTCCGGCGGACAGCAGCAACGGGTCGCCATCGCTCGGGCGCTCATGGGCGCACCGGGCCTGCTGCTGGCCGACGAGCCCACCGGCAACCTCGACTCCACCACCGGCGGCCAGATCCTCGACCTACTGCTCGACCTCCGTGACCGGCACGGCATGACCATCCTGCTGGCGACCCATGATCAGGCCATCGCCGCGCGCTGTGACCGACTGGTCCGACTGACCGACGGCCGTGTCACCGAGGATCTCGATCTCACCGACGGCGAGGACCCCGCCGACACCTACGGGCGGGCGAGCCAACTGCGGTTGTGACATCGCCCCGGGGGGTGGTCTCAGGCGGCCGGGCTGGCCGTACGCACCAGGGCGGCGATCCGCTCGGCGACCTCGCGGGCGATCGCCTCGGTGGCGGCCTCGACCATCACCCGGACCAGGGGCTCGGTGCCCGAGGGGCGCAGCAGCACCCGACCGGTCTCCCCCAGTTCCGCCTCGGCCCGCTCGACCTCGGCGCGGACGGCCGGTGCGTTGGCCCCGACGGTCCGGTCGCCGACCGGCACGTTGATCAGCACCTGCGGCAGCTTGGTGACCACCGAGGCCAGCTCGGCGAGCGACCGGCCGGTGGCGGCCATCCGGGCCATCAGGTGCAGGCCGGTGAGGACTCCGTCGCCGGTTGTCGCGTGGGCCGGCATGACGATGTGACCGCTCTGCTCGCCGCCGAGCGCGAGGCCGGACGCGCGCAACTCCTCCAGGACGTACCGGTCGCCGACCTTGGTTTCGATCAGCCGGATGCCCTGCGCGGACATCGCCAGCCGCAGACCGAGGTTGCTCATCACGGTCGCCACCAGGGTGTCCTGGGTGAGGGTCCCGGCCTCCCGCATGGCCAGCGCCAGGATCGCCATGACCTGGTCGCCGTCGACCTCGTCGCCGTCGGCGCTGACCGCCACGATCCGGTCGGCGTCGCCGTCGTGGGCGATGCCCAGGTGGGCGCCGTGCTGCACCACGGCCTCACGCAGGGCCTCGATGTGGTTGGAGCCGCAGTCGTCGTTGATGTTCAGGCCGTCGGGCTCGGCGTGGATCGCGACGACCTCGGCACCGGCCTCCCGGTAGGCGACCGGAGCCACCTCACTCGCCGCGCCGTTGGCGCAGTCGACGACGACCTTGATCCCGTCCAGCCGGTGCGGCAGTGCGCCGACCAGGTGCTGCACGTAGTGGTCCGCGCCGTCGAGCAGGTCGTGCACCCGGCCGACGCCGGCACCGATCGGGCGGTCCCAGGCGGTGGTGGCATTCGCCTCCACCGCGGCCTCGATCTTCATCTCGATCTCGTCGGGCAGCTTGTGACCACCGGCGGCGAAGAGCTTGATGCCGTTGTCCGGCATGGGGTTGTGTGACGCGGAGAGCACCACGCCGAGGTCGGCCTTGGCTTCGGCGGTGAGGAAGGCCACGGCCGGGGTGGGCAGCACACCGACGCGTACGACGTTCGCGCCGGCACTGGTCAGCCCGGCCACGACGGCGGCCTCCAGCATCTCGCCGCTGGCCCGGGTGTCCCGGCCGACAACGGCGAGCGGCGGGTGACTGCGGTCCGTCTCGGCGAGTGTGTGCGCGGCGGCCACGGCCAGCGCCAGCGCCAACTCGGGCGTGAGATCCGCGTTCGCGCGCCCGCGTACGCCGTCCGTGCCGAACAACCGACCCATACCCGCCAACCTCCGATGAGCAACTGCCGATGAGGAGAAAGCGGAACGGCCGGTCCACCTCCCCGGTCGGGGGAGGCGGACCGGCCGTCCGTCAGAAGTACAACGCGCTGGAGAAGATCAGCGCTTCGAGTACTGGGGAGCCTTACGGGCCTTCTTGAGGCCGTACTTCTTGCTCTCCTTGACCCGGGCGTCCCGGGTGAGGAAGCCGGCCTTCTTGAGGGCCGGGCGGTCGTCCGGCTCGTTGACGATCAGCGCGCGGGCGATGGCCAGCCGCAGCGCACCGGCCTGGCCGGTGGTGCCGCCGCCACGCAGGTTGGCGATGACGTCGAACGCCTCGGGCTTCTCGGCGGTGACCAGCGGGTCCTTGATGAGCTGCTGGTGCACCTTGCTCGGGAAGTAGGCCTCAAGGTCGCGGCCGTTGCAGGTGATCTTGCCGGTGCCCGGAACGATACGGACCCGGACGATGGCCTCCTTGCGCCGACCCACGGTCTGGATCGGGCGGTCACCACGCGGCGCGCGGGCGACGGGCGCCGGCGCCTCGGTGGCCTCGGGGGCAACCTCGGTCTCGGTGATGTCGGTCATGCTGCTTCCTTCGCCCGCGCTCACTGCGCGATCTGCTTGATCTCGAACGGCACCGGCTGCTGCGCGAGGTGCGGGTGCTCGGCACCGGCGTAGACCTTCAGCTTCTTGATCAGCTGACGGCCGAGCTTGTTGTGCGGGAGCATCCCCTTCACAGCCAGCTCGATGGCCCGCTCGGGGCGCTTGGTCAGCAGCTCGTCGTAGCCAACCTGCTTCAGACCACCCGGGTAACCCGAGTGGCGGTAAGCGACCTTGGTCTGGCGCTTGTTGCCGGTCAGCGCGACCTTGCCCGCGTTCACGATGACGACGAAGTCGCCCGTGTCGACGTGCGGCGCGAAAGTCGGCTTGTGCTTACCACGCAGCAACGTGGCGGCGTGGGTGGCCAGGCGGCCCAGCACGACATCAGAGGCGTCGATGACGTGCCACTGACGCTCGATCTCACCCGGCTTCGGGCTGTACGTACGCACAGGTCTACCTTGTCTCGTCGTCGGTCTGGGGTCGCGCGCCGAGGTGACCAGAGCTAGCAGGCCGGACCAGCGCGCACGAACGACCAAGCGTACCTGATAGGGCACGCCTCTGGATGTCGTACAACAGCAGGCAACGATACCCGGCGCCCCATCGGCAGGTCAAAACGGGGGTGGGCCGCCGCGCTCGGGCGCGGCGGCCGTGACCCGGTTCACACGCCGGCGAGCCGCTGGGGCGACCCCGGACGACGGTAGGCGACCCAGGTGACCGCGAAGCACAGCGCGTACCAGCCGATGAACGCCAGGTAGGCGGCGTCCGCGTTGCCGGAGCTGAGGAACGACTGGCGGAAGGCGATGTTGACCAGCACCCCGCCGGACGCCCCGATCGCGCCGGCGATCCCGATCAACGCGCCGGTCATCCGTCGCGCCCACCGGGCGGCGGCCTCCGGGTCGCGCGTGCCGTCGGCCACCGCGTCCGCCGCTCGGGCCCGGAAGATCGCCGGGATCATCTTGTACGTGGAGCCGTTACCGATCCCGGAGAAGACGAAGAGGGCCAGGAACCCGGCCAGGTAGAGCCCGAACGAGCGCTCGCGGGCCGCGTACAGGACCATGCCGGCGCCGAGCGCCATCGCCACGAAGTTCCAGAAGGTCACCCGTGCCCCGCCGAGCCGGTCGGCGAAGTGCCCGCCCAGCGGCCGGACCAGCGAACCGATCAGCGGCCCGAGGAAGGTCAGCCAGGCGGCGTCGACGGGGGTGGGGAACCGGTCGGCGAACTGGAGCTGGAGCACCTGGCCGAAGGCGAAACCGAACCCGATGAACGACCCGAAGGTGCCGATGTAGAGCAACGACATCACCCAGGTGTGCGGGTCCCGGGCCGCCTCGCGCAGCGCTCCCGGCTCGTTGCGCGCCCCGGGCACGGTGTCCAGCCAGCGGGCCGCCGCCAGCGCGGCCAGCACGATCAGCGGCAGATACACCGCAGGCACCAACCGGGGGTACGCGGCGCCGGCGGTGGCCAGCACCGCCAGCCCGACGAGCTGCACGGCCGGTACGCCCAGGTTGCCGCCACCGGCGTTGAGCCCGAGGGCGCGTCCCTTGAGGTGCTGCGGGTAGAACAGGTTGATGTTCGCCATCGAGGAGGCGAAGTTGCCGCCGCCGACGCCGGTGAGGCAGGCGAGCACCATGAGGGTGGAGTAGGACACCCCCGGCTCCAGCAGGATCGTCATCGGCACCGTCGGGAGCAGCAGCAGAAGCGCGCTGATCATCGTCCAGCGCCGCCCGCCGAAGCGGGCCACCGCCAGGGTGTACGGCAGCCGCAGCACCGCGCCCAGCGCGGCCGGCACGGCGGTGAGCAGGAACTTTCCGGCCGGGTCGATGCCGTACGCGGGGCCGAGGAAGAGCACGGTCACCGACCAGAGACTCCACACGGAGAAGCCGACGTGCTCGGCGAAGATCGACACCCAGAGGTTGCGGCGGGCGATCGGCGCGCCCGTCGTACGCCAGAAGTCCGGGTCCTCGGGCCGCCAGTCGTCCAGCGGGCGTCGACGCCCGGTGACGGCAGGTGGGTCGGCGGTGACTGCGGTGCTGGTGAGCGTGCTCACGGCGGCTCCTCCTCGTCGATCTGACGAGGAAAAACGCTAGGAAGGTGGAGTTACCTGGCAGTGCCTGTCGTGGGTCGGCCCGGAAACGCCTGCCGCACCACGGGCCGGGGGCGTTGGTGAGGTCCGTCGATTCAGAGCTGTTGGAGGATGCGCAGCGCGCGGCCGACCCGGAGCATCGTGTCGGTGTCGGCGACGTCCACGCACTCGGTGAACCACTTCTTCATGGGCGAGGAGATCCGGTCGGGCATCACCACGTACGCGCCCATCGGCACGGCCAGGGGCGAGTCGCGCAGCAGCGACTCCTCGACCACCTCGACGACGATCACGATGGGCACGTCGGTGGAGTTGTAGACATCCGAGCTGATCACCAGACCGAGGCGTTCCCGGGCGCCCTCGATGCGCCAGACCTCACCCCTGCGCAGCACGCGGCGGTTCACCGGAGAAGAGGTCGTTGACCATGCCCACCTCGCGGGCGTCGGCGAGGGCGGCGGACTCCAGGTCGAGGCCGGCGCGTCCCACGGCGGCGGCGTGCGCGGTGAAGACCTCGCGCAGCGCCTTCTCCCGGGCGGCCTGGTCCATCCACGCCGAGAGGGACAGCCCTTCGCGCTTGGCGAAGCGTCGGGCCTCCTCGATCGTCTCGTCCGTGAACGACAGCGTCACCTTGGCAGTCATGCCGGTGAGACTACCCATCGGTATGACCGTCAGTCATCCACGCGGTGGCCGGCTCGCTCCCGGGTGTCGAAACGTGCATATCGTCAGCGGGCACGTCCGCCGAACACCGCGAAACGCCACTCCTTGAAGTAGCAGTCGACGTCGACCAGGCCGGCCTCGTCGAGCCATCGGCACTGGTCGGCGACGGTCGCCGGAAGGTCGTAGCGCATGCGGCCCCGAGAGGCGGCGATCTCCTCCGGCGACGACCCCAACTCGGCGATCCGCGCCATCCACACCTCGTCGTAGCGCTGGTCGAGCGCGGGAGTCGGCCCCGCGACCTGCTCGGCGTTGACGAACACCCCACCGGGCGTCAGGGCGGCGGCGGCCCGCCGGTAGAGCGCCCGCTTGCCGTCGTCGTCCAGGTGGTGGATCGCGAGCGCGCTGACCACCGCGTCGTAGCGGCCGGGGGGCAGCTCGTCGGACAGGTCCGCCTGGACGGTCCGGTGCGGCACCGAACGCGCCGACAGCTCGTCGGTGGCGCGGGCCAGCATCGCCGGCGCGGCGTCCACAAGGGTCAGCCGGACCCCGGGCACCGCCGCGGCCAGCAGGAGCGAGAGCAGCCCGGTGCCCGCGCCCAGGTCCAGCACCTCGGGGGTACGCCCCGCCGCCAGCGCGGCACGCAGCGGTGGCGTGGCCACCTCGACGGCCGTGCCGTAGAAGGCGTCGAAGCAGGGCACCAGCCGCCGCCGCGCCTCGTCGTAGGTGCCGGCCACCGCGTCGAAAACGTCCACCACACTCATCGCGCACTCCCATCCCTTGAGACAGATTTCCCACATTATAAGCGCCATGGGGTCAACCCCGCCGACCCCGGACACGCGAAAGGCCCCCGGCGAGCCGGGGGCCTTTCGCGCTGTAGCTGATTAACCGACGGGGCCGATCGCCTTCACCAGGTCAACGAAGCCTGCCCATGCCGCCGGTCCGAAAGTCAGCGTCCCGCCGTCGCGGTCCTTGGTGTCGCGGACGAGGACGATGCCGGGAAGGTTGTCAGCGACCTCGACGCACGAGCCGCCGTTGTTTCCGCTCTTCGTGCTCTTACGCCACTGCACGCCGGTCATGTCCATGATCCCGCTGCTTTCCTGATCAGGTCGAGGGACTGTTGACGGGAAAGAGCTTCACTCCTAATGCGTTCCCATCTGCGATTTAGCGTAGCAACGTCCGCAGCTCCGTTCACGATCTGCGCACGCACCTGGCTATCGATGTGGGCGACCTGCTCACCGTCCGGTAGCTCGGCCACGATGAAGCCCCCGCCAAGCCCCGGATACATCCCGACGTTCTGTGGCACCACGAGCACCTGCACAGCGGGCAACGCCGCGCAGTCGACAAGGTGGGCGACCTGCTCGCGCATCAGTGAGCGGTCGCCGTACGCCGACTGATAGAGAACCAGTTCGTGCACAACCGCGGTCAGCAGGGGCGGGCGCTCACGACGGAGGATGGCCTGCCGGTCGATGCGGGAGGCGACCACATCGTCAACTTCACCCATCGTCAGTGCTTCGCCGGTCAATGTCGCCCGTGCATAGGCCTCAGTCTGCAAGAGACCAGGCACCCACGCGTGCTCAAACCAACGAATCGCGACGGCCTCACGCTCCCAGTCCACCCACTCGCGCAGCCATTGCGGCTCGCGTCGCTTGAGGACATCTGGCCAGAGGTCCGCAACGTCCCTTCCGAGGATCGTCGCCAGCTTCGCGCGCCGACGGGGCTGCGGCACACGTCCCGGGCTTATCCATCGCGCTGCCGTCTTCGGATCCACACCCGTCTGAGCAGCCAGACTTTCGGCTGTCTCGCCAGCTTCGGCCATGGCCACCTGAAGTAGATGATTCATCCCGCCTCCAAGATGAACGTCCCGAACGTCCCTGGGAATAGATCGACGTCGTGTACTGATCCCATCACTCTCGGCAATGTAACCGGCAGGCGGCGCGGCCGGTAGGGATCAGAGCCCGGCGGACGCGTTCGTATCGGGGCCGCCCCTGGCCCGTGGGCATCGCGGGGCGGCCCCTTCCCACAGTGACGACCAGGGGGAGAGCACCGTGCCGGACAAGCCGCCGGATCGGAGACCCACACCGAAGCCCACACCTCGGAAGCCACACACGGGTGACGTGCTGCACCTGACGCGTGCCGCGAGTGTGCAGTTCCTGCACCCGATCTTCGTCCGCGTGATTCGCGTGCTCGACTGGCCGACGTACGACGGGTGGCTGTGGATTGACGCTTACGAGCTGGCCCCGAATGGCGACGCGGTCGCGCGCCGATCCCTGTTCGTGATGCCCGTGGGCCTGATCTGGGCGGGCACGTCCGCCCCGGCGGCCCGTCGCTCGACCACCCGCACTCCCGTCAGGCGCGGTCCGGCGCGTGTTCGATGACCCGTCGTCCTCGCCCGCACCATCCGATGCGCCCGGCGTGGCTCTGCGGCAACTGTGCCGCTCCCTGGCCGTGCCCGCCGGCACAGCTTCACCTCGCGACCGAGTTCCACGGCCATTCGATCGCCCTGGCGTTCTACCTGGCAGCAAACATGCAGGACGCGGTTGCCGACCGGTACGCCCTGGGTCTTGATCCTGACCTGCGGGCACTTCACGCCCGGTTTCTGGGCTGGCATTCGCTGTCCCGCCGACCGAACCGCGCCGACCTGGAGGGGTGACTGTCGGTCCGCCGCCACCTACCCGTCACGCCCGTTGCTCCCGTGCGGTGTGAGGCCCACTTGACAGGACCGAAACAGAAGGGACCCGGACTGGAAACTGCCCGGCGGCACGCTTTGCCGACATGACAGACGGTGCACGGCCGGCAACTCGATCGGGGCGTACGCCCCGGGAGGTGGCGACGCACTGCCCGTACTGCGCTCTTCAGTGCGGCATGACCCTGCGCGAGGACGAGGCAGGGGTGAGCGTGCTCCCCCGCCAGTTCCCGACCAACCGGGGTGGGCTGTGCCAGAAGGGCTGGACCTCGGCGGAGCTGCTCGACCACCCGGACCGGCTGACCAGCCCGCTGGTGCGTGACACCGTCAGCGGCAAGCTGCGCCCGACGACCTGGGACGCCGCGCTGGACCGGGTCGCCACCGGCGTACGCGCCATCCAGGACAGCTCCGGGCGGGACGCGGTCGCCGTCTTCGGCGGCGGCGGGCTGACCAACGAGAAGGCGTACGCGCTGGGGAAGTTCGCCCGGGTCGCACTGCGTACCCGCAACATCGACTACAACGGGCGGTTCTGCATGTCCTCGGCGGCCGCCGCCGGGATGCGCGCCTTCGGCATCGACCGAGGGTTGCCGTTCCCCCTGTCCGACCTGGGTCAGGCCGACACGCTGCTGCTGGTCGGCGCCAACCCGGCGGAGACCATGCCGCCGCTGGTGCGCTGGCTCACCGAGCAGCGCCAACGCGGCGGGAAGCTCATCGTCGTCGACCCCCGCGTCACCGCCACCGCCCGCCAGGCCGACCTGCACCTGCAACCGCTGCCCGGCACCGACCTCGCCGTGGCCAACGCGCTGCTGCACATCGCGCTCACCGAGGGCTGCGTCGACCAGGCGTACGTGGCCGAGCGCACCACCGGCTTCGACGCGGTCCGCCGCAGCGTCGCCGCCTGGTGGCCGGCCCGCGCGGAACAGCTCTCCGGGGTGCCGGTGGCCGATCTCGAGGCGACCGCCCGCGCGCTGGGCACCGGCGGCCGGGTGATCATCCTGACCGCGCGCGGAGCCGAGCAGCACGCCAAGGGCGTCGACACCGTCACCGCGTACGTCAACCTGGCCCTCGCCCTGGGCCTGCCGGGCCGACCGGGCTCCGGGTACGGCTGCCTCACCGGCCAGGGCAACGGTCAGGGCGGGCGGGAGCACGGGCAGAAGGCCGACCAGCTCCCCGGCTACCGCAGGATCGATGATCCGGCGGCCCGGGAACACGTCGCGGGCGTCTGGGGCGTACCGGCCGACGAGCTGCCCGGTCCCGGTGTGCCGGCGTACCAGCTCCTCGACTCGCTCGGCACCGCCGACGGTCCCCGGGCGCTGCTGGTGTTCGGCTCGAACCCGGTGGTCTCCGCTCCCCGGGCCGCCCGGATCGAGGGCCGGCTACGCGACCTCGACCTGCTGGTCGTCGCCGACCTACTGCTCTCCGAGACGGCGGCGCTGGCCGACGTGGTGCTGCCCACCGCCCAGTGGGCCGAGGAGGACGGCACGATGACCAACCTGGAGGGTCGGGTGCTGCGTCGGCGCGCGCTGCGCCCACCGCCGCCGGACGTCCGCACCGACCTGGCCATCCTCGCCGACCTGGCGGGACGCTTGGGCGACGCCGAGACGGCGGCGGCGCGGTTCCCGACCGACCCGGCCACCGTCTTCGGCGAGCTGCGCCGCGCCTCCGCGGGCGGCATCGCCGACTACGCCGGCATCACCTGGGAGCGCATCGACGCCACCGACGGCGTCCACTGGCCGTGTCCCAGCGCGGACGGGCCGGACACGCCACGACTCTTCGCCGACAGGTTCGCCACCCCGGACGGCCGGGCCCGGTTCCACCCCGTCGACCACCGGCCGGCCGCCGAGGAGGTGTGCGCCACGTATCCGCTGCACTTCACCACCGGCCGGGTGCTGGCCCAGTACCAGTCCGGCACGCAGACCCGCCGGGTACCGGCGCTGCGTCGCGCGGCGGCCGAGGCGTTCGTCGAGCTGCACCCCGACCTGGCCGCCCGGTTGGGCATCGACGACGGCGACCCGGTGCGGGTCACGTCCCGCCGGGGCGAGCTGCGCGCCCCGGCCCGGCTCAGCCCGGGTATCCGGCCGGACACGGTCTTCGCGCCATTCCACTGGCCGGGCGCCGGGCGGGCCAACTCGGTGACCAACGACGCGGTTGACCCGATCTCCGGGATGCCCGAGTTCAAGATCTGCGCGGTCCGGGTGGAGAAGGCATGACCGCCCGGGTGGTCATCGTGGGCAACGGCATGGCCGGCGCCCGGCTCGCGACCGAGCTGCACGCCCGCGGGGACGAGCGCAAGGTCACCGTCCTCGGGGCGGAACCGCACCGCGCGTACAACCGGATCATGTTGTCCACGCTGCTGGCGGGCCGCATCGACGAACCGGACGTGGAGCTGACCGAGGCCGCCGGGCACGGCATCGACCTGCGCTCGGGCGTGACGGTCGCCGCCGTGGACCGGTCCGCCCGCGAGGTCCGCACGGCCGACGGCGAACGGATCGCCTACGACCATCTGGTGCTGGCCACCGGCGCGCGGGCGGTGGTGCCGCCCCTGCCCGGCCTCGACCCGGCCGACCTGCCCCGGCGGGTCGTCCCCTTCCGCACCCTGGACGACTGCCGCCGCATCCTGGCCGTGGCGCGCGACGCACGCGCCGCGATCGTGCTCGGCGGCGGGCTGCTCGGGCTGGAGGCCGCCCGGGGCCTGGCCACGCGCGGGCTGGCCACCACCGTGGTGCACCCGACCAACCACCTCATGGAACGGCAACTCGATCCGGCGGCCGGCACGGTGCTGGCCAGCACACTCGCCGGGCTCGGCGTCACGATCCAGCTCGGGGTGCCCGCCACCGGGGTGGCGGCGGACGACAGCGGCGTCCGACTCGACCTGGCCGACGGCCGGTCGCTGCACGCCGACCTGCTGGTGCTCTCCTGCGGGGTACGCCCGGACACCGCCCTCGCGCAGGCCGCCGGGCTGGCCGTGCGGCGCGGCGTGGTGGTGGACGACCGGCTGCGCACCAACGACCGGTCCATCTCGGCGCTCGGCGACTGCGCCGAACACGACGGGACGCTCACCGGACTGGTCGCGCCCGCGTGGGCCCAGGCGCGGGTGCTCGCCGACGTGTTGACCGGCACGGACCCGCTCGCCCGGTACCGGCCCCGCCCGGTGGTGACCCGGCTCAAGGCGGCCGGGATCGACCTGGCCGCGATGGGCGAGGCGGTCGGCGGCCCGCCGGGCGAGGAGCTGACGTTCACCGACCCGACCCGGGGCACGTACGCCCGGCTGCGCATCCATGACGAGCGGTTGATCGGCGCGATCCTGCTCGGCGACAACCCGGCGATCGGCACGGTGATCCAACTTTTCGACCGGGGTCACCCGGTACCGGCCGACCGGCGGGCCCTGCTGCTCGGCCGGGCGCTCGGCGGGGCCGTCTCGACGCCGAGCGCGTCACCGGCGCTGATGCCGGACGCGGCCGTCGTCTGCCAGTGCAACAACGTGACCAAGGGAGCGCTGGTGCGCTGCTGGCGCTCCGGCGCGCGGACGGTCGACGCGGTGGTGGCGGGCACCCGGGCCGGCACGGGATGCGGCGGATGCCGCGACGCGGTCGGCGGCATCGTCGACTGGTTGTCCGAAGCGGAATCTGTGGAGGTGACGCGATGAGCGGCGCGGACCTGGTCGTCGTCGGCAACGGCATGGTGGGGCAACGCTTCGTCGACGCACTGCGCGCCCGTGACCCGCAGGGCCACTGGCGGGTCACGGTACTGGCCGAGGAGAGGCGTCCGGCGTACGACCGGGTGCGTCTCTCGGCGTACTTCGACGGGGTGAGCGAAGAGGAACTGAACGTGCACACCCCGGACGACGGGGTGCGGCTGCGCCTCGGTGAGCCGGCCACCGCCATCGACCGGGAACGGCAGGTGGTGAGCACCGCCGAGGGCGACTACCACTACGACGCGCTGGTGCTGGCCACCGGGTCGTACCCGTTCGTGCCGCCGGTGCCCGGGGCCGACCTGCCCGGCGTCTTCGTCTACCGGACGCTCGACGACCTGGCGGCGATCCGCACGTACGCCGCCGGTCGGCGGGTCGGCGCGGTGATCGGCGGCGGGCTGCTCGGGCTGGAGGCGGCGAACGCCCTGCGCCTGCTCGGCCTGAGCACCGACGTGGTCGAGTTCGCGCCCCGGCTGATGCCGGTGCAGGTGGACCAGGCCGGCGGCGCGATGCTGCGCCGCTACGTCCACGACCTGGGTGTGCGTACCCACCTCGGGGTCGCCACCACGGCGATCCGCGCGGGGGCCGACGGCACGGTGGCCGCGTTGGAGCTGTCCGACGGCCGGGTGGTCGACGCCGAACTGGTCGTGGTGGCCGCCGGCATCCGGCCCCGCGACGAGCTGGCGCGGGCCGCCGGGCTGCCGTTGGGTCCGCGCGGTGGGGTGCTGGTCGACGAGACCTGCCGCACGGCCGACGAGCGGGTCTGGGCCGTCGGCGAGTGCGCGGCGGTCGACGGCACCTGTCACGGCCTGGTGGCACCGGGGTACGCGACGGCCGAGGTGGTCGCCGACCGGCTGGTCGGCGGCGCGGCGACGTTCCCGGGCGCGGACACCGCCACGAAGCTGAAGCTGCTCGGGGTGGACGTGGCGTCGTTCGGCGACGCCCACGGCACCACCGAGGGCTGCCTGGACGTCACGTTCACCGACCCGGCCACCCGCGTGTACGCCAAGCTGGTCCTCTCCGACGACGCGCACACCCTGCTCGGTGGGGTGCTTGTCGGCGACGCCAGCGCGTACCCGACGCTGCGGGCCAGCGTGGGTGGCCCGCTGCCGGCCGCGCCGCTGGCCCTGCTCGCCCCCGACGGCGGCGGCGCGGACGCCGGGACGCTCCCCGCCGCCGCGCAGGTCTGCTCCTGCAACGCGGTGACCCGGGGCGACGTGGACGCCGCGATCGCCGGCGGCTGTTCGGACGTGCCGGCGCTGAAGGCGTGCACCAGGGCGGGCACGAGCTGCGGCTCCTGCGTGCCGATGCTCAAGCAGCTTCTCGACGCGGCCGGGGTGGCACAGTCCACGGCGCTGTGCGAGCACTTCGACGTGAGCCGCCGCGAGCTGTTCGAGATCGTGCGCGTACGCGGCATCCGCACCTTCTCCCGGCTGGTCGCCGAGCACGGCCGGGGACGCGGCTGCGACATCTGCAAGCCCGTGGTGGCCTCGATCCTGGCCTCGCTGGGCAACGGGCACGTGCTCGACGGCGAGCAGGCGTCGTTGCAGGACACCAACGACCACTTCCTGGCCAACCTGCAACGCGACGGCAGCTACTCGGTGGTGCCCCGCATCCCCGGCGGCGAGATCACCCCGGAAAAGCTGATCGTGATCGGCGAGGTGGCCCGGGACTTCCAGCTCTACACGAAGATCACCGGTGGGCAGCGGATCGACCTGTTCGGGGCCCGGGTGGAGCAGCTACCGCAGATCTGGCGACGCCTGGTCGACGCCGGCTTCGAGTCCGGCCACGCGTACGGCAAGGCGCTGCGCACGGTGAAGTCCTGCGTCGGCGAGACCTGGTGCCGGTACGGCGTACAGGACTCGGTGGGGTTGGCCGTGGCGCTGGAGCTGCGCTATCGCGGGCTGCGCGCCCCGCACAAGCTCAAGTCGGCGGTCTCCGGCTGCGCCCGCGAGTGCGCCGAGGCCCGCAGCAAGGACTTCGGCATCATCGCCACCGAGACCGGCTGGAACCTCTACGTCGGCGGCAACGGCGGCTTCCGGCCCCGGCACGCCGACCTGTTCGCCACTGATTTGTCAACAGAAACCCTGATTCGACTAATCGATAGATTTTTGATGTATTACATCCGCACCGCCGACCGGCTGCAACGCACGGCCGGCTGGATCGAGGCCATGGACGGCGGCCTGGACCACCTGCGGGCCGTGATCGTGGACGACTCGCTCGGCATCTGCGCCGACCTCGACGCGGCCATGGCACAGCACGTGGCGTCGTACTCGGACGAGTGGCGCGACGTGCTGGACGATCCGGAGCGGTTGCGCCGCTACACCTCCTTCGTCAACGCCCCCGACGTGCCCGACCCGTCCATCACCTTCGCCGTGGAGCGCGGCCAGCCGGTGCCGGCGCGCGGCGGCACCCCACCCGACGGCCACGGCCGTCGTCCCGTCACGCTCGGCCTTCCGGAGGTACGGCGATGAGCATCACGATGACCACCAGGACCACCCTCGGCTGGACGGCGGTCTGCCCCCTCGACCGGCTGGAACCGGAGCGGGGTGTCGCCGCCCTGGTCGACGGCGTGCAGGTGGCTCTCTTCCACACCGTGGACGGGCTGTTCGCGATCGACAACCGTGACCCGGTCACCGGCGCGTACGTGCTGTCCCGGGGCATCGTGGGCAGCCGTGGCGGAGTGCCGACGGTCGCGTCGCCGCTGCACAAGCAGGTGTACGACCTGCGCACCGGCGAGTGCCTCGACCTGCCCGGGGTGACCGTGGCCCGGCACGACACGCGCTGCCACGACGGGATCGTCGAAGTGCGGTTGCGACGGGAGGACTGATGCGGGAAGAACTGGCCGGCTTCACCATCGGGGTGACCGCCGACCGGCGGCGCGACGAGTTGGCCGCGCTGCTCGAACGCCGGGGCGCACGCGTGGTGCTCGCCCCGGCGCTGCGGATCGTGCCGCTGTCCGACGACAGCGAACTGCGCGAAGCGACCCGCGCCTGCCTCGACCAGCCACCCGACATCCTGATGGCCAACACCGGCATCGGGATGCGCGGGTGGCTGGAGGCGGCCGAGGGCTGGGGGCTGGCCGAGCCGCTGCGTTCGGTGCTCGCCAGCTCGTACGTCGTCGCCCGGGGTCCCAAGGCGCGCGGCGCGATCCGTGCGGCCGGCCTGCACGACCAGTGGTCACCGGCGTCGGAGAGCTGCGACGAGGTGGTCGACCACCTGCGTCGGCGGGGGGTGGCCGGGCAGGTGATCGCCATGCAGTTACACGGTGAGCGGCAGCCCGAGTGCACCCTCGCGCTGGAGGCGGCCGGCGCGACGGTGATCGAGGTGCCGGTCTACCGCTGGGCGCCACCGACGGACCCTGCTCCGCTGCACCGGCTGATCGACCTGATCGCCGGCCGGCTGGTGGACGCGGTGACATTCACCTCCGCGCCGGCGGTCGAGGCGCTGCTGCGGGCGGCCGGCGACCGTACCGACGCGGTGGTGTCCGCGTTCCGCACCGACGTGCTGGCTTGTTGCGTCGGCGCGGTGACCGCCGAGCCGTTGCTCCGGCTCGGGGTGCCGGTGAGCGCGCCCGGCCGCGCCCGGCTGGGTGCCCTGGTTCGCACCATCGTCGACGAGCTGCCCCGGCGGACCGTGACCTTCAAGGCCGGCGGCCACCTGCTCACGTTGCGCGGGCACGCCGCGGTGATCGACGGCGACTTGCGGCCCCTCGCTCCCGCGCCGATGGCCGTGCTGCGGGCGCTGGCGCAGTCCCCGGGCCGGGTGCTGTCGCGTACCGCCCTGCTGCGGACCCTGCCCCGGGGCGCGGACGAGCACGCCGTGGAGATGGCGGTGGCCCGGCTGCGTGCCGGTCTGCGCGCGCCCCGGGTGGTGCAGACCGTGGTGAAGCGCGGCTACCGGCTCCGGGTCGACTGAAACGCGCCACGGCCGGCTGTCGCCAGCCGGCCGTGGCCGTGGGTTCAGTCGGCCGTGACCGTGGATCCAGCCGGCCGTGACCGTGGGTTCAGCCGACCGGCGTGGGGAAGCCCCGGCCGTGCTCCGCCTGGAGGCGGAGCATGGCGTGCTCGACCACCGTCACCAGCACCTGCTTGACCGAGTCCCGCTGCCGGGCGTCGGTCATGACCAGCGGCACCTGCGGCGAGATGGCCAGCGCCTCGCGGATCTCCTCCAGCTCGTACTGGGGAGCGCCGTCGAAGTTGTTCAGCGCCACCACGTACGGCAGGTTCCGGTTCTCGAAGTAGTCCAGCGGGGCGAACGCGTCCGTGATCCGACGGGTGTCCACCAGGACGGCGGCACCCACCGCCCCTCGGATGATCTCATCCCACATGAACCAGAAGCGGGTCTGACCCGGCGTACCGAACAGGTACAGGATCAGGTCCTGGGCCATGGTGATACGACCGAAGTCCATGGCGACCGTGGTGGTCTCCTTGCCGGGCACCTTGGACGGGTCGTCGATGCCGACACCGGCCGCGGTCATCACCGCCTCGGTCGTCAACGGCGTGATCTCGGAGATCGCGCCGACCAGGGTCGTCTTACCGACGCCGAAACCGCCCGCGACGACGATCTTCGCGGAGACGATTCCCCGGCTCGGCTGCCGCCCCCCAGCGGGGTCATAGCCTGCGAAGTCCACTTAGCACCCTTCCAAGCAGTTCCATCCGCTCCTCGAACCCCTCGGCGGGAGCAGCAGTGTGTAACGTCAGCAGGCTCTCGGCCACCATGTCGGCGACCAGCACCCGGGCGACGCCCAGCGGCATCCGGGTGTACGCGGCGATCTCCGCCAGCGACTGTGCACGGCCCTCGCAGACCGTGGCGATTCGGTGCTTGTCGTGCCCCGCGAAACGGGACTCGGCAACCTGGGTGGGAGAGGAGGTGAGGACCGCCTCGAGGGCGATGTCCTGCCGGGGCTCGGTACGACCACGGGTGACCGCGTACGGACGCACCAACGCGCCACGCGGGTCAACGCGTCGTTGGTCCATCCCCGATCACCTCCTCGTCTCCCGCGGAGCCGGTAGAGACCGCCTCCCCTCCCTGCTCCGGCGCGCGGTCCGCGCGCCGGACTGTGGCGCTACGAACGCACCGCGTCCCGGGGCAGCGGCACCAGCGCCGCGCCCACCCGTTCCACCAGCAGCGCCATCTCGTAGCCCACCTGGCCCACGTCACAGCTCCGCGCGGCCAGCACGGCCATCGACGAACCGTCGCTGATCGACATGAGGAACAGGTAACCGCTGTCCATCTCGATGACGGTCTGCAACACACCGCCCGCGCTGAACATCCGGGCCGCACCCTCGGTCAGGCTCACCACGCCGGAGGTGATCGCGGCGAGCTGGTCGGCCCGGTCCCCCGGCAGGTCCCGGGAGGACGCGAGCAGCAGCCCGTCGGCGGACACCGCCACCACGTGGGCGATACCGGCCACGCTGTCGGCGAAGTTGGTGAGCAGCCAACCCATGTCCTGCATGGCAGCTGGCCTGTTCATCGGCTCTCCTTGGTCGAGGTGCTGTTCAGGTCCGTACCAGCCGACCTACCGCGCTGCACGCCACGGTGGTAGGCCGACAACAGGCCGCGTACTTCGTCGGGGGTCCGCCGGCTGCGGTCCCGGCCACCCTTCGGTTCGATACCGCCCGGCACGAGCTGCGCCTGCGGCACCCGCTTCGGCAGACCCGAGCGGGTGGTGCCGGCGGGGGCCGGCTCGGCGGCCCGGCTGGCCAGCGTCCACCCCTCGTCGGCCGCCGTGCGCCAGGCGTCCGGGTCCGGGGCCGGCGGCGCGGCGGCCGGCGCGGGAGCCGCGACGGGGGCCGCCGGAGCTGCCGGGGCGGCCGGCGCCGGGGCGTAGGACGGTGGTGGCGTCGGCGTCGAGGCGGTACGACCGCCGGTCTTCGCGGTGCCGAATCCGTCCATGCTTCCCACGCTCTGCGCTCCGGTGCCCTCGGAACTGCCCGGGGTCCGGGTGGGCAGCGGCGGTCGGGCCGGCGCGGTCGCGGCGCTCGACGGGCCACCGTTGGTGGCCCGCGTGCCGGCGTCGGCCGGCGGGGGCGGCGTGTCGAACTGCGGCCGGGTGAAGATCGCGGTGGCGTCGTCGCCGTGCGACCGGAACCAGACCGCCTCCATCTCCCGGAAGATCGGCGCTTCGGCGGGGAACTCCGGCCGGGTGCTGACCGGCGCGGCCGGCGTCGGCGGCGCGACCGGCGCGGCCGGCTGCACGGGCGGGAGCGGCGGCGCGGAGGGCGCCGCCGGGGCGACCGCGCCCGGCCCGGCAACCGGACCGACCGGCAGCACCGGCGCGCTCCGGGCGTCCGTGGTGTCGGCCGTCGCGCCCCGCCGGGGCAGCGCGTCGATGGTCGGGTACGCCACGGTGGGGCTGCCCGCCGAGGTGCCGTTGCCGTTGCCGTACGACGGTCGCGCGGGCGGTGCCGGAGCGGCCGGCGCGGCGGCGGGCGGCACCGTCGGACGCGCACCGGTGTATCCGCCGGCCTGCACGGCCGGGGTGGTGTCCCGCGTGTCGAGTGGGGACTGCCACTGCGCGGGCGCCGGGGCGTTGCTCCGCCACTGGTCCGGCAGCGTGGCCGCCGTGGTGGTCGCGCCGGCGTACGACTCGGCGTGGCCGACCGGGGTGAGCGGCGTCTGCTCGACGGCCATCGGCTGACGCGGGCGGGTGAGCGCCTGCTCGCGGCCCCGGCTGCTGGGCAGGATCACGGTGGCGGCGGGCAGCGTCACCTGGGCGACCGTGCCGCCCTCGACGTTGCGGCGCAGCTCCACCCGGATGCCGTAGCGGGACGCGAGCCGGCTCACCACGGCCAGACCCATCAGCCGGAACGCGGCGACGTCCACGCTCGGCGGGGCGGCCAGCCGACGGTTGAGCGAGTCGAGCTGCTCGTCGGTGAGGCCGAGCCCGCGATCCTCGATCTGGATCAGCACGTAGTCGCGGATGCGGCGACCGTCGGCGACGACCGTCGTGTTCGGCGGCGAGAACCGGGTGGCGTTGTCGAGCAGTTCGGCGACGAGGCGTACGACGTCGTTGACCGCGTGCGCGGCCACCGAGATGTCGGTGTCGACGGTGCCGAACTCGATGCGGTTGTACAGCTCGACCTCGGACTGGGCGGCGCGCAGCACGTCGACGACGAGCGCGTCGTCGCGGCGCGGTACGGCCGAGTCCGCGCCGGCCAGGACCAGCAGGTTCTCGTCGTTGCGGCGCATTCGGGTGGCCAGGTGGTCCAACTCGAAGAGCTGGGCCAGCCGCTTCGGGTCCTCCTCGCCGCGCTCGATCGCGTCCAGCTCGCCGATCATCCGGTCGACCAGGGTCTGACTACGGCGGGCCAGGTTGAGGAACATCGCCGAGACGCTGGTGCGCAGCGCGGCCTGTTCGGCCGCGACCCGGACCGCCTCCCGGTGGACGACGTTGAAGGCCGACGCCACCTGGCCGACCTCGTCGCGGCTGTTGAGCTGGATCGGATCCCGGACCTGCCGGACGATCTCGTCCACACCGCCGTCGCCGACGCTGCCCATGTTCTGCAGTCGCTGCACGGCGTCCGGCAGGTCGTGGTTGGCCACCGAGAGCGCGCCCTCGCGCAGGCGGCGCAGCGAGTGGTTCAGCGACCGGGCCAGCACGACGGCCAGCGACACGGCGATGATCAGGGTGAGCAGCACCAGGATCGACTCGACCACGGCCTGCCGGATGACGTCCGAGCGTGCCTCGTCGGCCTGGTCGAGCAGCCGGTCCTGCAGTTGGATCTCGGCCCAACGCATGAGGTCGTTCACCGCGCCGATGGCGGCGGTGGCATCCTGCGCGCTCACCAGCGCGCGCTGCCCGACGGAGCGGGTGATGTCGGTGGCGACCCGGTCGGAGAGGCCGACGGCGTCACCGGAGACGGTGCTGTCGACCAGGGCCCGCTGCACGGGGTCGGCGGCGAGCGAGAAGGCGACGAGCGCCTCCTGCTGGCTGGTCAGCGTGGCCACGAAGGAGGAGAACTGCTCCGGGTCGAGCTGGCCGGCGGTCAGCGCGGTGAAGGCGACCGCCTCTTCCTCCGCGACGGACGCCTTGGCGCGGGCGAAGGCGGCGACGGCGCGGCGACTGTCCGCCAGGCTCTCGTCGCCGGGTAGCTGGGCCAGCCCGTCGCCGTAGCTGATCAGGTCGGTGAGGATGACGCCGTAGCGCAGGACCGCCTCGGCGACCGCCATCTGCCGGCGGTCCAGCACCTCCTGGCGGGTGCCGTCCAGGGTGGCCAGGTGGTCGTCGATCGCCGCCAGCCGGTCCCGCACCGCCGTCGGCACCTCGCCGATCCGGTCACGCTCGGCGCGGTACTCGTCCACCCGCTGCTGCGTCTGGCGTACCCGCAGGTTGTACGCGTCGGCCGGCTGCTGCGGAGTGGCCAGGTAGGCCGCCGCCGCCATCCGCTCGGCCTGCAGATCCTGGGTCAGCGCGCTGACGTCGATGGCGAGCGCGGTGAGCGAGCGGGCCCGGGTGGCGTCGTAGGCGCCCTCGCCGATCGAGATGAGTCGGACGGTGGCGAGCGCGATCACCGCGGCCACCGGAACGACCAGGATCAGCGCCAGTTTGGACCGGATCCGGGCGTCCCGCAGCCTCGGCATGCGCCGGCGCGTACGCCCGGTATCGCCGCCGATCGCGGGCAGGGTCGTCGGTCCGGTGCTCACGACATCGCCTCCGTCGTTTCTTCCCCGCCTGACCCGCCGAGCCGTGCCGGGAGCGGAGGGGACCACGCGCGGCACGGCCGCGATTTCATCAGAGAAGATCGTGTTTGGGAAGCCGCAGTGAGGTAGGAAACGGTCGGACGGCGCGGAACCCTTGATCCGGTCAACTGATACCTTCATTTCCGCAAGCCCCTGATCAGGGCATGTAACTCCAGAGTGGTCACGCGTGTATGCAAAGTGAGGTTTTGCAAACATTGCGTTACCCCAGCATGTGGGATGACCGTCCCGAAAATGCAACCGGGGTCCGCGCTTGACCACAGCGCCGGCCATTGGCAAGGTTTTGCAGGCTTCGCGCACACACCGTACGGCAGACGAGATCCCGTCCTCCACTGAGGACGGATTAGCGGCGGTGACCGGGCAGCGCCCGCGCCCGCACCTGGAGGACTGAGTTGAGCCCCATCCGCTCCGCGACCATCGCGGTGCTCGCATCGGCCCTCGTGGCCACCACGCTCACCGGCTGCCAGTTCGGCGAAGCGGAGCAGGACACGAGTCCGATCGTGATCGCCGCCGACCTCGAGCTCTCCGGTGCCGCCGCACCAATGGGCCGGGCATACCAGCGCGCGCTGGAACTCAAGAGGGACCAGTTGAACTCCTCCGGAGCACTGAACGGCCGGAAGATCGACCTTAGGATCAAGGACAACCGTTCCGACGCGGCCGAGTCACTGCGCAACATCGCGGACTTCAGCAGCGATTCCCGGGTCAGCGCGATCGTCATGGGCGGTTGTAGCGAATGCGCGGTCGGCGCGGTCGGCGTCATCAACGAGAAGCGGATTCCCACCATTGCGCTGGCCGCTTCCGGGGCGATCTCGAGCCCGGTCGCCGACCGGCGCTACGTGTTCAAGCTGGGCCCGAACGCGGCCGACAGCGCCTCGGCGCTCACCACCGAACTGCGTCGCAAGAACGTCCGCAAGGTCGCCCTGCTCGCCAGTAACGACGATTACGGCCGCGAGGGCGTCCTCGCGCTGCGCCGCGAACTGGGCAAGACCACCATCAAGGTGGCCGGCGAGGAATCGGTGAAGACCACCGACACCGAGGTCGGCCAGCAGATCGGCAAGCTCGTCAAGCTCAAGCCCGACGCGCTGGTCGTCTGGACCCCACCGGAGCAGGCCGCGCTCGCCGCGACCAGCGCCCAGCAGGCCGCGTTCCGCGGGTCGCTCTTCTTCGACGCGGGAGCGGCCGGCGACCTCTTCCTCGGCGCGGCGGCCCGGGCCACCGAGAAGGCCACGATGGTCTTCACCCAGACCATGGTCATCGACGACGTGATCGCCACCACGCCGGCGAAGGCGGCCCGGCGGCAGTGGTTCCAGGACTACACGGCCCGCTTCGGCGGCTACAACGGCTCGTCCTCCTTCGCCGCTGACGCGATCCAGCTGATCGCCGACGCCGAACTGCGGGCCGGCGGCCCGGCGGGGAAGGTCGACCGGGACGGCATCCGGGACGTGTTGGAGACGTCCCAGATCGACGGCCTCTCCGGCCCGATCCGCATGACGCCCGACAACCACTCGGGGCTCATGCCGCAGGCGCTCACCACGCTCGTCGCGCGCAACGGCCGCTGGCGGCTCGCGGGGTAACCCGCCAAGATCCACGCAACTTCGGTGATACTGCTGCCTCCGGCACTCGGGAAGCAGCAGTATCACCGAAGTTGTGACTGGTAGACGACCGTGCCGGGTTACCCAAGATCTACCCTGGCCTCCCGCCTCACCGGGTCAGCGGCTGCTGGTGGTCTCCCTCACCCAGGGCAGCGCGATCCGCTCGACGAGCACGAGCGCGGAGTAGAGCAGGATGCTGACCAGCGCCACCAGCAGAATCGCCGCCCAGGCGGTCGCGTAGTCGCCGACGCCGGCGTACTGGAGGATGACGTAACCCAAGCCCTTCTCCCCGGCCTGGAACTCGCCGATCACCGCGCCGATGGCCGCCAGCGGCATGGCCACCTTGAGCCCGACGAAGATCTGCGGCAGCGCCGCCGGGAACCGCACCTTGCGGAACGCCTGCCAACGGGAGGCGTTCCAGGACCGGACCAGCTCGGCCAGGTCGGCCGGCGTGGTGGTCAACCCGGTCGCGGTGGACAGCACGATGGGGAAGAAGCAGAGCAGGAACACCATGGTCAGGATCGGCTTCTGTCCCCAGCCGAGCGCCACCACCAGCAGCGGACCCAGAGTGATCTTCGGCACGGCGTTGACCGCGACGAGCAGCGGGGTGAACATCCGCTCCACCGCTCGGGAGCTGGCCAGGGAGAGTCCGATCAGGACACCGGCGGCCATCGACAGGGCGAAGCCGATGAGGATCTCCAGCAGGGTCGCCCAGGTGTGCTCCAACATCTGGGCGGGCTTGTCGACGAACGCGCTGAACACACCTCCCGGCGGGGGCAGGGCGGCCGGCGGGATCAACTCCAGCCGGGCGACCAGCCACCACACGGCCAGGGCGACCACGAGACCGGCCGCGGGCAGCAGCGCCGCCCCGGTCCCCGCCCGCAGGCCGGCGCCCCGACCCGCCCGACGCGCCTGGCGGCCGGCGCCCGAGGGTGCGGGCCCCGTCACCGCCGGCTCGGCTGAGCGGACGTCGGTCATCTTGTCCTCCTCGTTGTTCGCTGGCCCCGCAAGGGCCGACAGGATTCG
The DNA here is from genome assembly GCF_040675055.1 of Micromonospora sp. NPDC049662. Classification (NCBI taxonomy): domain Bacteria; kingdom Bacillati; phylum Actinomycetota; class Actinomycetes; order Micromonosporales; family Micromonosporaceae; genus Micromonospora; species Micromonospora sp. NPDC049662. The sequence continues at coordinate 73,306 of NZ_JBFAOC010000012.1, forward strand.
CCGGCCCCGAGGGCCGACAAGCGACGGGGGTACGCCCCACCGGAGACCGGTGGAACGTACCCCCTGGTGACGACCGGACGATCAGGCCTTCGGCGCGAGGCTGAAGTCGATGATCTGCTCGGGGGTGATGTTCTGCTTGAGCGCGCCCGCGCCCTGCAGGATCGCGATGCTCTTCGCCACCCGGCCGCTGTCCAGCGTGCCGATCGCGGTGCCGGAGTTGCCGGAGCGCACGTACGCGGCCATCAGGTCCAGCTCGGCGGCGGCGGCCACCGGGTTGGCGGCGTCGACGTTCTTCTTCAGGATCTCGCCGGCCTCCTTGGAGTTCGCCAGGCTGTACTCGAGGCCCTTGAGCAGCGCCGCGGTGAACCGCTTCACCATCTCGGGCTTCTCCTTGGCGATCTTGCTGGAGGTGATCAGCACGTTGCCGTAGAGGTCCTGCATCACGTTGCTGTACGGCAGCATGACGGCCTTCTTCTTGGACACCGCCTCGATCGTCGGCTGACCGACGACGAACTGGCCGATGCCGTCCACCGAGCCGGAGGCCAGCGTGCCGATCAGCGCCTGCGCCTCACCGTTGACCCAGGTCACCTTGCTGGCGTCCACACCGGCGAGCCGGGCGTACGTCGGGAACAGGTTGCGCACCACGGAGCCGGGGGTGTCGGCGAGCTTCTTGCCCTCCAGGTCCTTGGGCGAGTTGATGTTCTTGCCCTCGACGGTGGCGATGCCCGCCATCGTGCGCTGCTGGATCGCGGCCACGGCGGTGAAGTCCTTCGCCTGACCGTTGCCGAGCTGGAGCAGACCACCGGTGAGGTCGATCGGCCCGAAGTCCGCCTGACCGCCGACAACCGTCTGGATCACGCCGCCGGTGCCCTGACCGGCCTTGATCTCGACGTCGAAGCCGGCCTCCTTGAAGAAGCCCTTGTCCTTCGCCACCCAGGCGTAGGAGTCACGGCCGAAGTTGCCGAAGGAGGTGAGGTAGGTCACCTTCTCCAGTGCTCCGTCTTTGCCACCCTTGGCGTCGTCGGACGAGTCCGACCCGCTGCTGCAGGCGGAGACGAGGGCGAGGGCAGTGGCCAGCGCGGCCGTAGCGACCGTACGGGTCAGCCTTCTCATCAGTAGCACCATGTCCTTTCCGACCGGGGCCGCAGGCCACCGGAGGGGGTTGTCGCGGCGGTACCGGCGGGAGGGGCAAGCCGGGCACCGCCATCGTGAGGGGACTCTTCGCGGGCACAGCGTACGAGAAACCCACAGTTGCGACGCCAGGCGTACCGGGTTGCGGATCGGAAACAACCTGACGACGACCCCGGACGGTGCGACATGTCAACAGGGCGGCTAGCCTTTGTCGGATTCCTGACCGTCCACTCAGCGGAGGTCCGCCGCAGATGATCCGACTGTCCGGGGTGTCGCGTACCTTCGAGGGCCGGTCCGGCCAGGTCGAAGCCCTACGCGGCATCGACCTCGACGTCGCCGAGGGCGAGTTCGTCGCCGTCCTCGGGCGCTCGGGCTGCGGCAAGTCCACCCTGCTGCGGCTGATCGCCGGGCTGCTCCCGCTGACCTCCGGCGAGATCACTGTGGCCGGTACGCCGATCACGCGACCCCGCCGCGACATCGCCATGCTGTTCCAGAAGCCGGCGCTGCTGCCCTGGCGCAGCGTGCTGGACAACGTCCTGCTGCCGGTGGAGATCTTCGGCTGGAGTCGCGCCAAGCACCGCGAGCGGGCCCGGCAACTGCTCGACGTGGCCGGCCTGGCCGGGTTCGAGAAGCGGCTGCCGCACGAACTCTCCGGCGGCATGCAGCAGCGGGTGTCGCTGTGCCGGTCGCTGATCGGCGAACCCCGGGTGATGCTGATGGACGAGCCGTTCTCCGCGCTCGACGCGCTCACCCGCGAGGAGCTGTCCGGCGAACTCCAGCGCGTGCACATGGAGAACAAGCCCACCATCGTCTTCGTCACCCACTCGATCGACGAGGCGGTGCTGCTCGCCGACCGGGTGATCGTGCTGAGCCCTCGGCCCGGCCGGATCCGCAAGGTGGTCGAGGTGGCCATTCCCCGTCCACGCACCCTGGGCCGCAACGCCCACCTCGCCGACGTCGCCCGGGTCAGCGCCGACCTGCACGAACTGTTGATGGAACGCGACCAGCCGGCCACGGCCGGCGCGGAGGGACGATGACCATGCGGGTGTCGGTGTTCACCGAGCCGCACCGGGGTGCCGACTACGACACCCAGCTCCGGTTCGCCCGACTGGCCGAGGCCGGTGGCTTCGAGGGATTCCTGCGGGCCGACCACTACCAGTCGATGGGCGACGACCCGGGCCTGCCCGGCCCGACGGACGCCTGGCTGACCCTCGCCGCGCTGGCCCGGGAGACCGAACGGATTCGGCTCGGCACCCTGGTGACGTCGGCCACCTTCCGCCTGCCCGGCCCCCTCGCCGTGCTGGTCGCGCAGGTCGACCAGATGAGCGGCGGCCGGGTCGACCTCGGCATCGGCGCCGGCTGGTACCAGCGCGAGCACACGTCGTACGGCATCCCGTTCCCGGCCGTCGGGGAACGCTTCGACCGGCTGGCCGAGCAGCTTGAGGTGATCACCGGGCTGTGGTCCACCCCGGTGGGCGAGACGTACAGCTTCACCGGTGACCACTACCGGCTGGTGGACGCGCCCGCGCTGCCCAAGCCGGCGCAGGTGCCCGGCCCGCCGATCATCGTGGGCGGCCGCGGCCCCAAGCGGACCCCCGAGCTGGCCGCCCGGTACGCCGACGAGTTCAACATGCCGTTCAAGTCCGTGGCCGAGACCGCCGGGGCGTACGACCGCGTTCGGGAGGCGTGCGGCCGTACCGGTCGGGCCGAGTCCGGGCGAGCGCCGCTGGTGCTCTCCGCCGGCATCGTGGTGGCCATCGGGCGTACCGACGCGGAGGCCGCCCGACGGGCCGCGCCCCTGCACGAGAAGAGCGCGCTGCCGCCGGAGGACCCGGTGGTCGGCTCGCCGGCGGAGCTGGTGCAGCGGATCGGCGAGTTCGCCGAGATCGGCGCGAGCCGCGTGCACCTGCGCCTCACCGACCTCGACGACCTCGACCACCTCGAGCTGATCGCCGCCGAGGTGCTTCCCCAACTGGACGGTGGACGATGACCGACGTGATCGACGGCACCGAACTCGGGCCCGTGGGCCAGGAGGTCGTGTACGAGAACGACCGGGTCCGGGTCTGGCACATCCGGCTCGAACCGGGTGAGCGTCAGCCCCTGCACCGGCACGACCACCCCTACCTGGTGGTGGCGATCCAGGGCGCGAAGAACGTCGTGCAGACGATCGACGGGACCCGGATCGACGCCGACGAGCCCACCGGCGGTGTCGTGTACCGCGACCCCGGCGCGGTACACATGCTCACCAATGTCGGGGACACGACATACCTGGCCCGACTGGTCGAACTCAAGTAGACCCGCCCGGCGTGCCCCGGCGCGCCGCGCGGCGCGCCGGTGGCGATCGGGTGTACCAGGTGCGTAACGTGCCCGACATGGCCTATCGGACCTGGGGCAGACTGCTGCTCACGGCGCTCGGGGTGAGTGTGCTGGCCGGAGCCGGCCAACTCGGCGTCGCGTACGGCTTCGGCATCGTCCGGCTCACCGGCGCCTTCACCGGCTCGACGGTAAACCAGTGGCCGGCCCAGCTCGTCTGGGTGGGCTGGTTCGCCGCGAACGCCGCCGTGGCCGGCGCCGTCCTGACCGGACGACTGGCCCGCCGGGACACCCCGCCGGCCAGCACCGGCCGGCACCTGGCCATCGCTGGCGCTGCCGCGCTCGGCGCCACCGCCGTCGCCCCGCTCTGCATGCAGCCCGCCCGAGCCGCCGAGTTGATCTCGGTGGACCCGGTCTGGGCGGTCGGCATCTGCGCCATCCTCGGCGCGGTCATCGGAGCGGGCGCGGCCATCGCCGTACTGCTCCGGCCGGTGCTGGGCTGGAACATGGCGGCCGTTGCCGGGACGATCTGGCTGCTGGCGCTGGTCTCCGTTCTGCCGTCGCTCGGCACGTCCGGCCCGCTGCCCACGGTCCGACTCGGCGTACTCGAACCGAACTGGCTCAACGACGCGGCCGCGCAGCGCCTGGCGCTGCTCGTGCTGCCCCTGGTGGCGTTGCTCGCGGGCGCGGCGACCGCCGGACTGGCCCGGTGGCGCGGCCAGATACCGCTGATCAGCGCGGCGACCGGGGTGGCGGGTCCGGTGCTGGTGGCGTTCGCCTACCTGACCGCCGGCCCCGGCGACGCCGTCGACCGCTACCAGACGACCCCCTACTACGGCGCGCTGATCGCCGTCCTCGCCGGCGCCCTCGGGGCTGCGGCGGCCGCCCTGCTGCGCTGGCCCGTCGGCGTCCGCGCCGCCGACTCCGAGGCGATCGCGCCCACCGACATCCTGCGTCCGCTGCCCACCGGCCCGACGCTGCCGGGCGGTGACCAGGCGACGCCGACGGACCAGGCCGAGGACCACCCCGGGGCCGCCGGCCGACAGCTGGTCGAGACGGCTGCGGGTCCGCGTGCCGGTGACGACACCACCGGTGTACGCACCGTCCCCGCCCACTGGGACTGGCCGTCTGCCACGGTGAGCGGCCAGCACGGCCCGGTCCCCGCCGACGCGACGCGCGCGGGCGAGACCCCTCGACCCGCCGGCCCCCGCCAGCGGTCCGACGCCGCCGGGTCGGCAGCGGACGCCGCGACTCCGGACCCGTTCGCCACCGGCGCACGGCACGACCGCACACCGGCCCGCGCCTCCTGGCTGACCGACCCGACCGGCGAGTTCACCGCCGGGCGGCAGCCGTCGAGCCGCGACGAGGACGCGACCGGCGGTGCCGCCGACCCGGCCCGTACCGCTGCGACGTCCACCACGCCCGCATCGGCAGCCGTCAGCCCGACGCCCACCACGCCCGCATCGGCAGCCGTCAGCCCGACGCCCGACGCGGGCGGCGACGGCGCGACAGACAGCGCGACGACCGGCTGGGACAAGCCGGGCAGCGACCGCACGACGATCAGCGCCACGCAAGCGCCGCCCGACATGGAAGCCCCGGTCGGCACGGACGGCTCCGGTGACACGAGCACTCCGCTTGCGGGCGCCACCGTCACTCCGGTCGCCCGTAGGGCAGGCACGCGGGCCAGGGGCGGCGCGGGCACGCCGAGCGCGGGCGACACCGGCGAGCCGGTCGCGACCAATTCCGGCACCCCGAGCACGCAGGGCACGAATCCGCAGGTCGTGGCCGACGCCGGCACGCCGAGCACAGGCCCGCAGGTCGTGGACGTGGCTGGGCCGAGCACGGGTCCACAGGTCGTGGAGGTCGCCGGCACCACGAGCACGGACAGCGCCGCCGACACGGACAGCAACGCCGACGACACGGACAGCGCCGCCGACGTGTCCGCGCCCAAGCCGCGTCGCTCGCGCAAACCGAAGTCCGTACCGGCCGCCACCTCGACGACCGCCACCTCGACGACCGCGGCCGAGGACGGCACGGCGGCGGCCACCGGGACGAACACCAGCGCGACGGCAACCGCCGGAGCGGCGCCCACCGGTACGAGCACCGAAGCGACGACCGGCGGACGCGCCAAGCGGACGGCCCGCGCCGGCAAGGGCGCCGACGTGACAAGCGCCGACCAGCCGCTCGGCCAGGACGCGCCGCGCCCCTCCCCCGAGGGTGAAGGCGTCGAGCCCGGCGAAGCGGCACGGACCGCTGCAGCGGAACCCGACGCCCTGGCCGCCGAAAAGGGTGCGGTCCTGCCCGCCGACGGCTCCATCCCGGTCGCGGAGCCCGGGGCGGGCCGCCGCACCGGACCGGCGACGGCCGAGGGTGGCACCGGCGCTTCGCTGTTCGGCGAGCCGACTGCGGGCGACGCGGGGGCCGACCGGTGGACGCCGGCAGCGCCGGCCTGGTCGGCCACCCCGTCGTGGACCACGGCGTCGACCGACCCGGAACCGGCGGATGCGCCCGTGAGCGCCGAGGAGTCGACCGACTGGACGCCCCGCTTCCGGCACCGGGCACCCCTGCCCGACCTGAGCCGGGTGCCCACCTGGGACGCCTTCGACACCACCCGCCGCACCAGAGCATCGGATCAGAGCACCGGTACGCCGGACCAGAACACCAGCGCATCGCCCGCCGGCACCACCGGACCGGCCGTCAGCACGCCGGACCAGACCCCCGCCGGTACGACCGACCAGGCCAGGGCGATGGCCGCCCTGGCGAGGTCCATCGTGCCGCCGTCGATCACTCCGGTCGTACCGGAGCAGGGCGACGCGTCCACCACCGCCGGCAGGGCCGAGCCGGCGAACGACCCCGCGCGGACGTCCACGGACGACGGGCGGTCCTCCCGGCGAGGGCGGCTCGGCGGGCTGTTCCGGCGTAACCGGGTGCGGGCCGACGAGGAGAGCCGGCCCGCGCCCGATGCGGCGGAGCCGCTGCCCTCGCAGGACGAGGAGTTCGTCGACTGGGTCGCCGGCCTGAGCAAGCCGGTCACCGACAACGAGCCCGAGCAGGAGAGCGGCCGTCGCTCGCTGCGCTCCACCGGCCGCCACCACCGCGACTGAACCGACCGACCCCGGGTTCCGTGAATTCGGGCCTTCCTGCCGGCCAGGACGCCCCGACTTCCCGGAACCCGGGGTCGACCGCGCCAAACCGTCAGGCCAGGGGCAGGTAGACCTTCCCGCCGCCGGAGACGAACTCCTCCGACTTGTCCTTCATGCCGCGGGCGGCGTACTCCTTCAGCTCCTGGGTGATCTTCATGGAGCAGAACTTCGGGCCGCACATCGAGCAGAAGTGGGCGGTCTTCGCGGGCTCGGCCGGCAGCGTCGCGTCGTGGTACGAGCGCGCGGTCTCCGGGTCCAGCGAGAGGTTGAACTGGTCCTCCCAGCGGAACTCGAACCGTGCCTTCGACAGCGCGTCGTCCCACGCCTGCGCGCCAGGGTGCCCCTTGGCCAGGTCGGCAGCATGGGCGGCGATCTTGTACGCGATCACGCCGGCCTTCACGTCGTCCCGGTCCGGCAGGCCGAGGTGCTCCTTCGGGGTGACGTAGCAGAGCATGGCGGTCCCGAACATGCCGATCATCGCCGCGCCGATCGCCGAGGTGATGTGGTCGTACGCGGGCGCGATGTCGGTGGTCAGCGGCCCGAGCGTGTAGAACGGGGCTTCGTGGCACCACTCCTGCTGGAGGTCCACGTTCTCCTTGATCTTGTGCATGGGCACGTGACCCGGGCCCTCGATCATCACCTGCACGTCGTGCTCCCAGGCGACCTTCGTCAGCTCACCGAGGGTGCGTAGCTCGGCAAACTGCGCCTCGTCGTTGGCGTCCGCGATCGAACCGGGCCGCAGCCCGTCACCGAGCGAGAACGTCACGTCGTAGCGCGCGAGGATCGCGCACAGCTCCGCGAAGTTGGTGTACAGGAAGTTCTCCTCGTGGTGCGCCAGGCACCAGGCCGCCATGATCGAGCCGCCCCGGGAGACGATCCCGGTCACCCGGTCCACGGCCAGCGGCACGTACGGCAGCAGCACCCCGGCGTGCACCGTCATGTAGTCCACGCCCTGCTCGGCCTGCTCGATGACGGTCTCGGCGAACACCTCCCAGCTCAACTTCACCGGGTCGCCGCCGACCTTCTCCAACGCCTGATAGATCGGCACCGTCCCGATCGGCACCGGGGAGTTGCGCACGATCGCCTCACGGGTCTCGTGGATCCGCTTGCCCGTGGACAGGTCCATCACGGTGTCCGCGCCCCACCGGGTCGCCCAGGTCAGCTTCTCCACCTCCTCGGCCACCGACGAGCTGACCGCCGACGTGCCGATGTTGGCGTTCACCTTGACCAGGAACGCCTTACCGATGATCGCCGGCTCGCACTCCGGGTGGTTCACGTTCAGCGGCAGCACCGCCCGACCGGCGGCGATCTCGGTCCGGACCAGCTCCGGGTCGACGTTCTCCCGGATCGCCACGAACTCCATCTCCGGCGTCACCACACCCGCCCGCGCGTACGCGAACTGCGTGGGCCGGCGACCCTCCGCGCCGGCCAGCGGCGTGCCCGCGCCCCGCACCGGGGCCACGTCACCGCGCTCGGCGATCCACGGACCACGCAGCGCCGGCAACCCCACCGCCGGGTCCGACCCCGGGCCGGACGTGTCGTAGAGCCGTACCGGCGGATGGTCACCGGTCAGCGTCACCTCCGCGAACGGCACCCGCACATCCGGCCGCGACCCCTCGACGTACACCTTGCCTCGTGCCTGCATGACAACCTCCCTGGTGATCAGGCGGACCAGCCGAAGTGATCCAGCGGCCCGCGCCCCGTGCCCAGCTCCCAGCCCCGCCCGCCGGTCAGCGCGCGGAACACGTACTCCTTGGCGACCTGCACCGCCGCCGGCACCGGATCCCCCAGCGCCAGCCGCACGGCGACGGCCGCCGAGAACGAACAGCCGGTGCCGTGGGTGTGCCGGGTGTCCACCCGGGGACCGCGCAGCAGAGTGGTGACGCCAGCGCCGCACAGCACGTCGACCGCCTCGTCCCCAGCGACGTCGCCGCCGGTGACCACCACGTACTCCGGGCCGCCGGCCGCAAGCGCCTCGGCGGCCACGACCATCCCCGCCACGTCGTCCACGCCACGTCCGGTGATGGCCGCGGCCTCCGCGCAGTTCGGCGTCGCCACCCGGGCGTACGGAAGCAGCCGCTCCACCGCGCCCACCACGCCCAGCCGGTGACCGCTCGTCGCGACCAGCACCGGATCGACGACGAGCTGGGGCAACCGACCGTCCCGGGCCGCCTGAGCCACCACGTCGGCGACGGCCGGGGTGCCGAGCATCCCCGTCTTGACCGCGCCCACGGTGAAGTCGGCGAGCACGCTGTCCAACTGCTCCGCGACCGTGCGCGGTGGCAACGGCAGGACGGCGTCGACACCCCGGGTGTTCTGCGCGGTGACCGCCGTGAGGACACTCGTGCCGTACGCGCCGAGCGCCGCGAAGACCTTGAGGTCCGCCTGGATGCCCGCGCCACCGCCGGAGTCGGAGCCGGCGATGGTTAGCGTGGTTTTCGGGGTCACTGGCTTTCCTTCGTGGTCGCGGTTTGGGGCTGCGGCCGACCGTGCCCACTCCGGGCGGTCAGGCTTGATCCCTGCGTGGGCACGGTCGGCCGCAGCCCTGACCGGGGGACCTCCGTGCGCCCGTGCCGGCCTTTTAGGACCTTCTGGGTGACCGCCTCTTCGAAGGCGCTGGTCAGGTTTGCCGCTGCCTCTTCGGGGTTTCTTGCGCGCATGAGTGCGCCGAGTACTGCCACTCCGGCGGCTCCTGCCTGCACGCAGGCGGTTACCTGTTCCGGGGTTTCGATGCCACCCAGCGCCAACAGGGGCACCGGGCTGACCTCGATCAGCTTTCGCAGGCCCGTTGCTTGTAGGGGTGGGCCGTAGCCGGGTTTGGTGGTGGTGGGCCAGATCGGGGAGAGGGTGGCGTAGTGCTCGGTGGTGAGGCGGTTCAGTTCGGTCTCGTTGTGGCAGGAGCGGCCGACCAGACCGTGGCGTGGCGGCGGGTACGGGCCGGCGGCCGGCAGGTGGACGACGTCGCCGCCCAGCGGGTCGGGGCCGGCCACGATGAGGGTCCCGCCGGCGTCGGCGAGGATCGCGCGTAGCTCGACGGCGAGGGCGGCGCGCTCGGCGCGGGGCAGGTCCTTCTCCCGCAGCACGACCCAGCGCACTCCCCCGGCGACCGCCCCCGCCACGACCCGTTCGAGACCGCTCCTGGCGACCAGCCGATCGGTCAACAGGACCACCCCGGCCGGCGGCGACCCCGTCACAGGTTCGGTCTTCCCTCGTCGGGGGTGGACGCGAGGGCGTGGAAGCGCCGGGCGATCCGGCCCGCGCCCGCCGCCAGGCGGCCGGCCTCGACGGCGTACCGCATCGCCGTCGCCATCGCCACCGGGTCGGCGGCCCGGGTGACCGCGCTGGCCAGCAGGACGGCGTCGCAGCCCAGCTCCATGGCGAGCGCCGCGTCGGAGGCGGTGCCGATGCCGGCGTCGAGGATCACCGGCACGTCCACGCTCTGCCGGATCAGCCGGATGTGGTGCGGGTTGCCGATGCCGAGTCCCGAGCCGATCGGTGCCCCGGCGGGCATCACCGCGGCGCAGCCCACGTCGGCGAGGCGGCGGGCGAGCACCGGGTCGTCGCTGGTGTACGGCAGCACCGTGAAACCGTCGGCGACGAGTTCCTCGGCGGCGCGGAGCAGCTCCACCCCGTCGGGCAGCAGCGTCCGCTCGTCGCCGATCACCTCCAGCTTCACCCAGTCGGTATCGAACGCGTCGCGCGCCAGCCGGGCCACCTTCACCGCCTCGGTCGCGGTGTGGCAGCCGGCGGTGTTCGGCAGCAGCCGTACGCCGCACCGGTCCAGCAGGTCCAGCAGCCCGCCTCCGGTGCCCGGGGCGGTGTCCACCCGGCGCAGTGCCAGCGTGACGAGTTCCGTGCCGGACGCCCGGATCGCCTGCTCCAGCACGTGCAGGTTCGCGGCCCCGCCGGTGCCGAGGATCAACCGCGAGCCGAACCTCTCCCCACCCAGTTCGAACGGCACGCCGCTCACCCGCCCTGCGCGGCGGTGAGCACCTCGACCTGGTCGCCGTCGCGCAGCTCCGTGGCCGGCCAGCCGGCCCGGGGCACCACCTCGCCGTTGACCGCGACCGCGACGCCACGCTGGTGCGGCGCGACGTCTTGGACCAGGTCGGCCACCGACACACCGCCGGGGACGCTGCGCCCGGCTCCGTTCACCGTCAGCTCCATCACTCCTCCTCGAAACTGCTTCTCGGGCCGGCGAACCGGTCGGCGCCGAAGCCGGTGAGCAGCGGGTCGGGCGTTCCGGTGAGCACCAGTTCGGTGATCGCCTCGGCGGTGACCGGGGTCAGGACGATGCCGTGCCGGTGGTGCCCGGTGGCGGCCAGCACGTCCGGCCGGCCGGGCAGCGGCCCGAGGATCGGCGCGTTGTCCGGGGTGCCGGGCCGCAGCCCGGCGACGGCCTCCACCAGGTCGTACTCGGTCAGTTCGGGCAGCAGGTCGACCCCGGCGCGCAGCAGCCGCTGCACCGCGCCGGCGGTGACGGTGGTGTCCGACCGCTCCTCGACCGTCGCGCCGAGCACCACCTCGCCGTCGGCGCGGGGCACCAGGTAGACGTGCTCGCCGTCGGCGTACCCCCGGATCACGTGCCGGAAGCCCGGCGCGACGCCGCCGGGCGCGCGCAGCCGGAGGATCTGGCCCTTCACCGGCCGAACCGGCAGGCCGGTGAGGGCGGCGGCGCCGCAACCGGCCGCGACCACCGTGACTCCGGCCTCCACCTCGGACAATCGCCGGACCGGCCGCGGCACGAACGCCGCGCCGGCCCGCCGCGCGGCCGTGCGCAGCGCCGGCACCAGCCGCCGGGGATCGACCTGGTGGTCGGTGGGCGCGAACGCGCCGCCGCGAACCCGGGGCGCGAGCGCCGGCTCGCGGTCGCGCAGCTCAGTGGGGCGCAGCGCCGTCACCGGCAGATCCAGACCCTGTTGGTACGCCCACAGCCGGCGGGCCTCGGCCAGGTCGTCGCCGGTCAGCCCGACCATCAGGGTGCCCTCGGTCCGGTAGCCGATCGTGGCGTCGCTGGCGTCGGTCAGTTCGGCGGCGAACGCGGGCCAACGCGCGGCGGAGGCCACCAGCAGCTCGGTCAGTCGCCGTTCCCCGAAGTACGCCTCGGCGACCGGGGAGAGCATCCCGGCGGCGACGGCCGACGCCCCCGACCCGGGCGTCGGGTCGTACACCTCGACGCGCAGACCACGGGTGGCACAGCGCCACGCGATCGCCAGCCCGATCGGGCCCGCGCCCACCACCGCCACGTCGGCGCGGGTCACGCCAGCGCCCGCAGCAGGTCGGTGGTAGCCCGTCCCGGATCGGCGGCCGAGGAGACCGCCCCGACCACGGCCACCCCGTACGCCCCGGCGGCGCGCAGCGCCGGCACCCGGTCGGCGGTCACTCCCCCGATCGCGATGACCGGCACGTCGACGGCGTCGACGACGTCGCGTACCCCGACGGCCCCGATGGGGTCGGGCAGGCCGGCCTTGGTGCTGGTGGCGTGGCACGGGCCGACGCCGAGGTAGGTGGCCCCGGCGACGACCGCCTCGACCGCGCCGCGCGGCTCGCGGGCGGTGACGCCCAGCACGCCGGTGGGGCCGAGCACGTGCCGGGCCGCGGCGACCGGCAGGTCGTCGGCGCCGACGTGTCCACCGGCGGCGTCGACCGCCAGCGCCACGTGCAGTCGGTCGTTGACCAGGCACGTCGCCCCGTACGGCGCGCACAGCGCGAGCACCCGGGCGGCCAGGTCGTACGCCTCGCGGTCGGTGGCGGAGTCCTGGACCCGGACCTGCACGACGAGGTCGGCGCGGGCCGCCGCGAGGGCGGCCCGGACCACGGTGAGGGGATCGCGCCCGGGTCGGGTGTCGGTGATCAGATGCAGTCGTCCAAGGGACGGCACGGCAACGCTCCTCCCTGCGCCGGCATTACCCGGATCAGGTTCGACGGTCGGGGGCTGTCAGCCCCCCTCTCAGCCCGGTACACCGGGCTCCCGTGGGTTACTTGCGTGTCACCGTACGACAGTTCGGCCTCCGCTGCCAAGGGTGGGTCATCGACCCGAGGCGGCGTATCGATCGGGGTGCTTTCTCCTGTCCTGTTCGGAATGTCGCCCGCCGTTGCAGAACCGTTACCCGCCGGCATCTTGCCGGACATCGATGCAGCAGAACTAATTTGTTCAGCGATTCGACAAAATGCCGGCGTGGACGCCCTGGCACGGCGTCCCCACCGGCTCCATCTGGGACGGTCTTCGGCGAGCCGGCCCCGCGATCCCTGTCCACCGCGACATTGGAGGCGGCGTGTCCCGTTCTCGTCGTGCCCGTTTACCACTCACCGCTACCCTGTTGTCCCTCGCCCTGACGTCGACGGCCCTCATCGGGTCCCCGGCGCAGGCGGCTCCGACCGGAGCACAGATCCCCGCGCGAGACGTGCCTGTCGCGGCTCCGCTCTCCCAGGCGGCGCCGAACGCGCCGAAGGCCGCAGCGGCCGACCCCTACTCCGTCCTGATCTTCTCGAAGACCGCCGGCTTCCGGCACGACGCCATCCCCACCGGCATCGCCGCCATCCAGCAGCTCGGCGCCACCAACGGCTTCACGGTGGACACCACCGAGGACGGTGCCGCGTTCAGCGACGCCAACCTCGCCAAGTACAAGGCCGTGATCTGGCTCTCCACCACCGGTGACGTTCTCAACGCCGACCAGCAGGCGGCCTTCGAGCGGTACGTGAAGGCCGGCGGCGGTTACGTCGGCGTCCACGCCGCCTCGGACACCGAGTACAGCTGGGCCTGGTACGGCGACCTGGTCGGCGCGTACTTCGCCAACCACCCGCAGAACCAGCAGGCCACCGTCAAGGTGGAGGACCCGGCCCACCCGTCCACCGCCGGACTGCCGGAACGCTGGTCCCGGTTCGACGAGTGGTACAACTTCCAGACCAACCCCCGGTCGGACGTGCACGTCCTGGCCAGCCTGGACGAGAAGAGCTACACCCCGGGCGCCGGCGCGATGGGCGCCGACCACCCGACGGCGTGGTGCCAGGACTTCGACGGTGGCCGCTCCTGGTACACCGGCGGCGGGCACACCCGTGAGTCGTACGCCGAGCCCGAGTTCCTCAAGCACCTGCTCGGCGGCATCCAGACGGCGGCCGGCGTGGTCGACGCCGACTGCGGCGCGTCGAAGACCTCCAACTTCGAGAAGGTCACGCTGGACAGCAACACCAGCAACCCGATGGAGCTGGACATCGCCCCCGACGGGCGGGTCTTCTACATCGAGCGCGACGGTCGGGTGCAGATCATCAAGCCGGACACCGGCAACACCGTCACCGCCGTCGACCTGGACGTCTTCACCGGCAACGAGGACGGCCTGATCGGCATCCGGCTCGACCCGGACTTCGCCACCAACAAGTGGGTGTATCTCTACTACGCCCCGAACGACAACGTCACGCGCAACCTGCTGTCCCGGTTCACCGTGACCGGCGACACCATCGACCTGGCGAGCGAGAAGCAGGTGCTGCGGGTCGACACCCAGCGCAACACCTGCTGCCACGCGGGCGGCAGCATGACCTTCGACAGCGCCGGCAACCTGTACCTGGCCACCGGTGACAACACCAACCCGTTCGAGTCGAACGCGTACGCGCCGCTCGACGAGCGTCCGGGTCGCCAGGACTACGACTCGCAGCGCACGTCGGCCAACACGAACGACCTGCGCGGCAAGGTGCTCCGGATCCACCCGGAGGACAACGGGACGTACACCGTCCCGTCCGGCAACCTCTTCCCGGCCGGCACCGAGAAGACCCGTCCCGAGATCTACGCGATGGGCTTCCGCAACCCGTTCCGGATCGGCACCGACCCGAAGACCGACACGCTGTACGTCGGTGACTACGGGCCGGACGCCAACTCGAACAACCCGGACCGGGGCCCGCGGGGTCTGGTCGAGTGGAACGTCGTGACCCCCGGCAACTACGGCTGGCCGTACTGCACGGGCACGAACGAGGCGTACAACGACTACACGTTCCCGTCCGGCCCGAGCGGTCCGAAGTTCGACTGCGCCGCGCCGGTCAACAACTCGCCCAACAACACCGGCCTGACCAACCTCCCGCCGGTCGTCCCGGCCACCGTCGACTACGGCTACGCCGGTGACGCGCGGTACCCGGAGATCGGTGGCGGTGGCGCCCCGATGGGCGGCCCGGCCTACCGGTACGACGCCAACCTCAACTCGACCCGCAAGTGGCCGGCCTACTTCGACGGCAAGGCGCTGCTGGGCGAGTGGAACCAGAACAAGATGTACACGATGCAGATGACCGCCGACGGCAAGTCGTTGGTGGACATCAACCAGTTGCTGCCCGGCATGTCGATGATCCGGCCGATGGACTTCGAGTTCGGTCCGGACGGCGCGCTGTACCTGATCGAGTGGGGCAGCGGCTTCGGCGGCAACAACGACAACTCCGGGGTCTACCGGATCGACTACACCGCCGGTGACCGTGCGCCGATCGCGGCGGCGGCCGCCAACCCGACCTCGGGTCCGGCCCCGTTGACGGTGGAGTTCTCCAGCGCCGGCTCCCGGGACCCGGACGGTGGCACGCTCACCTACGCCTGGGCGTTCGGTGACGGGCAGACCTCCACCGAGGCCAACCCGACGCACACCTACGCCACGGCGGGCAACTACACGGCGCAGCTCACCGTGACCAACCCGAAGGGCCGCACGGCGGTGGCCAACGTACCGGTCACCGTGGGCAACACCGCGCCGACGGTGACCATCGAGTTCCCGCCGGACGGTGGCTTCTTCAACTGGGGTGACCAGGTCCGCTACACGGTCAAGGTGACCGACCCCGAGGACGGGCAGATCGACTGCACCAAGGTGAACCTCCAGGTGCTGCTCGGTCACGACGAGCACGCCCACCCGCTGGAGCAGCACACCGGCTGCACCGGCACGGTCCAGACGTCGCTCGCCTCCGGGCACGGCGCCGAGGCGAACGTGTTCGCGGTCTTCGAGGCCACCTACACCGACAAGGGTGGCGCGGGCGGTTCCGGCGCGCTCACCGGCCGGCAGATCGAGATCCTGCAGCCCAAGCAGAAGCAGGCCGAGTACTTCACCGCCACCGGGCGTACCCCGGTGAGCACGGGCGGCGGCGACGCCGGCGTGCAGCGCGAGGCCGCGACCGACACCGCCGGTGGCGGTCAGAGCATCGCGTTCATCGAGGACGGCGACTGGTGGTCGGTCGTTCCGGCGAACCTCACCAACATCACCGAGATCCGGTTCCGGGCCGCCTCGGCCGCCGCTGGCGGTCGGATCGAGGTCCACGCCGGTGCGGTCGACGGACCGGTCGTGGCCACGGCCACCGTTCCGGCGACCGGCGGGTGGCAGACGTACACGGACGTGAGCGCGCCGGTGACCGGTGCCGCGAGCGGCGGGCTGTACTTCGTGGCCCGTGACCCGAACGGCGGAACGGGTTCGCTGTTCAACGTCAACTGGATGGACTTCGTCGGTCGCGGCGTCACCGAGAACGGGCCGCCGGTGGTCACCGCCACCGCGACCCCGACCACGGGCACCGCGCCGGTCACCGTCGCCTTCGACGGCACGGCCACCGACGCCGAGGGTGACACCCCGCTGACGTACGCCTGGGACTTCGGTGACGGCGGTACGGCGTCCACCCTGGACGCCAGCCACACGTACACCAGCGTCGGCGCCTTCACGGCCACCCTCACGGTGACCGACAGCAAGGGTGCCAAGTCGTACGCCACGGTGCCGGTGCGGGTCAACGCTCCGGACACGTCCTGCCTCGGGGCGCGTTCGGACGACTTCAACGGCAACACGCTGGACAAGAGCCGGTGGACCACCGTGGTCCGGGAGAACCAGCTCTACTCCCTCAGCGGCGGCGCGCTGAAGCTGCCCACCGCCGTGGGTGACCTCTACGGCGCCCGCAACGACGCCACCAACCTGGTGCTCCAGCCGGCGCCGACCGGCGCCTGGGAGATGACCACCAAGGTCACCCTCCCGGTGACGGCCAACTACCAGCAGGCCGGCCTGCTGGTGTACGGCGACGACGACAACTACGCCAAGGTGGACCTGCTCTACAACGGCAGCCGTCGGGTGGAGTTCATCCGGGAGACGGCGGCCACGCCGCGCAACGACGCTGCCGACGCCACCAACGCGCCGGCCGGTGACACCGTGTACCTGCGGATCACCAGCGACGGGACGAACCTGACCGCGGCCACCTCGGGCGACGGGCAGACGTTCACCACGGTCGGCCGCTCGGCCGCGCTGGCCGGCATCACCAACCCGCGGATCGGGGTGTTCGCCCTCAACGGCGGCACCGAGGCCCCAGTGGTGGACGCCGCGTTCGACTCGTTCGTGGTCACGCCGGACGCTCCGGCCGGCCCGGTCGAGCCGTCGGACGAGTTCACCGGCAGCACGCTGGACAAGTGCCGGTGGGACGCCATCGTTCGGGAGGACCCGAACGGCTACCGGGTGACCGACGGCGCGCTGCGGATCGACGTGCCGAACGGTGACATCTACGGCACCGACAACACCGGTCCGAAGAACTTCATCCTCCAGACCGCGCCCTCGGGCGACTGGACCCTGGAGACCAAGGTCGACGGCAGTCTGCTGAACGAGCAGTACCAGCAGGCCGGTCTGCTCGTGCAGGCCGACGACGACAACTACCTGAAGTTCGACTTCATCGCCGACAACACGGCCGGCTCGGCGGTGACGCGGCGGATCGAGTTCCGCAGCGAGATCGCCGGGACGGTGCAGAGCCCGCAGCCGGAGGCGACGAGCCTCACCTCGGCGGTGTGGTACCTGCGCCTGGCCCGGGTGGGCGACACCTTCACCGCGTCGTACTCGGCCGACGGGACGACCTGGACCACGCTGGAGGCATTGACCAACAGCGCGGTGGGCGCCACCCCGAAGGTGGGTCTGTTCACCCTCGGCGCCAACCAGACGGCGTCGAAGACGGCCGCGTTCGACTACTTCCGGTTGAGCACGAAGGTGGCCGACGACAAGGCGCCGGTCACCACCGCGGCGGTGTCCGGCACCCCCACCGACGGCTGGTACACCGGCCCGGTGACGGTCACCCTGACCGCCGCCGACGAGGCCGGCGGCAGCGGGCTCGCCAGCACGGAGTACCAGCTGGACGGGGCCACCGCGTGGACGGCGTACACCGCGCCGGTGGCGATCAGCGGTGACGGCGAGCACGAGCTGCGGTTCCGCTCGACCGACAAGGCCGGCAACGTGGAGTCGACGAAGACCGTCACGGTCAAGATCGACGCCACCGCTCCGGTCACCACGGCGACGTTCGCTCCGGCGAACGACGCGGGCTGGCACAACGGGACCATCCCGGTGGTGCTCGCCGCGACCGACGCCGGTTCCGGGGTCAAGACGGTCGAGTGGTCGCTGGACGGTGGCGCGTGGACGCCGTACACGACGCCGGTCGAGGTGACCGGTGACGGGCAGCACGAGCTGCTGTACCGCTCCACCGACAAGGCGGGCAACGTCGAGACGCTCAAGTCGGCGATCCTGAAGATCGACGGCACCAAGCCGACGCTGCTGGTCTCCGGCATCGCCGACGGCCAGCTCTACGGCGACAGCCAGGACGTCCGGGTGTCCTGGCAGGCCGTGGACCCGACCTCGGGCATCGCGTCCGTGGTCGGCCAGCTCGACGGCAACACGTACGCCAGCGGCACCCTGCAGGCCATGTACGAGCTGTCGCTCGGCCTGCACGAGCTGACCGTCACCGCGACCGACAAGGCCGGCAACAAGACGACCTCGAACGTCCGGTTCTTCGTCACCACCTCGTTCCGGGACATGCAGTTCCTGCTGGACCGGTTCAAGGCGACGGGGCGGTTGTCGGCCAAGGCGCACAAGCAGTTGACCGCCAAGCTCGACGCGGCCCGCCAGGCCGAGGCGGCCGGCAACGACAGCAAGGCGATCAAGCAGCTGACCCAGTTCCGGGACCTCGCCACCGACGCCACCCTGGTGGCCGAGGCCGAGATCCGGGACACCCTCACCCGGGACGCCGACGCGATGATCGTGCGGCTCGGCGGTACGGCCAGCAAGGCCGGCGTCAAGGCCAATGACGGCGAGCCGGTCAAGGGCACGGGACGGCTCGGTGGCGACGCCACCCGGCTGGCACCCGGTCGCCAGCTCTGATCCGATCGAGGCCCCTCCCCGACGCTCCGGCGTCGGGGAGGGGCCTCCCTCATTAGGGAGGAGACGTCCGTGACGCGTATCCGCAAGGTGCTGGCCGCCGTCCTCGTCGGACTGGCCCTGACCCTGCTCGCCGCGACCCCGGCGGCCGCGCAGGCCGACAAACTCAAGCTGACGGTGGCCGGCGACGGAGCCGAGGGCGTCACCATCCAGGCCAGCTACGCCGACGGTCGTCGGCTGGACCGGGTGGTACGACTGGTGCTCACCGCCACCGGCCCGGACGGGCAGAAGGTCGGCCCGGTGCAGCTGGAACCGCAGCCCGAGGGGCAGGGCTTCTACAGCAGCGGCCCGGTGCTCTCCACCGGCACGTGGAAGGTGACGGTGAACTCCCCCGCTCCGCTGCAGAGCAAGGCCACCGCGACGGTGCAGGCGAAGGCGGCACAGTCTCCGCCGGTGCCCACGCCGGTCGCGGTGACCGCGGACCGGGCCGACGGACGCGGGGCGGCTGCCGGCTGGTGGCCGTTCGCGGCGGCCGGGCTGGTGCTCATCGCCGCCGCGATGGGGGTGGCCATGCTGTTCGGCCGCCGCCGCTCCGCCACGCCGAACGACTGACCTGTCGGCGCTCCAGCGCCACTCCGACGACCGGGCCGGGCCGCGACGAGCGGCCCGGCCCGATTCCGTCCGGCCGGCTGGTGATCGACTCGTGTTCCTTGAAGTCGGGGCATCCCCGACCGCAGGTCACCCCGCATTCAAGGAACGCGAGTGGATCACGACGCGGCGCCCGCGCTCAGAGAATGTCGCGCAGGGCCGTCAGGTCCTCGTCGGTGGGCTCCCAGGTGCCGGCGGCCGCGTTGGCGTGCACCTGCTCGGCGCTGGTGGCGCCGGCGATCACCGAGGTCACCGCGGGCTGGGCGGCCAGGCCACCGATCGCCACCTGGAGCATGGTCAGACCCCGCTCGTTCGCGTACGCCTCGATGGCCTCGATGGTGTCCCAGTCGGCGGCCGCGAGCCGGTCGGCGTACCGGCCACCGCCGGAGAGCCGACTGCCGGCCGGCGGCTGCTCGCTGCGCTTGTACTTGCCGGTGAGCAGGCCGTTGGCGAGCGGGAAGAACGGCAGCATGCCGAGGCCGAACCGCTCACACGCCGGGATCACCTCGGCCTGGACCGAGCGCTCCAGCAGGCTGTAGTGGTTCTGCGCGCTGATGAAGCGGGCCCGGCCGTTGGACGACGCGACCCAGTCCGCGTCGGCGATCTGCCAGCCGGCGAAGTTCGAGTTGCCCAGGTAGCGCACCTTGCCGTCACGGACCAGGTCGTCCAGCGCGGCGAGGGTCTCGTCGATCGGGGTACCCGGGTCGGGCTCGTGCATCTGGTACAGGTCGATGTGGTCGGTGCCGAGCCGGCGCAGCGACGCCTCCACCGCGCGGGCGATGTACCGGCGCGCACCCCGGGCCCCGAAGTCCGGCCCGTTGAGGCCGTTCATGTCCATACCGAACTTGGTGGCCACCACCACGTCGTCGCGGCGGCCCTTGAGCGCCTGCCCGAGCAGCTCCTCCGAACCACCCTGCGGCTCGCCGTAGATGTCGGCGGTGTCGAAGAGGTTGATCCCAGCGTCCAGGGCGGCGTCCACCACCGCTCGCGTGCCGTCGAGGTCCAGCTTGCGGCCGAAGTTGTTGCAGCCGATCCCGACGACGGACACCACGAGCCCGGAGTCGCCCAGCCGGCGATAGGTCATCTCAGTCACGAGTTCCACCCTATGCCCCGTGAAGGAAGGGTCCCTTACTAACGCCTGGTGTCTAATAAGGGGCCCTTCCTTTCGCGTCAGCCGACGTCCCAGACCGGCTCGGGGGTTTCCACCACCTCGTTGTCGCCGCGGAACAGTACGAAACGGTCGAAGGATCGGGTGAACCAGCGGTCGTGGGTGACCGCGATCACCGTTCCCTCGAAGGCGTTCAGGCCGGCCTCCAGGGCTTCCGCGCTGGCCAGGTCGAGGTTGTCGGTGGGTTCGTCGAGCAGCAACAGGGTCGCCCCGGACAGCTCCAGCAGGAGCACCAGGAAGCGGGCCTGCTGCCCTCCGGAGAGGGTGCCGAAGCGCTGATCACCCTGCCCGGCCAGCTCGTACCGACTGAGCACCCCCATCGCCGCGTGCCGGTCCATCCCCTGGCGGTGCTCGTCGCCCCGCCACAGGATCTCGACAAGCGTCCTTCCCATCAGCTCCGGTCGGTCGTGCGTCTGGGAGAAGTGCCCGGGGCGGACCCGCGCGCCGAGCCGGGCCACGCCGTCGTGCACCACCGGCGCGAGCGCGCCCGCGCCGTCGACCGGCCCGTTCGCCGGGTCGGGATCGGTGCCGCCGCGCGCCAGCAGACGCAGGAAGTGCGACTTGCCGGTGCCGTTGGCGCCGAGGACCGCCAACCGGTCGCCGTACCAGATCTCCAGGTCGAAGGGGAAGGTCAGGCCGTCCAGCTCGAGCTGGTCGCAGACGACCGCGCGCTTGCCGGTCCGCCCGCCGGTCAGCCGCATCCGGATGTCCTGGTCCTTGGGGGGTACGGGCGGAGGCCCGGCCTCCTCGAACTTGCGCAGCCGGGTCTGCGCGGCCTGGTACCGCGAGGCCAACCCGTCGTTGTACGCGGCCTTCTGCTTGTACATCAGCATCAGCTCGCGCAGCTTCTGGTGCTCCTCGTCCCAGCGTCGACGCAGCTCGTCGAGGCGGGCGTGCCGGGCCACCCGGGCCTCGTGCCAACTGGCGAAGCCACCCGGGTGCACCCAGGCGCTGCCGCCCTCGACGGCGACCACCCGGTCGGCGCTCTGCGCCAACAGCTCACGGTCGTGCGAGACGTAGAGCACCGACTTCGTCGACTCCCGCAGCCGCCCCTCCAACCAGCGCTTGCCGGGCACGTCGAGGAAGTTGTCCGGCTCGTCGAGTAGCAGCACCTCGTCCGGGCCGCGCAGCAGCAACTCCAGGGCGAACCGCTTCTGCTGCCCGCCCGAGAGCGTCCGTACCGGTCGGTCCCGTACGGCGTCCCACGGCTGGTCGAGCACGATGGTGGCGACGGTGTCGAAGAGCACCTCGGCGTCGTACCCGCCGGTCTCGCCCCAGGCGCCGAGCGCGTCCGCGTACGCCAACTGCGCCTTGCCCGCGGCGTTGCTGAACTTGCCGTGGGTCTCGGCCGCCCGCATGGCCGCCTCGGTCTCGCCGAGCCGGCGGCCGGCGTCGCGAAGTGCCGGCGGGGCCAGCGACAGGGCCAGGTCGGCGAGCGTCGTCTCGTCGCCGATCATGCCGATGAACTGCCTCATCACGCCCAGCCCGCCGGCCCGCGCGATGCTGCCCGCGCGTACCGGAAGGTCACCGGCGACCATCCTCAGCAGTGTCGTCTTGCCGGCGCCGTTCGGCCCGACCAGGGCGACCTTGGCGCCCTCACCGACTCGGAACGACACGTCGGCGAAGAGTTCCCGACCGTCGGGCAGGGTGTGCCCGACCGCTGCCACGTCCACGTATCCCACGCCGGGATCCTGCCCCAACCGGGACCGGTAGGGACATCCAATTACCGGGTGACCCGCAGCACCCGGAAGCCCTTCTGGCTGGCGTGCCGCTCGACCTGCCAGCCCTGTTCGACGAGCCAGCGCTGCAGCGAGTCGCCACCCAGGTGCCGGGCGACGACCAACCAGCCGACGCCGTCCGGGGCGAGCCGGGGCAGCCAGCGCCGCAGCAGCTCGTGCAGCTCGTCCTTGCCGACGCGGATGGGCGGGTTGGACCAGAGCTGGGCGAAGGTCACCTCCGCCGGTACGTCGTCCGGCGCGCTCACCCGGACCCGGTCACCGGCGCCGATCCTCGCCGCGTTGGCGGCGGTGAGGTCGCGGGCGCGGGAGTTGACGTCGACGGCCCAGACGGTGCTCGTCGGCGCGAGGTCGGCCAGGACGCACGCGATGGGTCCGAACCCGCAGCCGAGGTCGAGCAGGTCACCCGTGGTGTCGGCGGCGGGCAGGTCGGCCTTGCGCAGGAGTACGGCGGTGCCGGGATCGAGACGGCTGGCGGAGAAGACACCGCCGGCCGAGGCGAGTCGGTAGTCGCGGTCGGCGACGGAGAATTCGACCTCGCGCGCCGGTGCGTCGCTGGCGGGCTGCGCGGTGAAGTAGTGGTCGCCGGTCACGTCGGCAATTCTCGCATCGGCTCGGGCGGCTCACGACACTGCCCACACCCACATTTCCCTGATATTACCCCCTAAAGGGACAATCACTCCTACTCTGGGCGACATGGTGTATCGGTACCAGTCCGAAGAGGACGCATTCGAGGACCCCGAGCCCGGCTCCGACCTGGACGTGGTCGGCGCAGGTCCCCCTCCACCGGCCGGCCCCTCACCGTCGCGTTTCCCCGCGCCGTCGCTGCCCCGACCCAACCAGTTGGTGCTGCCGTCGAACCAGCCGCCGCCGGCCCCCCGCGTCACCCCGTCGGTGGCGGCTCCCCGCAGCCAGGTCTACACCTCGGCCCAGCCGGTGGAGCCGTCCGCCCGGCGTGGCGGTGGGCGGCTCTGGCAGGTGGTGATCGGCGGCGCCGCCGTCCTCGTCCTGCTCGCGCTCTGCGGCCTGGGCGCCGCCGCACTGCTGCTGGATCGCGACGCGACACCACAGTCCACCCCGACGTACCAGCCGAACGCCGCGCCGTCCGCCAGCGTCCAGCAGCCGCAGGATCTCGACTCGCGGGACACCGACCAGGCGCCGCTCACCGCGAAGGAACTCTTCCCCGGCAAGGATCTGAAGCTCGCCGAAGGCCAGCCCGCCTACCAGGTGCTCAAGACCCAGTCCAGCGGCAGTTGCGCCGTCGCCGCCACGGACGAGGTCGCGGACCTGCTGGTCCGGCTCGGCTGCAACCAGGTCGTCCGGGCCACCCTGCGGAGTCCCGGCGGCGAGCACCTGGTCACCACCGGCCTGTTCAACCTGACCGACAGGGCCAACGCCGAGCGGGCCCGGGACCGGATCCGGCAGATCCTCGACGAACGGCAGGGCCGGTTCCTCGGGCTCACCGCCGGCGACGACACCGATGCGCTGACCAGCGCCCCGGCCCGGGTCGGCTGGCAGGTCCGCGGCCACTACCTGGCGTACGCGCTGGTGGTCCGTGCCGACGGAACCGCGGTCAAGCCCGGCGACACCAAGATCCGGGAAGTCCTGTTCGACATGATCGAGGCCCACCTCAGCAAGGGCGTCCTCCAACGGCGGGCCGACATCGGCACGGCCGGGCAGCCAACGGGGGCGTCCACCGACGGCAGCGGCAGCCAGAGCGGCGGCGAGGACGGCGACTGACCCGCGACCGGTCCGAAGGGTGTGCCGCCGAGGTGGCACACCCGTCGTCGTCCGTACCGGGTTCGCCCGTCAGCCCTCGACCGGCACGCGCAGCCGGCGCGTCAGGTCGGCACGGCGCGCGTAGTCCACCGGATCGTCCGGGTAGCCGACCGCGACCAGGGTCAACCCGTGCGCCGGCGCCACCGTCACCTCGCTGGACCGCTCCTGCCGGGTCAGCAGGCTGCCCGGCCACCGCACCGGCCGGCGGCCGTCGCCGGCCGCGAGCATCGCCCCCACGAGGCTGCGCACCATCGCCTGACAGAACGCGTCCGCCTGTACGGTGGCGACCAGGATGCCGTCCGGGTCCCGCCGCCAGTCCAACCGGGTCACCTCGCGCAGCGTCGTCGCGTTCTCCTTGCGTCGGCAGTACGCGGCGAAGTCGTGCTCTCCCACCAGGCCCTCGGCCGCGGCGTTCAGGGCCGCCAGGTCCAGCGCCCGCGGCCAGGCCAACACCTCGTGCCGACGGAGCGGCTCCGCGCCGTACGGGGCGTCGGTCACCCGGTACTCGTAGCGCCGGTAGGTGGCCGAGAAGCGGGCGTCGAAGTCGGTGGGCACCTCGGTCATCGCCCGTACCCGCACGTCGGTGGGGAGCAGCCGGGCCAGCCGGCGCAGCAGCCGCCCCTCGTGCTCCCGCCACACCTCGACGGGTAGGTCCAGGTGACAGACCTGCCCGCGGGCGTGCACCCCCGCGTCGGTCCGGCCCGCGACGGTCAGACCGGTCGCCGTACCCGCGCCCAGGACCAGGTCCAGGGTCTCGACGAGCACCCCGGCGACGGTCCGCCGCGTCGGCTGGGGCGCCCACCCGGAGAAGTCCGCGCCGTCGTACGAGACGTCCAGCCGCAGCCGGATCCGCTCGTCCACCTCGTACCTCCTGTTACGGGTCGGGCCCGACACCCCGAAAGGGGTGCCGGGCCCGCACTGATGCCCGAGGTCAGGCCTTGTTCTCCTCGGTGGCGAGGTCGCTGTCCTCGCGGGCCTCGGCGGTGTCGCCGGAGGCCGACACCGGCGCCTCGGAGTCCTGGTCGGCGTCGGCCGACTTCGGAGCGTCCTCGGCCGGGGCGAGCGCCTCGACCTTGTCCTGCTGCGCGGCCTTGCGGGCGGCGGTCTTCTTGTTCGCCTTCGGCTCGGCGACCTGAAGCTCCTCCACCAGCTCGATGATCGCCATCGGCGCGTTGTCACCCTTGCGCGGACCGGTCTTCACGATCCGGGTGTAACCGCCGGGGCGGTTGGAGTACCGGGGCGCGATCTGGTCGAACAGGGCGTAGACGACGTCCTTGTCCTTGACGACACCCAGCACCCGACGCCGCGAGGCGAGGTCACCGCGCTTGGCCTTGGTGATGAGCTGCTCGGCCAGCGGACGGAGCCGCCGGGCCTTCGTCTCGGTGGTCTGGATCTTGCCGTGCTGGAACAGCGCGGTCGCCAGGTTGGCGAGCATCAGCCGCTCGTGCGAGGGGCTGCCGCCGAGGCGGGGGCCCTTGGTGGGCGTGGGCATTTTTGGTGCTCCTCAGTTGTGGCGGCAGCGCGGACTAGAGCTGCTCGGTCTCGCGGTAGTCGTCGGTGTCGTAGTCGGCCTCGCCGAAGGTGTCCACGACGTGCGCCGGGTCGAAGTTCGGAGCCGAGTCCTTCAGCCCGAGACCCATCCCGGCGAGCTTCATCTTGACCTCGTCGATCGACTTCTGACCGAAGTTGCGGATGTCGAGGAGGTCGGCCTCGGTACGCCCGATGAGCTCACCAACGGAGTTGATGCCCTCGCGCTTGAGGCAGTTGTAGGAGCGGACGGTCAGGTCCAGCTCCTCGATCGGCAGAGCGAGGTCCGCCGCCAGCTGGGCGTCCTGCGGGGACGGCCCGATGTCGATGCCCTCAGCCGTCTCGTCCAGCTCACGAGCCAGACCGAACAGCTCCACCAGCGTCGAACCGGCGGAGGCCAGCGCGGTACGCGGGCCCATCGACGGCTTGGTCTCGACGTCGATGATGAGCCGGTCGAAGTCGGTGCGCTGCTCGACGCGGGTCGCCTCGACGCGGTAGGTCACCTTCAGCACCGGCGAGTAGATCGAGTCGACCGGGATCCGGCCGATCTCGGCGCCGGACTGCTTGTTCTGAGCGGCCGTCACGTAGCCCCGGCCCCGCTCGACGGTCAGCTCCATGTCGAGCCGGCCCTTGCCGTTCAGGGTCGCGAGCTTGAGGTCCGGGTTGTGCACCGAGACGCCGGCCGGGGGCTGGATGTCGCCCGCCGTCACGTCGCCCGGGCCCTGCTTACGCAGGTACATGCTGACCGGCTCGTCGTGCTCGGAGCTGACGCACAGCTCCTTGATGTTCATGACGAGCTCGACCACGTCCTCCTTGACACCGGGGATCGTGGTGAACTCGTGCAGCACGCCGTCGATCTTGATCGAGGTGACCGCCGCACCCGGGATCGACGACAGCAGCGTACGCCGCAGCGAGTTGCCCAGGGTGTAGCCGAAGCCCGGCTCGAGCGGCTCGATGGCGAACCGCGACCGGGTCTCGTTGATCGACTCCTCGGAGAGGGAGGGTCGCTGACTGATGAGCATCTTGTCTCTTCTCTTCCGGGACGCCCGCTATTTGACGCCCACGACACAAACTGTTCCGGTGGCCCGCCCCGAAGGGCAGGCCACCGCAACGAGCCCGACTACTTGGAGTAGAGCTCGACGATCAGCTGCTCCTGGACCTGCGTGTCGATGACCTGCCGGGCCGGGAGGGAGTGCACGAGCACCTTCATCTGGCTCGGAATGGCCTCAAGCCACGCCGGAACCGTCTTCGAACCGGCCTGAGCCTGCGCCACCACGAACGGGGTGAGCTCCTTGCTCTTGCCCCGAACCTCGATGATGTCGTGCTCCTTGACGCGGTACGACGGGATGTCGACCTTCTTGCCGTTCACCGTGAAGTGACCGTGCTTGACCAGCTGGCGGGCCATGTCCCGCGAGTGGGCGTAGCCGGCCCGGTAAACGACGTTGTCCAGCCGCGACTCGAGGATCTGCAGGAGGACCTCACCGGTCTTGGCCTGCTTGCCGACGGCTTCCTCGTAGTAGCCACGGAACTGCTTCTCCAGCACGCCGTAGACGCGACGGGCCTTCTGCTTCTCGCGGAGCTGGAGCAGGTACTCCGTCTCCTTGGTGCGGCCGCGGCCGTGCTGCCCGGGCGGGAACGGCCGGGACTCGAACGGGCACTTCGGACCATCGCACTTGCTGCCCTTGAGGAACAGCTTCATCTTCTCCCGCCGGCAACGGCGGCAGTCAGCACCGGTGTAACGAGCCATCTCTCTCTACCTCTCAGACCCGACGACGCTTAGGCGGACGGCACCCGTTGTGCGGCTGCGGGGTGACGTCGGCGATCTGGCCGACCTCCAGCCCGACGGCCTGCAGCGAACGGATAGCGGTCTCCCGGCCGGAGCCGGGGCCCTTGACGAACACGTCGACCTTGCGCATGCCGTGCTCCATGGCGCGACGCGCGGCGGCCTCGGCGGCCAGCTGCGCGGCGAACGGAGTCGACTTGCGGGAGCCCTTGAAGCCCACCTGGCCCGCGGAGGCCCAGGAGATGACCGCACCGGTCGGGTCCGTGATGGACACGATGGTGTTGTTGAAAGTGCTCTTGATGTGCGCCTGCCCGTGGGCGACGTTCTTGCGTTCCTTGCGCCGGACCTTCTTGACAGCGGCTCCGGCACGAGCCTTCGGTGGCATAAGTCTGTGCGCTCCTATTACTTCTTGCCGGGCTTCTTCTTGCCGGCGACGGTCCGCTTCGGGCCCTTGCGGGTCCGCGCGTTGGTCTTGGTCCGCTGGCCACGCACGGGCAGGCCCCGGCGGTGCCGGATGCCGGCGTAGCAGCCGATCTCAACCTTGCGGCGGATGTCAGCGGCGACCTCGCGGCGCAGGTCGCCTTCAACCTTGTAGTTGCCCTCGATGTGGTCGCGGAGCTGCACGAGCTCCTCGTCCGTGAGGTCCCGAGCGCGCTTGTCCGGCGAGATGCCGGTAGCGGCGAGCGTCTCCAGGGCGCGGGTTCGACCGACCCCGAAGATGTAGGTGAGCGCGATCTCCATCCGCTTCTCGCGGGGGAGATCCACGCCGACTAGACGTGCCATGTGCGGGCGTACTCCTCGTGATGTGTGGCGGAGGTGTGGACCCGTCCCACCCCGCTACCGGCCGTCCCGTCTTTCCGACGCCATCAGCGCCGGCGACCGGGATCGGTCGCTGCCCAAGCGGGCCCCGGCCTCCGACCGGGGGTCAGCCACGAAAGGAGTACGCCTCGCGTACCGCTCGCGGCTGGGACGAGCATGTGTGATGTGTGTGTCGCTGAGGAACTGCCCGGACCAACACCACCCGGCCGTGTTCGGCCGGACGGGCTGAGTCAGCCCTGGCGCTGCTTGTGGCGCGGGTCGGTGCAGATGACCATGACCCGGCCGTGCCGGCGGATAACCCGGCACTTGTTGCAGATCCTCTTGACGCTCGGCTTGACCTTCACGGTTGCCTTACTTCCCATCTGGCCCGGCAACGCGCCATGCGCGAGACCGGACGTCGAAGACGGACACGGGACTTCCCGGCCGCCGTCAGGACTACTTGTAGCGGTAGACGATGCGCCCGCGGGTCAGGTCGTACGGCGAGAGTTCGACGACGACCCGGTCCTCCGGCAGGATGCGGATGTAGTGCTGCCGCATCTTGCCGCTGATGTGAGCCAACACCTTGTGGCCGTTCGCGAGCTCCACGCGGAACATGGCGTTCGGCAGGGGCTCGATGACCCGACCCTCGATCTCAATGGCTCCGTCTTTTTTCGGCATGTCCTCCGCTGTCCTGACGTCGATTGCTCCGGGCGACCCACAACGTCTTACACGGAAATCTGACCAGAATCAGAAGACCGCGCCAGCCGCGGCTCCGGGACCCACCGAAGCGCAGGGTGGGCATGCCGGAGTGGACGCTGTGCGCCGATCAGAAAGTGTACGCCCGCCTGCCGCCCACCGCCAAACCACCCACCCACCACGACCCGCAGCCTCTGGTTGATCATGAAGTTATTGCCATGACACGCCGGGCCCCGAGGGCAGTAACTTCATGATCGACGGGGATCTGGGTGGGGTTTGTGAGTCAGGTGGGGGGTGGGGTTTTGTCTGGTTCGGTGGAGCGGAGTTGGCGTCTGCGCTCTCGCTTGGCGCGCTTGCGCTGGCGACGACGCTCCCGCTCGATCGCCTGCCGCCGGGGCTCTCCCGCGGCCAGCCCACCCACCGTCCGAAGCACCAGCACCACACCCCACGGCCCGGCCACCCAGACCGGCCAGAAGTAGAGCAGATCCTGACTCAGCAGCGAGGTCACGCCCCAGATGGTCACCACGATGGCAAGCACCTTCAGGTACGGGAACCACACCTCGCCCAGCCAACGATTGGTGTCACCGATCGCGAACGAGGCGAGTCGGCCGCTGGACGGCTGGGCCACCGGGCCAGGCGACTGCGGGGCCGGCTGCGCCGCAGGCGACATCGGCGGCAGGTCCGACAGCAGCGGATCCAGTTCCGCGTACGTCCGCGCAGCGTAGGCCCGCTGCAACCGCTCGTCGTACTCGTGCAGGTCCAACCGACCCTCGTTGAGGGCGGCCCGCAACCGTTCGGCCACCGCTTCCCGGTCCGCGTCCGCCGCTCGCATCCCGTCGCGCCCGTCCATGCCGGCAAGCATGCCACCGCCCCACCAATCCGTCCCGCCCGGTTGCCCTGCCCTCGATCGACCCGACATCAGGGCAATCGGGGTTTCCATGGCGGTGGGACAGGGCGACCTTCCGGAACCCGAGTCGATCAACCGACTGGCCCGCCCGGTCGGGACCGTCAGGGGGTGGTGGAGGCGGCGGGCCGTCAGGGGGTGGTGGAGGCGGCGGGCTGGCGGGCCGTCACGAGGTCGCCGAGTCGGGCCCGGCCCCCGTCGAAGGCGGTGAGCACCCAGACGCCGTCGGGCAGGAGCGCCATCGAGTGCTCGACGTGCGCCGCGATCGACCCGTCCCGGGTGACCACCGTCCAGCCGTCGGCCAGTTCGACCGTACGGGGCGAGGCCATGGTGATCATCGGCTCGATCGCCAGGGCCATGCCCGGGACCAGACGCGGCCCCTTGCCCGGCCGGCCGTGGTTGAGCACGTGCGGATCCTGGTGCATCTCGGTGCCGATGCCGTGCCCGCCGTAACCGTCGACGATGCCGTACCGGCCGCCCTTGCGGACCGCGGTCTCCACGGCGTGCGAGATGTCGGTGAGCCGGCCCTTGCCGCTGGCCGCACCACGGGCCGCGGCGGCGATACCGGCCCACATGGCGTCCTCGGCCACCTCAGCCATCTTCAACAGCGCCGGATCGACCTCGCCGACCCCGACGGTGATCGCCGAGTCGCCGTGCCACCCGTTCAACACGGCACCGCAGTCGATCGAGATCAGATCGCCCTCGGCGAGCACCTGGTTCGACGATGGGATGGCGTGCACGATCTGCTCGTTCACCGAGGAGCAGATCGACGCCGGGAAGCCGTGGTACCCCTTGAACGACGGGACGGCGCCCGCCTCGCGGATCGTCGACTCGGCGATGGCGTCCAGATCGGCGGTGCTCACACCGGGCGCAACAGCCTCGCGCATCCGGCGGAGCGCCTCGGCGACCACGAGCCCGGCCGCGCGCATCTTCTCGATCTGGTCAGGGGTCTTCAGCTGGATGTCCAGCTGGGGACGACGCATGGAGCGGTTACCTTTCGTTGCCGAAACAGCGGGGCACGTCTCGCGTACCCCGCTGTTCGCACTCTATCCGCCGCGGTGCGGCCGGGCCTCAGCCGCCGTACGACCGCAGGGCGTCGATGGCCCGGGTCGTGACGTCCTCCACCGGGCCGGTGGCGTCGATCCCGACGAGCTTGCCCTGGGCGCCGTAGTAGTCGACCAGGGGGGCGGTCTTCTCGCTGTACTCCCGCAGGCGGGTGGCGATGGTCTCCGGCTTGTCGTCGTCGCGCTGGAACAGCTCGGCGCCGCACCGGTCACAGATGCCCGGACGGGTGGTGGCGTCGAACTCGACGTGCCAGATCTTGCCGCAGCCGCGGCAGGTACGCCGGCCGGAGAGCCGCCGGATCACCTCGTCGTCGTCGACCACCAGCTCCAGGACCAGGTCCAGAGCGGTGCCCAGGTCGGCGAGGAGCTTGTCCAGAGCGGCTGCCTGCGGAGTGGTCCGCGGGAAGCCGTCGAGGAGAAAGCCCTCGCTGGCGTCGGGCTCGGCGAGCCGATCCCGGACCATGTTGATGGTGACCTCGTCCGGAACCAGCTCGCCCGCGTCCATGTAGCGCTTCGCCTCGACGCCCAGTGGCGTGCCCTGGGTGACGTTCGACCGGAAGATGTCCCCGGTCGAGATCTTGGGCACCGAGAGGTGCGCGGCGATGAACTCGGCCTGCGTGCCTTTGCCCGCGCCCGGCGGGCCAACCAGAACGAGTCTCATCTACCGCAGGAACCCTTCGTAGTTCCGCTGCATGAGTTGGCTCTCGATCTGCTTCACGGTCTCCAGACCGACGCCGACCATGATGAGCACAGCGGTGCCACCGAACGGGAAGTTCTGGTACTGCTGGTTGTCCAGCCAGATGAAGAAGAAGTTCGGCAGGATCGAGATGACGCCCAGGTAGAGCGCGCCCGGCAGGGTGATCCGGCTGAGGATGAAGTCCAGGTAGTCGGCGGTCGGCTTGCCCGGACGGATGCCCGGCACGAAACCGCCGTACTTCTTCATGTTGTCCGCGACCTCGGTCGGGTTGAACGTGATCGACACGTAGAAGTACGTGAAGAAGATGATCAACAGGAAGTAGACCGTGATGTAGATCGGGCTGTCCGGGGCGACCAGGTTGTTCTGGATCCAGGCCTGGACCTTGCCCGGGTCGTTCTGGTCGAAGAACTGGAGAGCCAGCTGCGGCAGGTAGAGCAGCGACGACCCGAAGATGACCGGGATGACGCCCGCCTGGTTGACCTTGAGCGGGATGTAGGTCGAGGTGCCGCCGTACATGCGCCGGCCGATCATCCGCTTGGCGTACTGCACCGGAATCCGGCGCTGTGCCTGCTCGATGAAGGTGACCGCCGTGATGACCACCAGGACCAGCGCGATGACCAGGGCGAACATGTCCCAGCCCTTGCTGGTCTTGATCTGCCAGCCCTCGCTGGGCAGGCGGGCCGCGATCGAGGTGAAGATCAGGACGGACATGCCGTTGCCGACGCCGCGGTCCGTGATCAGCTCGCCGAGCCACATGACCATGCCGGTGCCGGCGGTCATCGTGATCACCAGGATGGACAGCGTCAGCCAGTCCGGGATGCCGGTGCCCTCGGGGATGATCGGGAACTGGTCGCAGCGGTTCTGGAACAGCTGCCCGGAGCGGGCCAGGGCCACGAACGCCGACGCCTGCAGGACACCCAGACCCAGGGTCAGGTAGCGGGTGTACTGCGTGATCTTCGCCTGGCCGGCCTGGCCCTCCTTGCGGAGCTGCTCAAGGCGCGGGATCACGACGGTCAGCAGCTGCAGGATGATCGACGCCGTGATGTAGGGCATGATGCCCAGCGCGAAGACCGAGAGCTGGAGCAGCGCTCCGCCGGAGAATAGGTTGAGCAGATTCAGCGGGCCCGTCGTGTCGCCCGAGATGGAGTCGAGGCACTTCTGCACGTTGCCGTACGAGACGCCGGGGCTGGGCAGCGTGGCACCCAGCCGGTAGACCGCGATGATGCCTACTGTGAACAGCAGCTTCTTGCGCAGGTCAGGCGTACGGAACGCACTGAGAAAGGCGGACAGCAACTTCTTCCTCCTGCGCGAGGCGGGCCGCCGGTGATCCCTGGCGGGTCGGGGTGAATCCCGGGCGAGTGCCCGGAATCCATGGCTGGGATGGGACTCTAACAGCCCTGTCCCACTCCGGGCAGGTGTGCCCGGCTACATAAACCGATTCCGATATTACCGGGCGCTCAGGCCCCAGGCAGACCTAGGCGCCCGCCAGTTGCTCGCAACTGGACGGGCGCCGAGGTCGTACGCCTTACAGCTCGGTGGCAGAGCCACCGGCGGCGGCGATCTTCTCCTTGGCCGACGCGCTGAACGCGTGCGCCGACACCTGGAGCGCCACCCCGCCGAGATCCCCGGTGCCGAGGACCTTGACCGGCTGGCCCTTGCGGACCGCGCCGGCCTCGACCAGCTCGATCGGGCCGACCTGGCCGCCGTTCGGGAACAGCTCGGCGAGCCGGTCCAGGTTGACCACCTGGAAGACCACCTTGAACCTGTTCTTGAAGCCCTTCATCTTCGGCAGGCGCATGTGGATGGGCATCTGCCCACCCTCGAACGCCGCCGAGATGTTCTTGCGGGCCTTGGAGCCCTTGGTACCGCGACCGGCGGTCTTGCCCTTGGAACCCTCACCGCGACCCACACGGGTCTTCGCGGTCTTGGAACCGGGCGCCGGGCGCAGGTGGTGCACCTTGATCGTCATTACTCGACCTCCTCGACCTTCACGAGGTGGTTGACCGTGAAGATCATGCCGCGAATCTCGGGCCGGTCCTCCTTGACCACCACGTCGTTGATCCGCTTGAGACCGAGCGAACGCAGCGAGTCACGCTGGTTCTGCTTGGTCCCGATACCGGACCGGAGCTGGGTGACCTTCAGGCGTGCCATCAGCGCGCCACCCCCGCCCGCGACGCCAGCATGGCGGCCGGCGCGACGTCCTCCACCGGCAGACCACGACGCGCTGCGACCTGCTCGGGGGACTCGAGCCCCTTCAGGGCCGCCACGGTGGCGTGCACGATGTTGATCGGGTTCGACGAACCGAGGCTCTTGGAGAGCACGTCGTGGATACCGGCGCACTCCAGCACGGCACGCACCGGACCACCGGCGATGACACCCGTACCGGCCGAGGCCGGCTTGAGCAGCACCACACCGGCCGCGTCCTCACCCGTCACCGGGTGCGGGATCGACTGACCGATCCGCGGCACCTTGAAGAAGTGCTTCTTGGCCTCCTCGACACCCTTGGCGATGGCCGCGGGCACCTCCTTGGCCTTTCCGTAGCCCACGCCGACCGTGCCGTCGCCGTCGCCCACGATCACCAGGGCGGTGAAGCTGAAGCGACGACCACCCTTCACGACCTTGGCGACGCGGTTGATCGCGACGACCCGCTCAAGGTGCGGGGTCTTCTCGACGGGCGCGTTTCCGCGGCCGCCCTCACGGCGGTTGTCGCGGCGACCACCCTCGTTGCCACCGGACCCGCCGCCACGGCGCTGTTGACCTGGCATCAGCAGCCTTCCTTATCTCTCGTGACGGGGTTGTTAGAACTCGAGCCCGGCTTCGCGGGCGGCGTCGGCAAGCGCGGCGACTCGGCCCGCGTACCGGTTGCCACCGCGGTCGAAGACGACCTTGGAGACGCCAGCGGCCTTGGCCCGCTCGGCGAGCAGGGCGCCCACCTTGCCGGCGAGGGCGCTCTTGTCGCCCTCCGTACCGCGCAGCGAGGCGTCCAGGGTCGACGCCGACGCCAGGGTGTGGCCCTTGGTGTCGTCGACGATCTGGGCGACCATGTGCCGCAGCGAACGGGTGACGACCAGGCGCGGACGCTCGGCCGTACCGGTGACGTTCTTGCGGACGCGGAAGTGCCGACGCGCACGCCCAACGGCGCGCTTGGCGGCGACGCCGCGGCGGCGCTTGAGCAGCGTGGCGCTCACTTCTTACCTGCCTTTCCAGCCTTGCGGCGGATGACCTCGCCCTGGTACTTCACGCCCTTGCCCTTGTAGGGCTCCGGCGGACGGATCTTCCGGATGTTGGCGGCGACCTCACCGACCTGCTGCTTGTCGATGCCGGCCACGTGGAACAGGGTCGGCCGCTCCACCGTGAAGGTGATGCCCGCCGGGGCGGGGACGACCACCGGGTGCGAGAACCCGAGCGCGAACTCGAGGTCCGAACCCTTGGCGGTGACCCGGTAACCGGTGCCCGCGATCTCCAGGCTCTTACGGTAACCCTCGGTCACGCCGACGATCATGTTGGCGACCAGGGTACGGCTCAGGCCGTGCAGTTCCTTGGCCTTGCGCTCGTCGTTCGGGCGGCTGACGTTCAGCTGCCCGTCCTCCGCGCGCTCGATCGTGATCGGCTCCGCGATGGTGTGCTGGAGCTCGCCCTTCGGGCCCTTGACCTTGACGGTCTGCCCGTCGATCGTGATGTCGACGCCGGATGGCACCGGGATCGACTTACGTCCAATTCGCGACATTTCTACCAGTCTCCCGTTACCAGACGAAGGCGAGGACTTCCCCGCCAACACTCCGCTTGCGGGCCTGCCGGTCGGTCAGCAGTCCCTGGGACGTCGAAATGATCGCCACGCCCAGCCCACCGAGCACCCGCGGGAGCCCGTCCGACTTGGCGTACACCCGGAGACCGGGCTTGGACACGCGCTTGATGCCGGCCAGGCTCCGCTCGCGGTTCTGGCCGTACTTCAGCTCGACGACCAGTCGCTTGCCGACGGCGCCCTCCTCGGGCTCCTCGACCGACCAGGTGGCGATGTAACCCTCGGCCTTCAGGACCTCGGCGATGTTCGCCTTGATCTTGGAGTAGGGCATCTTCACCTGATCGTGGTACGCCTGGTTGGCGTTACGCAGACGCGTGAGCATGTCTGCGATCGGGTCGGTCATCGTCATGGATTTCGTCAGCCTTTCTCGCCGGGGTTCCCGGGGCACCAGCCCCGGGCCTACGGCGAAGAGCAATACCTAATCGGTGCAGGAGTTCCCGGCCGGAGCCGGGACGCGGTCGCCCTTACCAGGAAGCCTTGGACACACCCGGCAGTTCACCGCGGTGGGCCATCTCCCGGATGCAGACCCGGCAGAGCCCGAACTTGCGGTAGACCGCCTTCGGACGCCCGCACCGCTGGCAGCGGGTGTACGCGCGAACCGAGAACTTCGGCTTCGCGGCCGCCTTGAGGATCAGCGCCTTCTTGGCCATCTCAGTTCTCCTTGAACGGGAAGCCCAGGAGCTTGAGCAGCGCCCGGCCCTCGTCGTCGGTCGTGGCGGTGGTGACCACCGTGATGTCCATGCCCCGCTGGCGATC
Organism: Micromonospora sp. NPDC049662; assembly: GCF_040675055.1. Classification (NCBI taxonomy): domain Bacteria; kingdom Bacillati; phylum Actinomycetota; class Actinomycetes; order Micromonosporales; family Micromonosporaceae; genus Micromonospora; species Micromonospora sp. NPDC049662. The sequence continues at coordinate 109,367 of NZ_JBFAOC010000012.1, forward strand.
GATCCGGTCCTGGTCGATCTCGTGGAACACCGACTGCTCGGTCAGACCGAACGTGTAGTTGCCGTGCCCGTCCAGCTTGCGCCCGTCCAGACCGCGGAAGTCGCGGATACGCGGCAGCGCGATGGAGAGCAGCCGGTCCAGGAACTCCCACATGCGGTCGCCGCGGAGGGTCACCTTCGCGCCGATCGGCATGCCCTCGCGGAGCTTGAACTGCGCGATGGACTTGGTCGCCCGCCGCACCTGCGGCTTCTGGCCGGTGATCGTGGCGAGGTCGCGGACCGCGCCGTCGATCAGCTTGGCGTCGCGAGCGGCCTCGCCGACACCCATGTTGACGACGATCTTGACCAGCCGCGGCACCTGCATGGGGTTGCCGTAGCTGTTCTGCTCACGCAGCTGGGCCACGATCTCGTTGCGGTACCGCTCCTTGAGGCGCGGCATGGTCTTTTCGGTAGCCGTGGTCATCACAGGTCCTTACCGGTGCTACGCGCGATGCGGACCTTCTGGCCGTTGTCGTCGATCCGGTAACCGACGCGGGTCGGCTTGCCGTCGGAGTCCAGGACCTGCACGTTCGAGACGTGGATCGGGGCCTCCTGGGTGACGATGCCGCCGGTCTTGGCGCCACGCTGGGTGGTGCTGATGCGGGTGTGCTTCTTGACCCGGTTCACGCCCTCGACCAGGACCTTGTCCTGCCGCGGGTAGGCCGCGATGACCTTGCCCTTGGCGCCCTTGTCCTTGCCGGCGATGACGACGACCGTGTCGCCCTTCTTGACCTTCACGGTCACAACACCTCCGGCGCGAGGGAAATAATCTTCATGAACCGCTTGTCCCGCAGCTCCCGGCCCACCGGGCCGAAGATACGGGTTCCACGCGGGTCCCCACCGTCCTTGATGATGACGGCGGCGTTCTCGTCGAAGCGGATGTACGAGCCGTCCGGCCGCCGCTTCTCCTTGGCCGTGCGAACGACGACCGCCTTGACGACGTCGCCCTTCTTCACACCGGCACCCGGGATCGCGTCCTTGACCGTGGCCACGATGACGTCGCCGATGCTCGCGTAGCGCCGACCGGAGCCACCGAGAACCCGGATGCACAGGATCTCCCGAGCACCCGTGTTGTCGGCGACGCGCAGTCGCGACTCCTGCTGAATCACGTCTATCTCCTATGTCTGCCGGTTCTCCGGCCGCCGTGGCGGCCGGAGCCTGGCGGAACCTACGCCCGACGCAACGCCGGGCGAGCTCGAGCCTTCGCTACTTGGCCTTTTCCAGGATCTCCACGATCCGCCAACGCTTGGTGGCGCTCAGCGGCCGGGTCTCCATGATCAGGACCCGGTCGCCGGTGCCAGCGGCGTTCTGCTCGTCGTGCACCTTCAGCTTGCTCGTACGACGCATGATCTTGCCGTACAGCGCGTGCCGAACCCGGTCCTCGACCTCGACCACGACGGTCTTGTCCATCTTGTCGCTGACCACCAGGCCCTCGCGGACCTTGCGGCGCGCGCGGGTGGCGTCAGCGGTGGTGTTCTCGGTCATGATGCAGTCACCTCAGTCGGCGCGGCCGAGAGCCCCAGCTCGCGCTCGCGCATGATCGTGTAGATCCGGGCGATCTCCCGACGGATGACCTGCAGCCGCCGGTTGTTGTCCAGCTGCCCGGTTGCGGCCTGCACGCGGAGGTTGAACAGCTCCGCCTTGGCCTCCCGCAGCTTCGTGACCAGCTCCTCCTCGGAGAGCTCACGCAGCTCGGTCGCCTTAACGCCCGCTGCCATCAGGATTCACCCACTTCGCGCGTAACAATGCGGCACTTCATCGGGAGCTTGTGGATCGCGCGACGCATGGCCTCACGCGCGATCTGCTCGTTGGGGAACGACATCTCGAAGAGAACCCGTCCCGGCTTGACGTTGGCGACCCACCACTCGGGCGAACCCTTACCGGAACCCATCCGGGTCTCGGCAGGCTTCTTGGTGAGGGCCTGGTCCGGGAAGATCGTGATCCAGACCTTGCCGCCACGCTTGATGTGACGGGTCATCGCGATACGCGCCGACTCGATCTGGCGGTTGGTCACGTACGCCGGCTCGAGAGCCTGGATCCCGAACTCGCCGAACACCACCCGGTTACCACCCTTGGACGCGCCGTGGCGGTCCGGGTGGTGCGGCTTGCGGAAGCCCTTCGGGGGCTTGCGCGGCATCAGCATCTGTCAGCCCTCCTGCTGCGTTTCAGCCGGAGCAGCAGTGGCGGCGACAGCAGCGCTGTCGACCGGCTCGCCGCTCGGCGTCTCGGCCTGCTGCGCGATGGTGGTCGCAGCAGCCCGACCGGCCTCGGTGCCACCAGCCGTGGTGCCGGACGAACCCGACCGGCCACGGCGCGGACGCTCGGGACGGTCGCCGCGCTCACCACGACGCGGGCGGGACGGACCGGCCTCGGCCGGAGCCTCCCGGCCCGGGACGGCGTCGCCCTTGTAGATCCAGACCTTCACGCCGATCCGGCCGAACGTGGTACGGGCCTCGAAGAAGCCGTACTCGATGTTGGCCCGCAGCGTGTGCAGCGGAACCCGGCCCTCACGGTAGAACTCGGTCCGGCTCATCTCGGCGCCGCCGAGGCGACCCGAAACCTGAACCCGGATGCCCTTGCAGACCGGGTTCTTCATGGCCGACTGCATGGCCTTGCGCATCGCCCGACGGAAGCTGACCCGGCTGGACAGCTGCTCGGCCACGCCCTGCGCGACGAGCTGAGCGTCCGACTCGGGGTTCTTCACCTCGATGATGTTCAGCTGGACCTGCTTGCCGGTGAGCTTCTCCAGCTCGCCGCGGATCCGGTCGGCCTCCGCACCCTTACGGCCGATGACGATGCCCGGCCGGGCGGTGTGGATGTCGACGCGGACGCGGTCGCGGGTGCGCTCGATGTCGACCTTGGAGATCCCGGCACGCTCGAGGCCCTTGGACATCATGCGGCGGATCTTGACATCCTCGCCGATGTAGTCCTTGTAGAGCTTGTCCGCGAACCAACGGGACTTCCAGTCGGTCGAGATGCCGAGCCGGAACCCAGTGGGGTGAACCTTCTGACCCATTACTCGGCGTCCTCCGTCTTGCTCTGCGCTTCGGCCGGTGCGGCCTGCGTGGCCGGGGCGGCCTTCTTCGCCGCGGCCTTCCTCGGCGCTGCCGGCGCGACCGCCTCGACCGCCACGGTGATGTGACAGGTGCGCTTGCGGATCCGGTACGCCCGACCCTGCGCCCGCGGCTGGAACCGCTTCATCGTCGGGCCCTCGTCCACGAACGCCTCGCTGACGAGCAGCGCGTCGGGGTCCAGCCGCTCGTTGTTCTCCGCGTTGGCGATCGCGCTAGCGAGCACCTTGTACACCTGCTCGCTCGCAGCCTGCGGCGCGAACTGCAGCACCGTGAGCGCCTCCTTCGCGGGCAGGCCGCGGACGAGGTTGACCACCCGGCGCGCCTTCATCGGCGAGATGCGCACGTGCCGCGCAACCGCCCGCGCGCCCGGAAGCACCGGAGCGTCGCCCTTTCCTGGCATCGCTGTAACCCCTTGTTCCCTCTATCCGTATGCCTGGCGGCGTCAGCGCCGACGGCTCTTCCGGTCGTCCTTCTCGTGACCCTTGAAGGTGCGGGTCAGCGCGAACTCGCCGAGCTTGTGCCCGACCATCGCCTCGGTCACGAACACCGGGACGTGCTTGCGTCCGTCGTGCACGGCGATCGTGTGCCCGAGCATCTCGGGGATGATCGTCGAGCGCCGCGACCAGGTCTTGATCACGTTCTTGGAGCCCTTGTCGTTCTGAACTTCCACCTTCTTGAGCAGGTGGTCGTCGACGAACGGGCCCTTCTTCAGGCTGCGAGGCATGTCTTATCTCCCTCAGCCGCGCTTACGCGTGGCGTAGCGGCGGCGGACAATCAGCTTGTCGCTCGCCTGGCCCTTACGGCGGGTGCGGCCCTCGGGCTTACCCTGCGGGTTGACCGGGTGGCGACCACCGGAGGTCTTACCCTCACCACCACCGTGCGGGTGGTCGACCGGGTTCATGGCGACACCACGGACGGTCGGGCGCTTGCCCTTCCACCGCATCCGGCCGGCCTTACCCCAGTTGATGTTCGACTGGTCGGCGTTGCCGATCTCGCCGATGCTGGCGCGGCAACGCACGTCCACCCGCCGGATCTCGCCGGACGGCATACGCAGGGTCGCGTACACGCCCTCGCGGCCGAGCAGCTGGATGCCGACGCCGGCGGAGCGGGCGAGCTTGGCCCCGCCGCCCGGACGCAGCTCCACGTTGTGGATCGTGGTACCGACCGGGATGTTGCGCAGCGGCAGGTTGTTACCCGGCTTGATGTCGGCGCCCGGACCGGACTCGACGCGGTCGCCCTGCTTCATGTCCTTCGGCGCGATGATGTACCGCTTCTCGCCGTCGGCGTAGTGCAGCAGCGCGATGCGCGCGGTGCGGTTCGGGTCGTACTCGATGTGGGCGACCTTCGCCGGCACGCCGTCCTTGTCGACCCGCTTGAAGTCGATCAGACGGTACTGGCGCTTGTGACCGCCACCGTGGTGCCGCGTGGTGATCCGGCCGTGGGCGTTACGCCCGCCCTTCTTCGGCAACGGAGCCAGCAGCGACTTCTCCGGCGTAGACCGGGTGATCTCGGCGAAGTCGGCGACGCTGGAGCCACGACGGCCCGGCGTCGTCGGCTTGTACTTACGGATAGCCATTGTCTACACCCCTCAGCTGACCGGGCCGCCGAAGGCCTCGATACGGTCACCGTCAGCCAGCTTCACGATCGCCCGCTTGGTCGCCTTGCGCTGACCGAAGCCGGTCTTGGTGCGCTTGCGCTTACCCTGGCGGTTGAGCGTGTTGACCGTCAGGACGCGGACGTCGAAGATCTGCTGGATAGCGATCTTGATCTCGGTCTTGTTCGCGTCCGGGTGCACCAGGAAGGTGTACCAGTTCCGGTTCAGCTCGCTGTAGCTCTTCTCCGAGACGACCGGCGCCACGATGATGTCGCGCGGGTCGGCGATCGTGCTCACTTGCCACCCTCCTCGGTGGTCTCGGCGGGCACGCCCAGGAACTCGTCCAGGGCGTCCTTGGTGAAGACCACGTCGTCGGCCACCAGCACGTCGTACGTGTTCAGCTGGCCGGACTCGATCAGGTGCACCCGCGGCTCGTTGCGCAGCGACACCCAGTTCAGCTCGTCGGTGCTGCTCAGCACGACCAGGACCCGACGGGCCTCGGTGAGCTTGGCAAGCGTGGCCAGAGCGGCCTTGGTCGACGGCTTCTCGCCCGAGACGAACGCCTCGACGACGTGCACCTGCCCGGCGCGGGCCCGGTCGGAGAGGGCACCCCGCAGTGCGGCGGCCTTCATCTTCTTCGGGGTCCGCTGGCTGTAGTCGCGCGGCACGGGACCGTGCACCACGCCACCGCCGGCGAACTGCGGCGCGCGGATCGAGCCCTGCCGGGCGCGACCGGTGCCCTTCTGCTTGTACGGCTTCTTGCCGCCACCGGCGACCTCGCCGCGGGTCTTGGCCTTGTGCGTGCCCTGTCGGGCCGCCGCGAGCTGGGCCACCACGACCTGGTGCATCAGCGCGACGTTGGCCTGCACGTCGAAGATGTCCGCCGGCAGCTCGACCGAGCCGCTGGTGGTGCCTTCGACGGTGCGCACGTCAACGGTGGTCACTTGGCCGCACCGCCCTTCTTCACCTTGCTCTTGGCCGCGGTACGGACCAGAACGAGCGCGCCCTTGGGACCAGGAATGGCACCCCGGACGAGCAGCAGGTTGTTCTCGGTGTCGACCGCCTGGACGGTGAGGTTCTGCACGGTGTAGCGCACGCCACCCATGCGGCCGGCCATCCGGGTGCCCTTGAAGACACGACCCGGGGTGGCGCAGGCGCCGATGGAGCCGGGCGAGCGGTGCTTGCGCTCGACACCGTGGCTGGCGCGCAGACCGTGGAAGCCGTGCCGCTTCATCGGGCCGGCGTAGCCCTTGCCCTTGGTCTTGCCGGTGACGTCGATCGTGACGCCCGCCAGGAACTCCTCGACCGTGACCTCCTGGCCGAGCGAGTACTCCGACGCGTCCGTGGTGCGCAGCTCGACGATGTGCCGGCGCGGCGCCACGTCCGCCTTCGCGTAGTGCCCGCTGACCGGCTTCTTCACCTTGCGCGGGTCGATCGTGCCGTACGCCAGCTGGACCGCGGAGTAACCGTCCTTCTCGGCGCTACGAACCTGGCTGATGACGCACGGGCCGGCCTCGACCACGGTCACGGGAACAACCTTGTTGTTGTCCCAGACCTGGGTCATGCCGAGCTTGGCGCCCAGGATCCCCTTGACTTGCCTGTCCATTTGTCCGGTCCCTACAGCTTGATCTCGATGTCGACGCCAGCCGGCAGGTCGAGGCGCATGAGCGAGTCGACCGTCTTCGGGGTCGGGTCGATGATGTCGATCAGCCGCTTGTGCGTGCGCATCTCGAAGTGCTCGCGCGAGTCCTTGTACTTGTGCGGCGAGCGGATAACGCAGAAACGGTTGATCTCCGTGGGCAGCGGCACCGGGCCCGCGACCTGCGCCCCGGTACGCGTCACCGTCTCGACGATCTTCCGAGCCGAGGAGTCGACGACCTCGTGGTCATAGGCCTTGAGCCGGATGCGGATCTTCTGTCCCGCCATGGTGGCTTCTGTTCCTTCTCTCGATGCCGCTGTGTTGCGGGCGCCTGTACCGGCTGGCACAGGCCCACTTCGCCGACCCCCGCGGTCGGGCGTGTCGCGCCCTCGGGCCAGGCTCCGCCCCGGGGTTCCGGAGTGGTGCTGACCGCGCGGTGGGTCAAGGCGCCGATCGCACTACCGCGACCTGAACGCCGTGCGAGGGTGGTTGGCGACTGGGCCGCCAACCACCCTACGCTCGACTGCCTCGCCACCCGGAGGTTCAGCGAAAGCCGAACACAGGCGACGAACTGTCGTTACGCAACCTGACTAGTATGCCGCACGACCGGCGGCGGGTCTAATCGGGGTTACCCAGGTCACTTCTGGATCTTGGTGACGAACCCGGCGCCGACGGTGCGGCCACCCTCGCGGATCGCGAACTTGAGGTTCTCCTCCATGGCGATGGGCTGGATCAGCTTCACCGACATGGTGGTGTTGTCACCCGGCATGACCATCTCGGTGCCCTCGGGGAGGGTGACGACACCGGTGACGTCTGTGGTCCGGAAGTAGAACTGCGGGCGGTAGTTCTGGAAGAACGGGGTGTGCCGGCCGCCCTCCTCCTTGGAGAGGATGTAGACCGTCGCCTCGAACTCCGTGTGCGGGGTCGTGGTGCCCGGCTTGACGACCACCATGCCGCGCTCGACGTCCTCGCGCTTGATGCCACGCAGCAGCAGACCGACGTTCTCGCCCGCGCGGGCCTCGTCGAGCAGCTTGCGGAACATCTCGATACCGGTGCAGACCGTCTTCTGCGACTTCTCGCGGATACCGACGATCTCCACCTCCTCGTTCGGCTTGAGGATGCCGCGCTCGGCGCGACCGGTGACGACGGTGCCACGACCGGTGATCGTGAAGACGTCCTCGATGGGCATGAGGAACGGCTTCTCGGTCTCGCGCTCCGGCTGCGGGATCGCGGTGTCGACCGCGGTCATCAGGTCCAGGAGCTTGCCGGTCCACTCGGGGTCACCCTCGAGGGCCTTCAGCGCCGAAACCCGCACGACCGGCAGGTCGTCACCCGGGTACTCCTGCGAGGAGAGCAGCTCACGGACCTCGAGCTCGACGAGCTCCAGGAGCTCCTCGTCGTCGACCATGTCGCTCTTGTTGAGCGCCACGACGATGTACGGCACGCCAACCTGACGCGCGAGCAGCACGTGCTCACGGGTCTGCGGCATCGGGCCGTCGGTCGCCGCGACCACCAGGATCGCGCCGTCCATCTGCGCGGCACCGGTGATCATGTTCTTGATGTAGTCCGCGTGGCCGGGGCAGTCCACGTGCGCGTAGTGCCGCGACTCGGTCTGGTACTCGACGTGCGCGATCGAGATCGTGATGCCGCGGGCCTTCTCCTCCGGCGCCTTGTCGATCTCGTCGAACGGCGTGTACGGGTTCAGGTCCGGGTACTGGTCGTGCAGGACCTTGGTGATGGCCGCCGTCAGCGTCGTCTTACCGTGGTCGATGTGACCAATGGTGCCGATGTTGACGTGCGGCTTAGTCCGCTCGAACTTAGCCTTCGCCACTGGTGTCCTCCTGTGGACTTCTTGGTTCGTACGCCCGGCGCGCCGGTCGGCGCTTAGGACTCTGTCGACAGCCTTTCCGGCCTGACGGCCGGAGAGCCTTTGTGGGTTCTGCGGCGATGAAGCCTACAGGCCCGGTCTCACGCGATCCGATCGTGGTGGCCGCGGGCGGGTTGAGTCACCCGCGACCGACCACGAATCACCTGCTCGGGGCAGTTACTCGCCCGTTGCCTTCGCGATGATCTCCTTCGCGACGCTCTGCGGAACCTCCGCGTAGGAGTCGAACTGCATGCTGTAGCTAGCCCGGCCCTGGGTCTTCGACCGCAGGTCGCCGACGTAGCCGAACATCTCCGACAACGGCACCAGAGCCCTCACGATGCGGGCGCCGCTGCGCTCCTCCATCGCCTGGATGATGCCGCGGCGGGAGTTGAGGTCACCGATGACGTCACCCATGTTCTCCTCAGGAGTGGTGACCTCAACGGCCATCATCGGCTCAAGCAACGCGGGATCGGCCTTGCGGGCCGCGTCCTTCATCACCATCGAGCCGGCGATCTTGAATGCCATTTCCGACGAGTCGACCTCGTGGTACTGACCGTCCAGCAGCGTCAGCTTCACACCGACGAGCGGGAAGCCCGCGAGGATGCCGTACTGCATGGCGTCCTGCGCACCGGCGTCGACCGACGGGATGAACTCCCGCGGGATGCGACCGCCGCTGACGGCGTTGGCGAACTCGTAGGTCGGCGAGTCGTTGTCCAGCGGCAGCGGCTCGACGCTCACGATGACGCGGGCGTACTGGCCGGAGCCACCGGTCTGCTTCTTGTGGGTGTACTCGACCTTCTCCACCTTGCGGCGGATGGTCTCGCGGTACGCCACCTGCGGCTTGCCGACGTTGGCCTCGACGTTGAACTCGCGGCGCATCCGGTCGACCAGGATGTCCAGGTGCAGCTCGCCCATGCCGGAGATGACCGTCTGACCGGTCTCCTCGTCCAGCTGGACGCGGAAGGTCGGGTCCTCCTCGGCCAGGCGCTGGATGGCCGTACCCAGCTTCTCCTGGTCAGACTTGGTCTTCGGCTCGATCGCCACCGAGATGACCGGCTCCGGGAAGGTCATCGACTCCAGGATGACCGGGTTCGCCGGGTCGGAGAGCGTGTCGCCGGTGGTGGTCTGCTTGAGACCCTGCACGGCGATGATGTCGCCGGCCTGCGCCGACGGACGCTCTTCACGCTTGTTGGCGTGCATCTGGTAGATCTTGCCGATCCGCTCCTTGCGGTCCTTGGTGGAGTTGACCACCTGGGAGCCGGAGTCGAGCGTGCCGGAGTAGACGCGCACGTAGGTGAGCTTGCCCAGGTGCTTGTCCGTCTGGATCTTGAAGGCCAGACCGGAGAAGGGCTCCGAGTTGGACGGCTTGCGCAGCAGCGGGGTCTCACCGTCGGTGGCCGTACCCTCGATCGCCGGAACGTCCAGCGGCGACGGCAGGAAGTCGACCACGGCGTCGAGCATGGGCTGGACGCCCTTGTTCTTGAACGCCGAGCCGCACAGCACCGGGTTGGCCTTGCCGGCGATGGTGGCACGCCGGATGGCGGCCTTGATCTCCTCGATGGAGACCTCCTCGCCTTCCAGGTACTTCTCCATCACCGAGTCGTCGACGTCGGCGAGGGTCTCCATCAGCTTCTCGCGCCACTCGGCCGCGGAGTCGGCCAGCTCGGCCGGGATCTCCTCGATCGCGTAGTCCTCACCCTTCTGGGTCTCCCCGCGCCAGGTGAGGGCGCGCATGCCGACCAGGTCGACGACACCGATGTGGTCGCCCTCGAGCCCGATCGGGATCTGGAGCACCAGCGGGGTGGCGTTGAGCCGGTCGATCATCATCTGCACGCAGCGGAAGAAGTCGGCACCGGTCCGGTCGAGCTTGTTGACGAAGCACATCCGCGGGACGTTGTACTTGTCGGCCTGCCGCCAGACGTTCTCCGTCTGCGGCTCGACGCCGGCGACACCGTCGTAGACCGCGACCGCACCATCCAGGACCCGCAGCGACCGCTCGACCTCGACCGTGAAGTCGACGTGGCCAGGCGTGTCGATGATCTGGATCGTGTGGCCCTTCCACTCACACTTGGTGGCAGCGGAGGTGATGGTGATACCACGCTCCTGCTCCTGCTCCATCCAGTCCATGACGGCGGCGCCCTCGTGGACCTCACCGATCTTGTACGTGATGCCGGTGTAGAACAGGATTCGCTCGGTGGTCGTGGTCTTACCGGCATCGATGTGCGCCATGATGCCGATGTTGCGTACGTTGGCGAGCGCGTCTGCGGCGGCCACTTCAATCCCTACTTATCGTCGTCTCGACTCAACTGGTGGCGGTTCCGGCGCCGGGTGGGCGCCGGAACCTCAGGTGTTACCAGCGGTAGTGCGCGAAGGCCTTGTTGGACTCGGCCATCTTGTGCGTGTCCTCGCGCCGCTTGACGGCGGCGCCGAGGCCGTTGCTCGCGTCCAGCAGCTCGTTCATCAGCCGCTCGACCATGGTCTTCTCGCGCCGGGCGCGGGAGTAGGTCACCAGCCAGCGCAGGCCCAGCGTGGTCGCCCGGGTGGGGCGGACCTCGACCGGCACCTGGTAGGTGGCGCCACCGACACGACGGCTGCGCACCTCGAGGGTCGGCTTGACGTTGTCCATCGCCCGCTTGAGGGTGACGACCGGGTCGGTGCCGGACTTCTCGCGGCAGCCCTCGAGGGCCGCGTACACGATCGACTCGGCGAGCTGGCGCTTGCCGCGCAGCAGGATCTTGTTCACCAGCTGGGTGACCAGCGGCGAGTTGTACACCGGGTCAGCGACCAGCGGCCGCCGCGGAGCGGGTCCCTTACGCGGCATGTCAGCTCTTCTCCTTCTTCGCGCCGTAACGGCTGCGCGCCTGCTTGCGGTTGCGGACACCCTGGGTGTCCAGCGAGCCGCGGACGATCTTGTAACGCACGCCGGGGAGGTCCTTCACACGACCGCCACGCACGAGCACGATCGAGTGCTCCTGCAGGTTGTGGCCGACACCCGGGATGTACGCGGTTACCTCGATCTGGCTGCTGAGCTTGACACGAGCGACCTTGCGCAGCGCCGAGTTCGGCTTCTTCGGGGTGGTGGTGTACACGCGGGTGCACACGCCGCGCCGCTGGGGAGACCCCTTGAGCGCAGGGGTCTTGGTCTTGGTCGTCTTGGCCTGACGGCCCTTTCGGACCAGCTGCTGAATGGTGGGCACCGGGTTTCTCCGCTCCCTTCGGCCGCTGTCTGCGGCCGCGCCGTCTGCTCGTTAGCCAGCCTGATGACCGGCTCTCCTACATTCCGACCAGGGTCACCTTGCGGAGGCCCCGGCACCCGCGGTCGGGCGTGTCGCCCAGCTCACGGTCCCGGTGCGGACGCTGTCGCGGACGTACCGGGTTTTCTGTCACCGGCACGCGGATCGCCCCGCTCCGGATCTTTGGCTTGTCGTGCCGCCGTCCGGACTCCGGAACCAGCGCACGCACGAGTTGCCCGGGCACGCCCGGGCACAAGGGGAAAGAGTACCTACCACAGCCGCCCAGGTCAAAACGGAATGGGTCGGCGAACGTCTCACCCCTCGCCGGCCGGATCGCGTCCCGCCTCGGCACCCGCGATGGGCACCTACAAACACAAGTGTACCGGCTTCCCCGCCGAAGCACCCGTCGCCCCCGGGCAGGCCCCCAGGCACCACCTGATCCACGGACCCGTCCCCGCGCCCCTGTCACGTCAGACTGATCAGCAACCCCAGCCCCAGACCCAACAGGCTCAGCAGGGCGCCCGCCGCGCCGCAGCTGACGCCGGCCACCGCGAGCCCCCGACCGGTGAACCGCACCGCCGACGGCGCCGCCGCCCGGCGGATCTGTCGCTGGCCCAGCAGGCCGGTGACGACCGCTGCCAACCCCGCCAGCACCCCCAGCACCGTGAAGGCGCCCGAGACCCACACTCCCCCACGGGCCCCGAAGGCCACACCGACGCAGATCACCAGCAGCGAGACCAGGATCGACGCGATGCCGGCCACCAGCGACCCCGTCGCCAGCCCGGCGGTCACCGGCGGCACGTCCAGGTGCACCACCCCGAACGGGGTGCCGGGCACCGCCTCCACCCGCTTCGGCGGCCTCCGCTGCTCATCGGTGGGTGGCGGCACCGGCCGGGCGGGGGCCGTACCCCAGGCGGGGAAGTGCCCCGGCACCGGCTGCCCCCAGGGGCCCGGCCCGGACGAGGGCTGCCCCCAGCCGGGCGGTCCCGACGATGGGTGGCCCCAACCGGCCGGCGTGCCCGGTCCGGACGGTGGCTGCCCCCACCCGTCTGCGGCGGCGGGCCCCGACGGCGGTTGGGCCCAGCCGTACGGCACCGGCGTACCGGCGGCAGGGTGGGGCTGGTGGTAACCGGGCGGGAAGACCCCGCCCCACTCGGCCGCGGGCGGACCCCAGGCGGGCGAGGGCGGCGGACCCCAGCCCGCCGACGAGGGCGTACCCGCAGCAGGGGCGCCGGTCGTCGGCGCCGGCTGTCCGCCCGCCTCCGGTTGCGCCCACTCACTCCACGCCGAGGGCATCGGCCCGAAATCCGAAACCGGTGCGGACGACGCGCTCGACGCCGGCGCGGTGGAACCGGAATCGGAGGAGGCAGGTGAGCCGACCCCCGGGGAAGACGCCGCGGTCGGATTCGGGCCGGAGGTGGCATCGACAGCTGGTTTCGAGGGAGCCGCGTCCGGAGCCGGCGAGCCGGGAGCCGCGCCCGGAGCCGGCGTGGGGGGAGTCGCGCCCGGAGCCGGCACGTCAGGATGCCCGGCTGGTTCGTCCGCCGGGGGCCGCGCCGGTTCCGTCACGAAGTCCTCCTGTCGACAGGGCCGCCAGCGCGCGCGGCGGACACCGGCCAGGCTACCGCCGGAGGCGGCGCCGTCCGCGCCGGGCGCGGTCGCCGCATGCCTCAGTCCATGTTCGAGGGGTAGTCGTGGCCGAACGGCGTGCCCGCCAGCCGGACCACGCCGATCACCACGACGACGACCACGCTGACCGCGACCAACGCCAGACCGGTCCAGGCCATCCGCTCCCCCCGCCGCAGCCAGACGCTTCCGGTGAGGAAACCCCCCGAGGCGTACGCCTCCCGGCGGGCCTGCCGGGCCAGCTGGAGCGCCACCGTCGCGGGCACCACCCCGCCGATGAACAGCCCGGTCAGCATGCCGAGCAGACCCAGCGCGAAGACCGCCCGCGCCTTGGTGGCGCGGGCCGGATCCGGGTCGAGCGGGTGGCGCAGGCCTGAAGAGGCGACGGACACCTGCCCGGATGCGGTCGTCATGCCTCCATCATGCCCAACCCGGTCCGCTGGCAGGGCGGTCCGGGAACGACGAGGCCCCCGGCGGATGCCGGGGGCCTCGTCGTTGTCTGGTGCTTAGCGGTACGACCCGAAATCGAAGTCGTCCAGCGGCACAGCCTGCCCACTGGCCGGCCCGAAACCGTAGTCGGTCTCCGGGTAACCGGTCATCGAGTAGACCTTGGCCTTGGCCTCCTCGGTCGGCTCGACCCGGACGTTGCGGTACTTGCTGATGCCCGTACCGGCCGGGATGAGCTTACCGATGATCACGTTCTCCTTGAGGCCGACCAGCGAGTCGCTGCGCGAGTTGATCGCAGCGTCGGTCAGCACCCGCGTGGTCTCCTGGAAGGAGGCCGCGGAGAGCCAGGAGTCGGTGGCCAGCGAGGCCTTGGTGATACCCATCAGCACCGGACGGCCGGCGGCGGGCTCGCCACCCTCCGACACGAGTCGGCGGTTCTCCGACTCGAACAGCGCCCGGTCGACGAGCACGCCCGGCAGGAACTCGGTCGAGCCGGAGTCGATGACCGTCACCCGCTTGAGCATCTGGCGGATGATGATCTCGATGTGCTTGTCGTGGATGAGCACACCCTGCGAGCGGTAGACCTCCTGGACCTCACTGGTCAGGTGGACCTGGACCGCACGCGGACCCATGATCCGCAGAAGCTCGTGCGGGTCGATGGTGCCCTCGGTCAGCTTCTCGCCGACCGCGACGTGGCCGCCGTCGTGGGTCCGGAGCTTGACGCGCTTCGAGATCTTGTCGTAGACGATCTCTTCGCTGCCGTCGTCCGGCACCACGATGATCTTCCGCGAGCGCTCGCCGTCCTCGATGCGGATCCGACCGGGGGTGTCGGCGATGGGCGCCTTACCCTTCGGGACCCGGGCCTCGAAGATTTCCTGCACACGCGGCAGACCCTGGGTGATGTCCTCACCCGCGACACCACCGGTGTGGAAGGTACGCATCGTCAGCTGCGTACCCGGCTCACCGATGGACTGGGCGGCGATGATGCCGACGGCCTCACCGATGTCGACCGACTTGCCGGTCGGCAGCGAACGGCCGTAGCAGGCCGCGCAGACGCCCAGCTTCGACTCGCAGGTGAGCACGCTGCGCACCCGGACCGTCTCCACACCAGCGGCGACGATCTTGTCGACCCCGATGGAGTTGATGTCCTGGCCGCGCTCGGCCACCACGGTGCCGTCCGGCCCCTTGATGTCGTCGGCCAGGGTCCGGGCGTGCACGCTGGTCTCGGCGTGGGTGTGGACGACGAGCTTGCCGTCGAGCTTCTCGCCGATCTGCATCGGGATCGCCCGGTCGGTGCCGCAGTCCTCCTCGCGGATGATGACGTCCTGGGAGACGTCCACCAGACGACGGGTCAGGTAACCCGAGTCGGCGGTCCGCAGCGCGGTGTCGGCGAGACCCTTACGGGCACCGTGCGTGGAGATGAAGTACTCCAGCACGGACAGACCCTCCCGGTAGCTGGCCTTGATCGGCCGCGGGATGATCTCGCCCTTCGGGTTGGCCACCAGACCACGGATCGCCGCGATCTGCCGGAGCTGGAGCAGGTTACCGCGAGCACCCGAGTTGATCATCTTCCACAGTGGGTTCTCCTGCGGCAGCGCGGTGTCCATCTCCTTGGCGACCTCGTTGGTCGCCTTGGTCCAGATCTCGATGAGTTCGCCGCGACGCTCCTCGGCGGTCATCAGACCACGCTGGTACTGCTTGTCGATCCGGTCGGCTTCCTTCTCGTACTTCGCCAGGATCTCCGCCTTGCGCGGCGGGGCGATGACGTCCTCCATGCCGATCGTCACGCCGGACCAGGTGGCCCAGTGGAAGCCGGCCTCCTTGAGCCCGTCCAGGGTGGCCGCGAGAGCCACCTTGGGGAAGCGCTCGGCGAGGTCGTTGACGATCGCGGAGAGCTGACCCTTGCGGATCTCGTAGTTCACGAAGCGGTAGCCCTGCGGCAGCGTCTCGTTGAACAGCACCCGACCGAGGGTGGTCTCCACGGTCAGCGGCTCACCCTCGACCCAGCCCTCCGGAGCGGTCCACGCCTCGGCGCCGGCGCCGTTGTCGACACCGATCACGTTCCGCAGGCGGATCTTCACCGGAGCCTGCAGGTGCAGCTCGCCGTTGTCGAACGCCATCCGCGCCTCGGCGTCCGAGCTGAACGCCCGGCCCTCGCCCTTCTCACCGGCGGTGAGGTGGGTGAGGTGGTACAGGCCGATGACCATGTCCTGGGTGGGCATGGTGACCGGCTTGCCGTCGGCCGGCTTGAGGATGTTGTTCGACGACAGCATCAGGATCCGCGCCTCGGCCTGGGCCTCGGCGGACAGCGGCACGTGCACCGCCATCTGGTCACCGTCGAAGTCCGCGTTGAACGCGGTGCAGACCAGCGGGTGGATCTGGATGGCCTTGCCCTCGACCAGCTGCGGCTCGAACGCCTGGATGCCCAGACGGTGCAGGGTCGGCGCCCGGTTGAGCAGCACCGGGTGCTCGCCGATGACCTCTTCCAGAACGTCCCACACGACCGGGCGCTGACGCTCGACCATCCGCTTGGCGGACTTGATGTTCTGCGCGTGGTTGAGGTCGACCAGCCGCTTCATGACGAACGGCTTGAACAGCTCCAGGGCCATCTGCTTGGGCAGGCCGCACTGGTGCAGCTTGAGCTTCGGGCCGACCACGATGACCGAACGGCCGGAGTAGTCGACGCGCTTGCCCAGCAGGTTCTGGCGGAACCGGCCCTGCTTGCCCTTGAGCATGTCGGACAGCGACTTGAGCGGGCGGTTACCCGGACCGGTGACCGGCCGGCCACGACGACCGTTGTCGAACAGCGCGTCGACGGCCTCCTGGAGCATCCGCTTCTCGTTGTTGACGATGATCTCGGGCGCGCCGAGGTCGATCAGCCGCTTGAGGCGGTTGTTCCGGTTGATCACGCGGCGGTACAGGTCGTTGAGGTCCGAGGTCGCGAACCGACCACCGTCGAGCTGCACCATCGGGCGCAGGTCCGGCGGGATGACCGGGACGCAGTCCAGCACCATGCCGAGCGGCGAGTTGCGGGTGTTCAGGAACGCCGCGACGACCTTGAGCCGCTTGAGCGCCCGGATCTTCCGCTGGCCCTTGCCGGACCGGATGGTCTCGCGCAGGCTCTCGGCCTCGGCGTCGAGGTCCATGTTCTGGACCAGCGCCTTGATGGCCTCCGCGCCCATCGAGCCGGTGAAGTACTCACCGAACCGGTCGCGCAGCTCGCGGTAGAGCAGCTCGTCGGTGACAAGCTGCTTCGGCTCCAGCTTGCGGAAGGTGTCCAGCACCTCGTCCAGGCGGTCGATCTCGCGCTGGGCCCGGTCGCGGATCTGGCGCATCTCGCGCTCTCCGCCCTCCTTGACCTTGCGCCGGACGTCCGCCTTGGCACCCTCGGCCTCCAGCTCGGCCAGGTCGGCCTCGAGCTTGGCGGCCCGCTTCTCGATCTCCGAGTCGCGGCTGTTCTCGGACTGCCGCTTCTCGGCCAGGATCTCGTTCTCGATCGTCGAGAGGTCACGGTGACGCGACTCCGCGTCCACGCTCGTCACGACGTACGAGGCGAAGTAGATGATCTTTTCGAGATCCTTCGGGGCGAGGTCCAGCAGGTAGCCCAGCCGGCTCGGAACGCCCTTGAAGTACCAGATGTGGGTCACCGGAGCGGCGAGCTCGATGTGCCCCATCCGCTCACGACGAACCTTGGAGCGGGTCACCTCGACGCCGCAGCGCTCGCAGATGATGCCCTTGAACCGGACGCGCTTGTACTTACCGCAGTAGCACTCCCAGTCCCGCTGCGGACCGAAGATCTTCTCGCAGAAGAGCCCGTCCTTCTCCGGCTTCAGGGTGCGGTAGTTGATGGTCTCAGGCTTCTTGACCTCGCCGTGCGACCACTGACGGATGTCGTCGGCGGTGGCGAGACCAATGCGCAGCTCGTCGAAGAAGTTGACGTCGAGCACTATGTCCCCTATGTCGTCGTCTTTACAGCTAGATCACGGGCGGGGGTCGGGAGCCCGAAGGCCCCCGACCCGCACCACTTACACCTCTTCGACCGAGCTCGGCTCGCGCCGGGACAGGTCGATGCCCAGCTCCTCCGCGGCCCGGAACACCTCGTCGTCGGTCTCGCGCATCTCCAGGGCCACACCGTCGCTGGACAGCACCTCGACGTTGAGGCACAGCGACTGCAGCTCCTTGAGCAGCACCTTGAACGACTCCGGAATGCCCGGCTCCGGGATGTTCTCGCCCTTGACGATGGCCTCGTAGACCTTCACCCGGCCGAGCACGTCGTCGGACTTGATCGTGAGCAGCTCCTGCAGGGCGTACGCGGCGCCGTACGCCTGCATCGCCCAGCACTCCATCTCACCGAAGCGCTGACCACCGAACTGCGCCTTACCACCCAGCGGCTGCTGCGTGATCATCGAGTACGGACCGGTCGACCGAGCGTGGATCTTGTCGTCGACCAGGTGGTTGAGCTTCAGGATGTAGACGTAGCCGACCGCGATCGGGTCCGGCAGAGGCTCACCGGAACGACCGTCGAACAGCTGCGCCTTACCGGTGCGCCCGATCAGCTGCTTGCCGTCCCGGTTGGGCAGGGTCGACTCGAGCAGACCGGAGATCTCCTCCTCGCGGGCACCGTCGAAGACCGGGGTGGCCACGTTGGTGTCACCCTCGGACTCGTGCGCGTCGATCGAGCGGAGCTGGCGCTTCCACTCGGCGTCGTCACCCTCGACCTTCCAACCGGTCTTGGCCACCCACCCGAGGTGGGTCTCCAGAACCTGGCCGATGTTCATCCGGCTCGGCACACCGAGCGGGTTGAGCACGATGTCGACCGGGGTGCCGTCCTCGAGGAACGGCATGTCCTCGACCGGGAGGATCTTGGAGATGACGCCCTTGTTGCCGTGCCGGCCGGCGAGCTTGTCGCCGTCCTGGATCTTGCGCTTCTGGGCGACGTAGACCCGGACCAGCTCGTTGACGCCCGGCGGCAACTCGTCGCCGTCCTCGCGGGAGAACGTGCGCACACCGATGACCGTGCCGGTCTCGCCGTGCGGCACCTTCAGCGAGGTGTCCCGAACCTCACGCGCCTTCTCACCGAAGATCGCGCGGAGCAGTCGCTCCTCCGGGGTCAGCTCGGTCTCACCCTTGGGCGTGACCTTGCCGACCAGGATGTCGCCGGGAACGACCTCGGCGCCGATCCGGATGATGCCGCGCTCGTCGAGGTCGGCGAGCATTTCCTCGCTGACGTTCGGGATGTCGCGGGTGATCTCCTCCGGACCGAGCTTGGTGTCCCGGGCGTCGACCTCGTGCTCCTCGATGTGGATCGAGGTGAGCACGTCCTGCTGCACGAGGCGCTGCGACAGGATGATCGCGTCCTCGTAGTTGTGGCCCTCCCAGCACATGAACGCCACCAGCAGGTTGCGTCCGAGTGCCATCTCGCCCTCGTCGGTGCAGGGACCGTCGGCGATGACCTGACCGGCCTCGACGCGGTCGCCCTCGAAGACGACCGGCTTCTGGTTGACGCAGGAGCCGGCGTTGGAGCGGCGGAACTTGTGCAGCAGGTACGTCCGGCGGTGGCCGTCATCCTGGTGGATGGTGACGTAGTCGGCGCAGAGATCCTCGATCACACCGCCGACCTCGGCGACCACCACGTCGCCAGCGTCGACCGCGGCCCGGTACTCCATGCCCGTACCCACGAGCGGCGCCTCGGCCTTGACCAGCGGCACCGCCTGGCGCTGCATGTTCGCGCCCATCAGTGCCCGGTTGGCGTCGTCGTGCTCGAGGAACGGGATCATGGCGGTCGCGACCGAGGTCATCTGCCGGGGCGAGACGTCCATGTAGTCGACGGCACCGGGGACGACGTCCTCGGTCTCGCCGCCCTTACGACGGCAGAGCACCCGGTCCTCGGCGAACGTGCCGTCAGCCTTCAGGCGCGCGTTGGCCTGGGCCTTGACGAACCGGTCCTCCTCGTCCGCGGTCAGGTAGTCGATCTGGTCGGTGACCCGACCCTCGACGACCTTCCGGTACGGCGTCTCGATGAAGCCGAACGGGTTGACCCGGGCGAAGGTGGACAGCGCGCCGATCAGGCCGATGTTCGGGCCTTCCGGCGTCTCGATCGGGCACATCCGGCCGTAGTGGGACGGGTGCACGTCGCGGACCTCGAAGCCGGCCCGCTCCCGGGACAGACCACCCGGGCCGAGCGCGCTCAGCCGACGCCGGTGGGTCAGGCCCGCCAGCGGGTTGGTCTGGTCCATGAACTGGGACAGCTGCGACGTACCGAAGAACTCCTTGATCGCCGCCACCACCGGGCGGATGTTGATCAGGGTCTGCGGCGTGATCGCCTCGACGTCCTGCGTGGTCATCCGCTCGCGGACGACCCGCTCCATCCGGGAGAGGCCGACCCGAACCTGGTTCTGGATCAGCTCGCCCACGGTACGGAGGCGCCGGTTGCCGAAGTGGTCGATGTCGTCGGCCTCGTAGCCGTCCTCACCGGCGTGCAGCCGGCAGAGGTACTCCACGGTGGCGACGATGTCGTCCTCGGTCAGCGTGCCGGTGGTGATCGGCACGTCGACTTCGAGCTTCTTGTTGAACTTGTAGCGCCCGACCTTGGCCACGTCGTACCTCTTCGGGTTGAAGAAGAGGTTGTCGAGCAGGGTCTGGGCGTTCTCGCGCGTCGGCGGCTCGCCAGGGCGCAGCTTGCGGTAGATGTCTAGCAGGGCCTCGTCGGCGCCGGCGATGTGGTCCTTCTCGAGCGTGGTCATCATCAGCTCGGACCAGCCGAACTTCTCACGGATCCGCTCGGCCGACCATCCGATGGCCTTGAGCAGGACCGTGACGGCCTGCCGGCGCTTGCGGTCGATACGTACGCCGACCGTGTCGCGCTTGTCGATGTCGAACTCCAGCCAGGCACCCCGACTCGGGATGACCTTGACGCTGGAGAGGTCGCGGTCGGAGGTCTTGTCCGGCTGCTTGTCGAAGTACACGCCCGGAGACCGGACGAGCTGGCTGACCACGACGCGCTCGGTGCCGTTGATGACGAAGGTGCCCTTGGGCGTCATCATCGGGAAGTCACCCATGAACACCGTCTGGCTCTTGATCTCGCCAGTGGTGTTGTTGGTGAACTCCGCGGTCACGAAGAGCGGAGCGCAGTAGGTCAGGTCCTTCTCCTTGCACTCCTCGATCGAGGCCTTGACCTCGTCGAAGCGCGGCGCCGAGAAGGAGAGCGACATGGTGCCGGAGAAGTCCTCAATGGGACTGATCTCTTCAAGGATCTCCGCGAGACCCGAGCGTGCGTGCGGGTCGTCCGCCGACCGGCCCTGCCAAGCCTCGTTGCCGACGAGCCAGTCGAAGGACTCGTTCTGGATGGCAAGGAGGTTGGGGACCTCGAGGTGTTCGGTGATCCTGCCGAATGAAACTCGGCGGGGAGCGAATGCGCTCGACGTACGACTGGTCTTCGCAGGGCGGGAAGCTGCCAAGATGCGTCCTTCCGAGGACCGGTGCTGCAGAACGGCTGGTACGCGTGCACTCCAATGACCCCACCAGAATTATCCGTAAACGGACATTTCCGAGCAGGGGTCAAGTCGGAAGGCAGCGCAAACTAGCAGTGTAGCCGAGAGGCTAACCGCTGTCCAGCCCACCCCGCAGGTCGTTTGCGGAACGCTCCTCGGCCCCCGTTCACCGGGGTCTGCCGGGCCGCTCAGAACGCAACTCCCCACTGGGCCGCTCGGGTGACCGCGACCGATGGTGCCGTCGCTGTCATTACCCACATCGTGGCCGTCGCAAGCGCGGTGTCTTGCTGGTGTCAGGGTGCCTGTCAGGCCGGGGCCGCGTCAAGGGCCGGTATCCGGGTCGTCGGTTCTTTCCCACCTGAGGAGGATCCGGTCGTTCGTGCAAATGATCCCGCGCCGACCATCGGCGCCCAGCTCAGCACGGTTGTCGCCCGGTCCACGAAACACGGCGGGCGGTGATCCGTGTCGGATCACCGCCCGCCGCGACGCGACCGTGTCCCAGCTCACCGAGCCGGGTACGCGCAGGTTGGAGCTCAGGTCACTTGAGGGTGACCTTGGCGCCCTCACCCTCGAGCTTGGCCTTCGCCTTCTCGGCGGTCTCCTTGTTGACCTTCTCCAGGATGGCCTTCGGCGCGGACTCGACCGCGTCCTTGGCCTCCTTGAGGCCCAGGCCGGTCAGCTCACGCACGACCTTGATGACCTGGATCTTCTTGCCACCGTCAGCCTCGAGGACGACGTCGAACTCGTCCTTCTCCGGCTCGGCCTCGGCGGCGGCCGGAGCGCCACCGGCGGCGGCAACCGCGACCGGAGCGGCGGCGGTGACCTCGAAGGTGTCCTCGAACTGCTTCACGAACTCAGAGAGCTCGATCAGCGTCATCTCCTTGAACGCGTCGAGCAGCTCGTCGGTGCTGAGCTTCGCCATGTCTGGCGTCCTTTCTAAAGGTTGTTAAAGAACGTGGGTGCGCCGCGCGGCCTCAGGCCGCCTCAGCGCCCTCCTGCTCGCGCTTCTTGTCCGCCAGGGCGGCCGCCGCGCGGGCGGCCTTGGAGAGCGGAGCCTGGAACAGGGCCGCGGCCTTGCTCAGGTTGCCCTTCATCGCGCCGGCCAGCTTGGCCAGCAGCACCTCACGGGACTCCAGGTCGGCGAGCTTCGTGACCTCGGCCGCGGAAATGGCCTTGCCCTCGAAGACACCGCCCTTGATGACGAGCTTCGGGTTGGCCTTCGCGAAGTCGCGAAGCCCCTTCGCCGCCTCGACGACGTCGCCCGAAACGAAAGTCAGCGCGGTAGGACCGGTGAACAGCTCGTCGAGGCCGGTGATGCCCGCGTCCGTCGCGGCACGCTTCGCCAGCGTGTTCTTCGCGACCGTGTAGCTGGTCTCGGCACCGAGCGATCGCCGCAGCTGGGTGAGCTGGGAAACCGTCAGACCGCGGTACTCGGTCAGCACGGTAGCGCCCGCGCTGCGGAAGCTCTCGGTCAGCTCAGCGACGGCCGTGGCCTTGTCGGCTCGGATCGGCTTGTCCGCCATGTCCCTCCTCTCTCGTTGCTCGAGGCTGGTCCCCGGGCACGGCCGAAGCCGGAGCGGGGACGAAGGCAGCACGACAACGAAAAGCCCCGGCGCAGGGCGCACGGGGCGAGGGCCGGCGGGAAGTCACGGTCGGCGGACCATGCTCACTGCCGAATTACGCTTGCCGCCCTACGCGGGTCGCCCGTCGTCGCGGGGCCTTCGACCGTGCCGAAGCACGGTGACCAGCGGTCTCTGGGTGGTTCCTCATCCATGACAACACGGATGACGTTTGAAGAGTACGCGCCCGCGGGACCAGCGCCAAATCGCCCCCGGTGAGCCGGGTCACGCCGCCGGGCCACTCAGCCCTGGGCCCGCCGCCGCCACAGGTAGCCGGCGGTGACCGCCACGCTCCACGCCAGGGCCCAGGCCGTGAGCCCGAGCAGGGTCAGCGCGGCGGCGTCACCCGCCGTCGTCCGGGCGGTAGCCATGATCGGCGGTACCAGCCAGGGCGCGACGGAACCACGCAGGCCGAGCGCCACCGCGCCGACACCGCCGAGGGCCAGCACCGCGACGCCGTACGCGGCACCGCCCACCGACGCCCGGCTGGCCAGCGCGCCGAGGGCAACCGCGGCGGGTACGGCCAGCAGGTGCGCCCACAGCCCCAGCGCGATGCCGACCGGCACCGACCGGTCACCCGGCTCGACCGGGCCGGTGACCCCACCCACCAGCCACGGAAAGAGCAGCGCGACGGCCACCGCGACCAGCGCCGCCGCGCCGGCCGCCAGGAGTCCGGCGAGACGCTCCCGGGCCACCCCGACGGTCACCTGGGCCAGCCGACGCTGCACGTCCGGCTCGATGTCCAGCAGGATCTTGGTCTGCCAGGCGAGCACCGGGAAGAGCACCACCGCCGAGACGCCGTACGCCTCCGCCGGCTGGGACCGGCCGCCGCCGTAGAGCGTGCCGAGGACGACGAGGCCGGCGAGCAGGGGCGCCAACGCCCGTCCGGTACGCAGGAAACCCGCCAGCCGCATCCGCACCAGCGCGTTCATCGGCCCTCCCCGGTGTCGGGCTCGACCATCGCGTCGGCCGCCCCGAGCCGCGCCGACGTGGCCGACGGGGTGGGCGGATGCGCCTGGGGTGGGGTGGTGGAGGCGTCGGCGCGTACTCGGAGGATCTGATGGCCCTCGGCGCGCAGGCGGGCGACGGTGCCGGCGACCCGCGCGGCCGGCACCGCGACCTCGACCACCGCGATGGCCTCCTCGTCGGCGGGCGCGGTCTCCTCGGTCAGCACGCCCGCGGCCACCGACCAACGGCGCGCGGCCGGCAACCGGA
Source organism: Micromonospora sp. NPDC049662 (assembly GCF_040675055.1). Classification (NCBI taxonomy): domain Bacteria; kingdom Bacillati; phylum Actinomycetota; class Actinomycetes; order Micromonosporales; family Micromonosporaceae; genus Micromonospora; species Micromonospora sp. NPDC049662. The sequence goes on from NZ_JBFAOC010000012.1 coordinate 133,209, forward strand.
CCGTCTCCCCCCGGTGGTCGCTGACCAGGACCGTGCCACCGTCGGCCAGCACCTCGTCGATCAGCTCGGGAACCAGCTCGCGGGTCGCGGCGTCCAGGCCCTCCCACGGCTCGTCGAGCACCAGCAGGCCCGGCGCCCGCAGCATGGCCTGGGCGAGGCCGACCTTCTGCGCGGTGCCCTTGGACAGCTCCGCGAGGCGCACCGAGCGGAACGCGTCCAGCCCGAGCCGCCGCGTCCAGGTCGTCACCGCCTCGTCGGCGGCCGAGCGTCCCAGCCCAGCCGCGCGGGCCATGCCGGTCAGATAGCGGGACACGGTGAAGGGCTGATCGGCCGGGAAGCGCTCGGGCACCCAGCCCACCCGGGCCGGCCGGTCGACGACCCGACCCCGGCCCGGCCGCAACACCCCGGCGGCCACCTGGAGCAGGGTGGACTTGCCCACCCCGTTGCGGCCCAGGACGACCGCAACCTCACCCGGGCCGATCTGCGCGTCCACGCTCCGCAGCACCCACGGACCCCGCCGGTGGTACCGCAACCAGACGTTCTCCAGCCGCATGCGGACGAGCTTGCCACACCCGGAACGCGCCGGGGCGCCGCCACGATCGTGGCGGC
>NZ_JBFAOC010000012.1:133827-135354 GCF_040675055.1 Micromonospora sp. NPDC049662
GCGGGGCCACCCCACCCTCCCCTCCCCCCCCCTCCGGCGCCTGCTCCCCCCACCCCGCCCGGGCGCGGGGGCCCCCCCCCCCCCGGGCCCCCGCCCCGGTGGAGCGATGAGTCGGCTCAGGCGTCGGCCGAGTCCTCGGTCAGGTTCTTCACCAGGTTCGGGTCGACCGGAACGCCCGGGCCCATCGTGGTGGTGAGGATGACCTTGCGGAGGTACTTGCCCTTGGCCGCGGACGGCTTGGCCCGCAGCACCTCGTCGAGCACCGCGGCGTAGTTGTCCACCAGCTGGCTCTCCGAGAAGGAGGCCTTGCCGATGATCAGGTGCAGGTTGGAGTGCTTGTCCACCCGGAAGGTGATCTTGCCGCCCTTGATGTCCTGCACCGCCTTGGTGACGTCCATGGTCACCGTGCCGGTCTTCGGGTTCGGCATGAGACCGCGCGGGCCCAGGATCCGCGCGATCCGGCCGATCTTGGCCATCTGGTCCGGCGTGGCGATCGCCGCGTCGAAGTCGAGCCAACCACCCTGGATACGGGCGACCAGCTCGTCGGTGCCCACCTCGTCCGCACCCGCCGCGGCGGCCTCCTCGGCCTTCGCGCCGCTGGCGAAGACGATCACGCGGGCGGTCTTACCGGTGCCGTGCGGCAGGTTGACCACACCGCGGACCATCTGGTCCGCCTTGCGGGGGTCGACGCCGAGGCGCATGGCGACCTCGACCGTGGCGTCGAACTTGACGTTGGTGGTCTCCTTGGCCAGCTTCACGGCCTCGGCGGGGGTGTAGAGCTTCGACCGGTCGATGACGTCGGCGGCCTTGCGGTAGCTCTTGCTGCGCTGCATTGCTGATTACTCCTGTGGTCTCTGGCGGGCCGCTCGGCGCGAGCCCTCCCACGATCGGGTCGTCGGCGGAGGCCGACGTCAGTCGTTGACGGTGATGCCCATCGACCGGGCGGTGCCGGCGATGATCTTCTCGGCCTGGTCCAGGTCGTTGGCGTTGAGGTCGGCCATCTTCTTCTCGGCGATCTCACGCAGCTGGGCGCGGCTGACCGAGCCGACCTTGGTCGCCTGCGGAACGCCCGAGCCCTTCTGCACACCGGCGGCCTTGATCAGCAGCCGGGCGGCGGGCGGGGTCTTCAGCACGAAGGTGAAGGACCGGTCCTCGTACACGCTGATCTCGGCGGGGACGATGTCGCCCCGCTGGGACTCGGTCTGCGCGTTGTAGGACTTGCAGAACTCCATGATGTTCACGCCGTGCTGACCGAGCGCGGGGCCGACCGGCGGCGCCGGCGTGGCCTGGCCCGCCGGCAGCTGAAGCGTGAACGTCTTGACGAGCTTCTTCTTCGGAGGCATGTCACTTCCTGGGGCTTGGAGCTGGGAAAATGCGGCCGTCGCCGCCGCGGCTGGGCGCGCACGGTCAGCGCGATGCGACAGCGGCGACGTTCAAGAGTAGCGCACGCCGCAGCCCGCTCGTCCGCCGAGGTCGAGCGGGAGGGCGTACGCCGACGTCGGGGGCGGGGGGGGGGCGCCGGCGGCG
>NZ_JBFAOC010000012.1:135364-164164 GCF_040675055.1 Micromonospora sp. NPDC049662
ACAGGGCCTATTTCCCCGGGGCCCCCGCCCCCCCGCCGGCGGGGGGGGGGGGGGGGGGGGGGGGGGCGGCCGGGGGGGGGGGGGGGGCCCCCCCCCCCCCCCCCACGACCATCAGATCTTGGCGACCTGGTTGAAGTTGAGCTCCACCGGGGTCTCCCGGCCGAAGATCGACACCAGCACCTTGAGCTTCTGCTGGTCGGCGTTGATCTCACTGATCGTGGCCGGCAGCGAGGCGAACGCGCCGTCGGTGACGGTAACGGAGTCGCCGACCTCGAAGTCGAGGACCTTGATCTCCGGCTTCGCCTTCTTCTGCTCGGTCTCGACGGCCGGCGCCAGCCACTTCAGCACCTCGTCGAGCGACAGCGGCGCGGGCCGGTCGGCCCGGTCGGTCGCACCGACGAAGCCGGTCACACCCGGGGTGTTGCGGACACACGAGTAGGACTCGGCGGTCAGCTCCATCCGGACCAGGATGTAGCCGGGGAAGACCTTGGCCTGGACCTGCGAACGCTTACCGTTCTTGACCTCGACCTCTTCCCGGGTCGGCACCTCGACCTGGTAGATGAAGTCCTCCATGTCGAGGCTCGTGATCCGGGTCTCGAGGTTGGTCTTCACCTTGTTCTCGTAACCGGCGTACGAGTGCACCACGTACCAGTCGCCCGGCGCGTAACGCAGCTTCTGCCGCAGCTCGGCGACCGGGTCGTAGTCCTCGTCCGGCGCGGGCTCGGTGGTGGGGAACTCCGGCTCGCTGGCGGCCTCAACCGACTCGTCACCAGCCGCCGTCGCGACCGTGGACTGCTCGTCCACTTCTCCGGCGGTCTCGTCGTACTCAGGCACGCTCGCTCACTTCCGTCACTATCGGCTGGAGACAGCCGGTCAGTCCGAGTTGCCGAAGACGAACAACACGGCCTTGGCGAAGCCGTAGTCCAGCACGCCCACGATCGTCAGCATCACCGCGACGAACGTGACCACCACGGCGGTGTACGTCAGCAACTCCTTGCGGGTCGGCCAGATGACCTTACGCAGTTCGGCTACGACCTCGCGGAAGAACCGGGCGATGCGGCCGAACACGCCCACCCGACCGGTTTCCGACCTCGTGGTCGGCCGGCTGTCGGCCGATTCCGCCCGGGCGCGGGCCCGCGTCGCGGTGCCGCCCCGGGAGACCGGCTCGTCCGCGCCGGTGGCGTCGTCGTCGGCTACGTCGTCGACGATCTCATCGTCGAGACGATCGTCGCCGGCGTCCTCGCCGCGCCGCTTGTTGTCGGCCACTTCGCCCTCCGTCGCGGAATCTCGGGTCGCACGCCGGGCGGCGTACGCGGCGCTGGTCACGCCGGCCGAACCCAACCGTCCCGCGACGGGCCGCGGCCGGTGGTCCGACCGGGAGCCCCGATTGCCTCGGAACCACCCCGCCGATGCCACCACCACGGGCCGGACGCCGCCTTGTCGGCGGCGCGACCCACGGGAACGGTCAGGCCTGAGGCGCAGGGGTGACAGGACTTGAACCTGCAGCCTGCGGTTTTGGAGACCGCTGCTCTGCCAATTGAGCTACACCCCTGTGCGGCAACACTCGCCCCACGCGGTCACAGACGACCGTGCAGGGGTCACTTGCCCCACGGCGGACCAGTGTACGGGTAGGTGCCCGACTTTCCCAACCGGTCTCCCCGCCACGCGTGGCGAAGCCGATCCAGCGCGCCGCGCGGCCCCCGGTTCAGCGGGCCGGGCCGCCGTGCTCTCGCGTGCGTCCGGCCTCGGTTCAGCGCGCTGTGCGGATGAGCGCGCGCGCCTGCGACAGCACTTTGTCGCCCAGGCAGGTCGCGGTCACGTCCAGCCGGGTGAGGCCGTCCTCGGTCACCTCGCGGACCCGCGCGGTCACCTCGATCTCGGTCCCCTGGTCGTCGTCGGGGACCACCACCGGCCGGGTGAACCGGACGCCGTACTCGACCACCGCGTCGGGCGCGCCGGCCCACTCGGTGACCGCCCGACCGACCAGCGCCATCGTGAACATGCCGTGCGCGATGACCCCGGGCAGTCCCACCTTCGTGGCGACCCGGTCGCTCCAGTGGATCGGGTTGAAGTCGCCCGAGGCGCCGGCGTAGCGGATCAGGTCCGCCCGGGTCACCCGGAACGTCTTGGTTGGCAGTTCCATCTCAGGCCTCTCCACGGATGACGTACCGGGCCCAGACGGCGACCACCTGCTCCCCGGCGACGGTGCTCACGTCCGTACGGGTGGTGAGCAGGCCGTGCCCGCCCCGGTTGCTGACCTCTTCGATGGTGTTGACGCAGACCAGCTCGTCGCCCGCGACCACCGGCCGGTTGTACGCGAACCGCTGGTCGCCGTGGACCAGCCGGCTGTAGTCGACGCCCAGGTCCGGGTCCTCGATGATCTGACGGGTCGCGGCCATGGTGACGATCACCGGGAAGGTCGGCGGAGCGACCACGTCCGGGTGGCCCAGGGCCTGCGCCGCGGCCGGGTCGTGGTGAGCCGCGTCCGTGGCGCCGATGGCCGTGGCGAACTCACGGATCTTTTCTCGGCCCACCTGGTAGGGGGCGGTCGGCGGGTACGTGCGGCCGACGAAGGAAGGGTCCAGGGACATGCCGCGAACCTACACGGAAAGCACAACCGCCGATCTGGTCGGCAGGCTGCGGCGATGCCGCGCCCGACCGGTCAGATCGGCGGTTGGAAAGGCTTCGACGACGGCCGGCTGTGCCGGCCGGCGGTCAGCGGGTCTCGCGGTGAACCGTGTGCCGGCCGTCGCGCGGGCAGAACTTCTTCATCTCGATGCGGTCGGGGTCGTTCCGGCGATTCTTGCGCGTGATGTAGTTGCGCTCCTTGCACTCCACACACGCCAAAGTGATCTTCGGCCGGACATCGGTAGCCTTCGCCACGGCGGAGTGCCTTCCTCGCTAACGGAAACAACTACGACGCGTCAGCCTAGACGCTGACTGCGCGGACATGCAAAGTGGGCGCCAGTGGCGCCCATCTCAACGACCACCGGGAACCAGCCCGGAAGACGAGAGTAGCGGTGGCCGGACTTGAACCGGCGACACAGCGATTATGAGCCGCTTGCTCTGCCATCTGAGCTACACCGCCGCGGTGGGTCCAGCTGAACCCTCGAGCCCCCTTACGGAATCGAACCGTAGACCTTCTCCTTACCATGGAGACGCTCTGCCGACTGAGCTAAGGGGGCCTGCGCGATCTCCCCGTGGGGCGCGCAGAAGTAGAATACACGGCAGGGGTCGGCAGGTGAAATCGGATCCCCGGCGGCCGGATCTGCGCAGCTCAGGGCACCACACGCAGGCGTGGAAGCTCTCCGCCGGAGATCGTCTCCGGGTCCACCTGAGCGCCGAACCAGGCGGCCAGTCGCTCGTACGGCAGCGGCCGACTGAACAGGAAGCCCTGACCGATCTCGCACCCGATGTCCTGAAGAAGCTCCAGGGTCAGTTCGCTCTCCACACCCTCGGCGACCACGGCCAGACCGAACTGCTGGGAGAGCGTCACCACCGCGTTGACGATCGCCAGGTCCCCCGGGTCGGTGGCCATGCCCTGCACGAAGGAGCGGTCCACCTTCACCTCGTGCACCGGCAACCGGCGCAGGTGGGCCAGCGAGGAGTCGCCGGTGCCGAAGTCGTCCACCGACAGCCGGACGCCGAGGTCGCGGAGCCGACGCAGCGTCGGGATGGGCCGGTCCGTGCCGTCCAGCACCCCCGACTCGGTGATCTCCAGGGTGAGGCGTTGCGCCGGGACCCGGTACTCGGTCAGCAGCTCCTGCACCCGGTCCGGGAAGTGCTGGTCGGTGAGCGTGCGGGCGGCGAGGTTCACGGCGATGGGCAGCGGCTGGTCCGCCTCGGCCCAGTCCCGGCTGCGCCGCAGCCCTTCGCGGAGCACCACCTCGGTGAGCCGACTCAACTGGCCGGTGTGCGCGGCCACCGCCACGAAGTCCTCGGGAGCGACGGTGCCGTGCGTCGGATGCTCCCAGCGGGCCAGACACTCGACACCGACCAGACGCCGGTCCCGCAAGGTCACCTTCGGCTGGAAGTAGACCTCCAGCTCGCCCTGGTCCAACGCCTGGCGCAGGTCACCGGCGAGACCCAGCCGGCGCAACGACCGGGACTCCAGGCCCGGGTTGAACAACTGCACGCTGCCCGGCACCGACTTGGCGGCGTTCGCCGCCAGGTCGACCCGGAGCAGCAGGGTCGCGGCATCGCTGCCATGTTCCGGGTGTACGGCCACACCCACGGCGGTGTTCACGTCGAGGGTGAGCGCGTCGAAGACCATCTCGTCACGGATCTGGTCGCGCAGCTGTTCGGCCAGTTCGAGTGCCGCCTCGGCGCTCTCCAACCGAAGAGTCACCAGGAACTCGTCGCCGCCCGCACGACCGACCAGAGCCGACGACGGAGCGCTCGCCCGCAGTCGGTTGGCGACCTCGACGAGCACCTTGTCCCCCGCAGCGTGGCCGAGGGACTCGTTGACCTGCTGCAACCCGTCGACGTCGAACAGCAGCAACGCCACCACCTCGTCGGGCGCGCCGATCTTGACTGACTCGTCCAGGGCGGCGGTGATGCGCCGCCGGTTGGGCAGCCGCGTCAGGGTGTCGTGGTACGCGTCGTGCCGCAGGCGGTCGACAAGACGCGAATTCTCGAGCGCCACCGCGGCATGCGCGGCCACCGTCTCGAAGACCGCGATATCCGCAGAACTGAAGTTGTTGCCGTCGCCGAGCCGGTTGGCAACCTCGAGGGTCCCGATGACGACCTCACCCGACCGCAGCGGCACCACCACCGCGTCCTTGATCCGCCGCTCGGCCAGCTCCGCGCGGAACTCTCCGTCGGTCGTCACCCCACGGCCCACCGCAACGGTACGTCCGGTCTCCTGGACCCGTTCGCGGATCATCGCCGGGGTGAGCGCCAGGTCGAGCAGGCCCGGGTCGTCCACCCGCGCGGTCAACAGGGTCTCGGGGTGCCTTCCCTGGGCGGGCAGCCACAGCGTCGCGTACTCCACCTGCATCAGCGCGCGGACCCGGCCGAGCAGCGCGTCGGCGAGCGTGCCGCTGTGCCCGCTGCCGACCACGGCGCGGGTCAGGTCGTACAGGTCGGTCAGGGTGCGGTGCTGGCGGAAGAACTGGGCGTAGGCCCGGTAGACCAGAGCAAGGCCGGCACCGAGGGCTGCCAGTAGGAGCAGCGACCACCACGTGCTACGGACCAGAATCAGCACGATCAGGCCGACCGACACGTTGATCGCCGCGGTGAGCACCGCCGGCGTGGCGGTACGCAACGTCCCGCGCCCGGTCTGCCAACCGTGCAGCAACGTGTGTACCGCCGCCACGCTGGCGTAGCTGATCAGGATCACCATGCTCACGGCGGCGAAGATGCTGCCCCAGGTGCTCGGACCGACGCCCTCCATGGGAGGGAACGCCTGGAGGACCAGGACAGCCAGCGACGTTCCCGCGGCGGCGCGCGCCACGTTGAACCACACCTTCGGCGCCGAGAACCGCTGCCTGGTGTGGGTGATCAGGGAGCTCAACGTGTAGATGACCACCACCGTCAGCGGTGGCAGAAAGTACAGCGCGAGAACCATCGGCAGCTCGGTGAGCGTGACACCGATCGTCTGCCGCCGCACCACCAGACTGAGCAGCGGCAACCCCGCCACGATCATGATGACGAGAAGGAGCATTGCCTCGGGCCAGTCGCCGAAGGGCTCCTTCGCGATCAACCCGGTGGCGGTGGCACAGACGACCGCGATCAGCGCGAGGGGCGCGGTGATGATCCACGCGTCCTCGGATGACCGTCGCCGGGGTTGACCATGACCGCTCATGGCGCTCCTTCGGATTGACGCCGAGCGGTCACGATACCGTCACTACGTCGATGGTGCCTTCCACCCGAACGGGCAAACAGGATGATCACCCCGAGGCAACCGCCTCACTGCCAGACGATGTCAGCTGCCTGCGCCGTCGGCACGGGCTTGTCGGCGGTGGACACGGTCTGCCAAACGATGTCGCCAGCCTGAGCGCCGCCCCCTGAGCTGCTGCCGAGATCAACACTGGCGATGCCGCTCACGAGTGCGGCGAGGGTGAGAAGTGAGCCAAGCAGCCGGCCCAACCTAAGACCAGACATGATTGCTCCTGTCGGAAAATGTCGTGGGGGTGGTGGAGGTTCCACGATCGTGCCACAGTGCGGGCAGCCAGAGAAGTGGTGGACAGCCCGATGGGCCCCACCGTCTGTAACTTCCCGCCGTTCGGCCCACCGCCCCCACCGCACCGGAGCAGATCACGGCCGTGCAGGGCAGGTCAGCGCTTCACACAGCGTCGAATACGACCTTCACCACAAATTCGGCGCTGTCGCGTCAGAGCACCAGATCCGACATCTTGGTCACTGTGAGTGACGCCTCCAGGAGATGCGTTCGCGTCGTGCGTTCGGCGTCCAGCCATCGACCACCATACCGGGTCTTCGCCAATAGGCCAGCCCCCGAGTCGGATTCCATCCTGGTGACCCGACGCACGTCCGAGCGCCTCAAGCGACGCGTTTCCGCAGCTCAAGCCGGCCAGGAAGCAACAACCAGGGGTCCTGCACGTCCGAGAGAAAGGACGTGGGGAGTCGCGGGCTCCGCGGGTTCAGGCCGCTTCCCACTTGTCGCTCGCGCAACCGACCTCGAAGCTCCACCAACCCTCCGCCTCGCCGAGTCGCAGGGTCGCCTTGATGGCCGGGAAATCCGCGGCCGCCGGCAGCCCTCCTGCGGCACGAACCTGAACCAGACCTTGATGAGGTGGTCTCCGGCAGGTGGGTCACGGTCCGGTGCTGGCGAGGACACGCCCGCATCATTCTCTGGAAGGGTGGCGCTCCCACCACACACCACCGCCGGACGAACTCGGTCGGCGAACCACCGGGCACCTCCGCCCGGCGAGCCGGTATCTCGAAAGGCGACGCCAGGCTTGGCAGCGTCTCCGATCAGTCGTCCTTCGGCATCGGCCACACATCCCGGGAGTCGTTCAGGGCCCCTCCCGGAGGTGGCTCGACCGTCAGGGACTTCAGAGCACGCGGCAGAGAGGTAACCCCACGCCTCAACCCCCGCCACAGCAACGCCGCCACGTACACCAGGGCGAAGAGCGCAGCGGCGGCCAGCGCCAACAGCAGCACGAGGCCGACTATTCCTGTCATCACTCGAACATTCTGACCAGTCGAGCGCCACGACGGGCACCGTGGCTGATCTTGTCGTTCCTGGTGTCGCCTCCTCGTCGACGCAGTTGGCGTAGACGCGGAGCAGAACGGCGACGCCGTGGCTCAGACGCCGGCGACCTCGGTCGGCGGAGCGCCGGCATTCAGCCAGAGCGACGCAATCGCGAGGCGCAGGTCGTAAAGACGGCGGACCTGCGATTCGGTCAGCGCCTTCTCGCGGGCGAGCTTCCACCACCGGCCGTAGACCGACTCGGAGGGCGGCCCGCCGTGCAGGCCCCCGGAAGAAGCGCGCATCCGGGCCGACCCTGTCGTTGTCGACATGGCTGGACTCAGCCGGACTCGGCTAGATCAACGACAACGGCCCTTGATCAGCATCTCTGCTGGTCAGGGGCCGTGTCTGCACCTGGTGGCGGGTAGAGGATTCGAACCTCTGTAGCTTTCGCGACGGATTTACAGGGCGTCCGCGATCTTGGCTTGGGCATAGTCACTGAGCTGCCGTTTCTGCCGTCCAATCGCCTGTCCGGGAGAGAGCCGCCCACCATCTGCCCACGGATGGAACTTGCCCCCAGGACGCCCCTCGCGGCTACAGCGTCATCCGAACCGACTCGATGAGATGCCAACTCGCGATGCTCGCCACCGTCGACACCGCAGCGGCCATCATGAAGACCCGCGGTGAGACCGGTGGCCGGCGGAGCCGTAACGCCACGAGGGCGGCCGCAGCCGCAAGGAGAATTTGCACCGCTGCCGCTCCCAGCCTCGTCCACACGAAGAAATCCATGGGGCCGACCCAGACGAACGCGATGAAGAGGACGGTGTAGGCCGCCTCCCCGGCGAGCAGCCCGAGCGCTACGCCGAGAGCGATGCCGGCGTTGCGGGTAGTGCCCGTCCTGAAGACGTGGGCGAGGTAGCCAAGCACCAATCCGCCAACCAACGAACCAACCAGCCAGAAGGCCGACGCGCGCATGATGGAGCCGAGCCCGTCCGGTGGTGGCGCCCGAATCGCTGAGCCATTGCCGACTCAGCGAGGCAACGAGGCCGTAGTAGGTCAGGGTCGACAGGGCGAGTGTGCCGACCCCAGCGACAAGAGCTGATCTGAAAGTCGGGGCGTAGTAGCTCACGACGAGGGCCACCACACCCCAGGCGAATCCCGAGCTGAAGGCTGGCACGAGGACCCTGCCCACAGCTTCCGGCACGAGGTCGGCAGCAAACGCCGCCACCCCCAGGGCGACTCCCGCGAAGACCGGGGGAAGCACCTCACGCCGTACCGACCGTCTGCCGACGGTCCTCAACTCCGTCATTCGGGCACCGTCGGACAATTGAGGTTCATGCTTGCTGCCTGCGGACGGTCGACTGCGAACATCACCTGACGTGCGGCGAACTCCTCGAACGTGTCGACCCGCACCATGCCAAGGGCTTCCAGGAGCCGGACCGATCGAAGGTTCACCTCCTGTGTGACGGCGACCAGCCGGGGTGCGTCCGGGAACCGGTCGAAGGCAAGGCCGACGGCCGCAGCGCACCCTTCTCGGGCGTAGCCACGTCCCCACCACTCCGGCAGGAAGACGTAGGACAGTTCCAGATCCCCCGTCCGGTACCGGCCGAGGTGGCACCAACCGACGATCTCTCCGGAACTCCTCGTCACCATCAGCCCGCCCGTGTGGTCACCCATTCGCCGGTCGGCCGCCACCTCGTCAGACACCGGGCCGCCGAGGTAGCGCCGCATCACCGGGTCCTGCCACATCCGCTCAAGCACCGGCAGGTCAGACGATCGGACCTCCCGCAGCACGAGACGTTGGGTCCTGGCCAGCGCCTCGCCGGACTCGGTACTCATCGCGTCATCCTCCACCAGTCCCTCACTCATCCAAGGAGTCGGACGCTGAGTACATCGATCCCCGCGGCTGGATAACTCTGAGACAACGCCAACTCGACGGCGGACCATGTCCCGATGCTTAAAGAGGACGCTCTCGCCCGACTCCAGGACGCCGCTGTCTTCTGGAGCGTCGGTTCCGGCACCGCGGCCCAGGTGATCGAAGCCGCCTGCGACTGCCTCACCGCGGGTATAGACAGCCCGACTCTCGGGATCCTCGCCGGCATCTCGCCTGTGAAGGGCGAGGAGAATGACGATCTGCGGCGTTGGCTCGAAGGCGCACTGTCGGAACTCTCTCTGGATTACTACGGTGAGGGAAGCCGAGAGAGCGGGGAGGAAGCCCTCCGAATCATGGCCCGGCGACTGCTCGCACAGACCATCGCGCCCCGTGATCTCACCTCTTGGGCATACCGATTCATCTCCTATGACGGCACTCCGCTGGCAGCCGAACTGATCGCGTTGGACAACGCCTACGACCTCGTAGCCGCCATCCACGACTGGCAACCGCACACCAGCACCGCAACCAGGGATATCGACGCGGACGTCGTCGACGAAGCTCGGCGCCTTCTCGGCCACGCAACGACCGCCGAGACGGACTGAAGCACGGACGCTCATCCGAGTGCGTCCCCGATCTTGTCGTTCATGGTGTCGTCGCCGCCGTCGATGCAGTTGGCGTAGACGCGGAGCAGGACGGCGACGCCGTGACCCAGGCGCCGGGCTACCTCGGTCGACGGGACGCCGGCATTCAGCCAGAGCGAGGCCGCCGCGTGCCGCAGGTCGTAGGGACGCCGGACGAGCGGCGAGGCCACCTGCGATTCGGTCAGCGCCTTCTCGCGGGCGAGCTTCCACCACCGGTCGTAGACCGACTCGGAGAGCGGCCCACCGTGCAGGCCCCGGAAGAACCGACCGTCCGGGCCAACCCCGTGATTCTCGACGTGCGCGCACAGCAGCTCGACGAGCCGAGGCGGGATCGGGACCGTCCGAGTCTCCGCCCTCCCCCGGTGCTTGAGTCCGCGCCGCTCGTGGGAGCCGCCGTCATCGTCCAGTGCGAGCCGGCCCGCGGGGAGGTGCCGGCGAGCACCAGGCGGCCCCAGCGGTATTCGATCTTCTCGTGGTCGCAGGACCGGGAAGGCTTGACCGCCGCCAGGTCGTCGAAGTCGGCCCCGCAGTCGGCGCACCGGGCCGGCAAGGTCACAGTCTTCCCGTCGTAGGTCCGCGGCTTCCGATGGACGCATCCCCGCGTAGTAGAGGCAGCCGAAGAAGGCGGTGACCTTGTCGGCGCGTTTGCCGAGAGATTTCACCGCCTCCAGCAGCGTGGCGACCTGGGCCGGGTTCGCCACCACCCGCCGGTCGATGGACTGCGCGACCTCGGGGGCGGTCCACTGGACCCGGTCGACCGGGTTGGAGGCGATCAGCTCCAGCTCGACGGCGTACCCAAGGACGTTGTAGAAGGTGGCCCGCTTCCGCTGGACGGTGGAGGCAGCCGCGGGCTTGCCGTCGAGGCGTACGCACAGGCTGTCCAGGACTCGGCGGACCATGGCGGGCGAGTCCAGCTCGACGACCGGGAGCGACGCGGTTTCCAGCCAGGCCAGCGCCGCCGCGTGGTCGGCCGGGATCTCGTCGGACCAGCGGCGCGGGTTGAGGCCGTAGAGGTACAGCGCCTCGCGGAGCAGAGCGTCAGTCGGTCGACCCCGCTTGGTCGGGCGGGTCAGGGTCACCGTGATCGAGGTCAGCGCTTCGACGATCGAGCGCCGGGTCTTGGCCGCCGCCCGGGGCCACTTCATCTCGACGTACGCGCGGCTGTGCGCGTACCAGGTAGTGGGGTTCTTGGTTCTGGCCTCGGGGACCGGGCGGCCGGTGGCCGGGTCGAAGGGCTCCCCCGCGTTGGCCGCCTGGACCAGCTCGGCGCGGAAGGAGTGCGCGAGGGCCTTGGTACGGAACATGTCTTCGAAGCGTTGGCCGCTCACCGCCCAGCGGACCCGCCAGGGCCGAGCCTTCCGGTCGGCGCTTGGCGATCTCCCAGATCTGGACCTCGTAGCTCTTCACGCGGCGTCCTGCTCCAGGTCACCGAGCCACCGACCGAGCGCCGAGCGGCCGACCCGAAGCTGCCCGTTCGGCGACCCGCGAAGACAAGTGCCCGCCGTGCGCCAAGATGAACCGCCGGCTACGGCAACCCCGGCCGAGGAGCAGCCGGGGTCGGGGCGGATTCGAGACCGGGCAGGGTGGGAGCCGTCATCGGCCCACCCCCACAGCGAGGCGAATGCGGTGGTCCCGGGCGCAGGTCCGCCGGTACTGTCCCGGGCTCACCAAGAATCCGAACGGCGAGGTCGAGATGAACAGCGATGACGGTACGACGGTGCTGTGGCGCCCAACCGGGCCGAAAGAGCTGGATCTCGTCCGCGAGTCCGGATGGCTGAAGTGGCCGCCGCGCCTGCCGGATCAGCCGATCTTCTACCCGGTCCTGAACGAGGACTACGCGGTCATGATCGCCCGGGACTGGAACGTGCCCGCGTCCGGCGTCGGCTACGTGACCCGCTTCCGGGTCGAGTCGGAGTTCCTGAGTCGGTACCCGGTCCGCCAGGCCGGCGGAAAGACCATTCTGGAGCTGTGGGTGCCGGCCGAGGAGCTGGACGAGTTCAACGCTCACATCGTCGGACTGATCGAGGTCGTGCACGAGTTCCGGTAGCCGCCACCCGGCGGCGAGGGTGGCCGTCATCGGATGATCCCGACGACTTGGGGCCGATTGGGCTGGACGACAGCGGCTGGAGGCAGCACCGCAACTGATGCCGGCGGCATCACCGGAGCTTGCGGCACGGGTTCGGCGGTCTCCGGCTCGTCGTCCCAATCGCCCTGCGGCTGATCGGGCTCGGGGGCCGGCGGGGTGGTGGGTGCGCTGGACAGGACGACCTTGACCAGGGCGAGGAAGGCCAGCGACGGCACGGCCGCGACGATCCAGCCCCAGATGGACGGTTCGGCTTCGGCGACCTGGGCGGCGAGGGAGAGCAGTGCGAACGCGATCAGGAGGACGCCGACCAGGCCGACGGGTCGGCCATCTTGGCGGCGGGCGCGGATCTCCAGGCCGAGGTAGATGGCCATCAGCTCGACGGCTACGGCGTTGGCCCAGCCGATCCAGTCAAGTTGGCCGTGAGCGACGGTCAGGCCATGGACATGGGTGAAGGCCGCAGCGCCGGCCATGGTGCCGATGGCGAGCAGGATCAGCACCCAACAGGTTCATGCGTCGGTCCGACTCGAACCCGGGTCCGCGAGGGGCGCCGGTAACGGCCGCGCGACGCTAAGTTGTGTGATCTGTCGCGTGTGGAGTGAGGTTGAACGTGAGCGATCGTGAGAAGCCGTCCCAGGACCGCCTTCGTCAGCATCTCGGCAGAGGGGAATGGGCCGGGATCGGAGCTGTCGTTGGGCTTCTTAGCGCTCTTGTCGCCCTGCTTGCATGGCTGTTCCCCGTGAAGGATGACCCGAGAGCCTCATCGCTTCCCAATCCATCCGCCATGCCAACCAACAGCCTGAGCCCCTCCTCCACTCACAGCACGAATACGGGAACACCCACGTCTTCTGCGACTCTGGGCAGCGGTGATGCATCGCCCACTTCAACGGGGGAGCCGAAACGAGAGGTGGTGCATAGCAGCGGCAGCCCCCGCCTCCAGACCCTTAACGAGTACGGAGATGATGATTTCCAGAATGCCGACTACTGGGATATGGACGATAACGAGATTCGCTATACCGCAGCCGGCACCACGGATCTCGCGCTTAACGAAGGCTCCCTTGGTGGAGTCAACGGAACCATCTTCGCGTCACCGCCGAGTGGGCAACCGACATTGCAAGAATGCACTCAAATCGACAACAACGCATGGTCATCGCTAGCTACGGCATCGCAGCTACGAGCAGGCTCCTCATTCTGCGTACGCAGCAGCGAGGGCCGCCACGGCAAGCTAGTGGTAACGAAGTTGAGCATGTGCGAGAAATTCCTCGAGTCGGAGAAGGACCGCGAGCGCTTCGCGGGAGATATATGCGTTTTAGAGGTCAGTTTCTTGGTTTGGGAGTGATACTGGGCGAGCGTGGGGCGCTCTGGTCGGCACCTTGATCGGCCTGCTCTGGCCTGGCGCATCGATGCGCCGACCGGCTGACACTTGACTAAGCGAGATGTCTCGTCCCGCGTGTGGTCCGCCCCCCAACGCTGCTGCCGATTCCTTCTGTATTGGATCAAGGCTCCGCACGGCGCGGGGGCGGTAACCCGGCCGGCGGCAAGCCGCCCCGGCCGCCTCCGGCGCCGGGGCGGCAAGCCACCGACTGCCGCCGGACCGCCGCCCCGAGTCTGTCGATCCGCCCGACGACACGATCACGGCCAGGCGGTACGGAAGCCGAGCGGGTCGGCCTCGTCGAAGATCAGGGCTTCCGACTGCCGCGCCAGCCCAACCCCGGGACTGGCTTGCCCCCGGTCCCTCTCCCGCCGCCGGCGACACCTCACCGCAGACCCCTCAGCCGATCGCCACATGCACGGACTCCGCCAGGCGAGGACCAGACGCCAGCCGCAGCGTTTAGAGCCCCAGGAGGACCCTCAGCAGGCAAGATCGACCTGCGCACCATCTGCCCACAACCAGTCGTCATCGGCTGGACTCGGCTAGATCAACGACAACGGCCCCTGATCAGCATCTCTGCTGGTCAGGGGCCGTGTCTGCACCTGGTGGCGGGTAGAGGATTCGAACCTCTGTAGCTTTCGCGACGGATTTACAGTCCGCTCCCATTGGCCGCTCGGGCAACCCGCCAGGGCACCCCACCGCGTCGCAACGCGGCGGCGGAAGCAAGGATAGCGGCTCGCCCCGGGGCCGGTGCAACCGGGTACGGTCAGGGGGTCGTGCCGCTGGTCGGCGGCCGACTGCACGTCCCAGACCGCCGGACAGCAGGAGCAGAAGCATGCCAGCGAACCCGTCTTTCGACATCGTGAGCAAGGTCGACCGCCAGGAGGTCGACAACGCCCTCCGGCAGGCGGAGAAGGAGCTCGCGACGCGGTTCGACTTCCGCGGTACGGGCGCGGAGATCTCCTGGTCGGGTGAGGAGGCGATCGGCCTTCAGGCGGAGACCGAGGAGCGGGTCCGCGCCGCGCTGGACGTTTTCAAGGAGAAGTTGGTCAAGCGGAACATCTCGTTGAAGTCGTTGGACGCGGGTGAGGCGCGCGCATCCGGCAAGGTGTTCAAGATCGACTGCAAGGTGATCCAGGGCATCGAGACGGACAAGGCCAAGGCGATCAGCAAGAAGATCCGCGACGAGGGCCCGAAGGGCGTTCAGGCGCAGATCCAGGGCGACCAGCTGCGCGTCACCGGCAAGAAGCGGGACGACCTCCAGGCGGTCATCTCGCTGCTCAAGGGTGAGGACTTCGGCGTCGCCCTTCAGTTCACGAACTACCGGTAAGACCCGATCACGTCTGCCGGTGCCATCGTGGATCACTTGTTGTGACCTCGGTGGACGTCGTCGCCAACGGTCGTCCTTGGTCGCTGCTGTTCAGCGCGCGACGGGCGGGCGGCGGCCTGGCCCGCATCCGCTACGGTCGCATCGTGGATCCTCGATCTCGGCGCGCGGACACCGGACGGATACTGGGCACGCTGTCGCTCGTCGTCGGCTTTCTGACCTCGCTACTCACCCTGTCAGCGGGCTACGACGGCCGGGCGCCGCACTTCGTCGCGTTCCTCCTCGTGCTGACCGGCATCGGCCTACGGATCGAGGCGGCGATCACCGACCGAAGGCCGTAGCCCTCGACGTCGGCCGTGACCGACCGAAGGTTGGTGGCGAGGCCGCAACGCCCGTACCCGCGTCGATCCGTCAGCGGTCGACGCGGTACCAGTGGGCGGTCTCCCCGGGAACTGGCGACAACCGGACGCGGGTGCCACCCGGGTCGTCGAACATCGGTACGCCGTCGCCGAGCAGCACCGGCGCGAAGAAGATCAGGATCTCGTCGAGCAGACCGGCCCGCAGGCACTGCTTGGCGACGTCCGCGCCGAGCACGTTGACGTACTTGTCGCCGGCGGCCTCCTTGGCCTGCGCGACGGCAACGTGTAGGTCGTCGGCGAAGGTGACGCCTTCGGGCGGCTCGCTGGGTGGACGGTGGGTCAGGACGATCACCGGCCCGTGGTACCGGCCGCCGAAGGCGCCTTCGCTGTCGGTGCCGCGGTTCGGGTCGTCGCCGCCGAAGGTGCGGTTGCCGGCGAGGATCGCGCCGATGTTGGCCAGCAGACGGTCGGCGGTCGGGTTGTCGCCGCTGAGGTGTTCGGTGAGCCAGGACATGTCACCGCCGGGGCCGGCGATGTAGCCGTCGAGTGACGCGGTTGCCGAGTAGAGCAGCGTGGCCATGGTTCCCCTCTCGTCGACGCTCAGTCTGGCGCACCCCACCGACATCGCCGGAAACCGTCGGAGGAGGTCAGATCGGGACGGGCGCGTCGGCGCGTACCGCCTGGTTTTCCGCTCGGGCGATGGGCCCGGCGGGCAGCGCGGCGACCGCGGCCGCGACGGCCACCGCCGCGCCCGCGAAGACGAAGGCCCACGGCACGCCGCCGGCGTGGTCCACGATCAGGCCGGCCACCGCGCCGCCGGCGGCGCTCGCCGCCACGGCCACCGTGACCACCCAGGTGTACGCCTCGTTCAGCATGCCCGCCGGGGCGATCCGGCCGACCAGGGTGTTCTCCAGGGTCAGCGCCGGAGCGATGACGGCCCCACCGACGACCAGCGCGACGCCCAGCGCCAGCGGCGTGGGCATGAGCGCGAACACCACGAACGTGCCGGCCAGCGCGGCGAGCAGCAGGGCGAACTGGCGGGTCATGTTCGGCGGGGGCCGGCGGACGCCGAACCAGAAGCCGCCGATGGCGCTGCCGACCCCCCAGACCGCCAGCAGCAGCCCGGCGAGGCTCTCCGGGTCGTCGGTGGTGGCGTTGCCGGCGTACGCGGGGACGATGACACCGGCGGCGCCGAACGCGATGCCCAGTCCGGCGACGCAGAGCAGCAGTGCCGGGAAGCCGGCGACCCGTAGCGGACCGAGTCCCCGGGCGTGGTGTTCGCGCGGGTGGGGCCGCCAGTCGCGCATCACCCGGCCGAGGGCGACGGCGGTGGTGCCGACCAGGGTGACGACCGCCGCCCCGATCAGCGCGGCCGCCGCGTCGGCGACCAGCACGAACCCTGCCACGAGCAGCGGGCCCAGCACGAACACGATCTCGAACAGCGACGTCTCCGCCGCGAGGGCGGTGTTGCGCAGGGCGTACCGGCCGGAGGCGGGGCTGGTCAGTTCGTTCCAGGCGCCGCGGATGGCGGCGGTCAGCGGCGGGTACGTCGCGCCGGCGACGCCGGCCGTCAGGTAGATGGCGGCGAGGGCGTCGTCGCCGGAGCGGCTGGCCAGCAGCAGCCCGGTGAGCGCCAACGGGTGGGCCACGGCGGTGACCAGCAGCACCGGGCTCGGACCGACCCGGTCGGCGATGCGTCCGGCCACCGGGCTGAGCGCGGCGCCGGCGACGGCGTAGATGCCGCCCGCGATGGCGGCCAGGGAGTAGCGCCCGGTCACCTGCTCGACCACGAGCAGCAGCGCCAGCGGCGTCATGCCGATGCCGAGCCGGCCGATGATGCCGGTGACCAGCAGGATCGGCGCACCGGGGATCCGCCAGACACCCAGGTACTGGCGCAGTGCGGCCACGAGGTGTACCTCCGCTGGGACAGGTAACGGGTAGAAGCCCTGTCGACCCTAACGCCCGAGGTCAGGCCATGGATGGTCGATCCGCTCACAGCAGCGCGGAGGCCGGGACTGACCGAGCGGTCACAAAGGGGGTAGGTTGCTGATCGAATTGGGTCCATACGCCGGCACCGCACGATGAGGCAGGAGGTCCGATGTCCGGGACTACCACCGCACCTCTGCGAGTCGAGATCTATTCGCTGTACGGCGACGCGAAGCCCAGTGAGGCCGCCTCGCCCAGCCTGCGCGGCTCCCTGCCCGCCCGGGCCGTCCAACAGTGCCCGCCGGTCGCCATCGCCTCGGGGTTCGGCTGGTACGTCTACCCGCCAACCGACTTCGCGCTGCGCTGGGACGGGCAGGACACCGAGTGGACGCTGCTGGCGGAGAACGAGCCGGCCCAGTGGCGTTCGCTCGCCGGCGGTTACGACGGCAAGCTGCCGGACGCGGCCGGCCAGTTGCAGGCGGCGCCCGAGCAGTTCCACGGTGACCTGGACATCTTCGACAGGTACGGGGCGAGCATCCCGTTCCTCGACGCCGACCCGCGCGCGGCCAACACGATCGAGTTGGTCGCCGGCGTGGTGGCGCGGACGTCCCCGGGCTGGTGCCTGATGGCCCGGGGCGTGCCGAACTGGCCCGCTCAGCGCGGCGTGCAGCTCTACGAGGGCGTGGTCGAGACCGACTGGTACACCTCGTTGCTGCCCACCATCCTGCGGCTCACCGAGGTGGGGCAGGTGGTGCGCTTCTACCGGAACATCCCTCTCATGTGCCTGCAACCGGTGCACCGGTCGACACTGGAGGCCTTCCGGCAGGCCGAACTGGTCACCGGGGAAGGGCTGCCGGCGTGGCCGGAGGACGTCTGGTCGGACTTCGTGGCGCTGCGCCGCCGCCGCCAGGATCCGGAGATCCGCAGCAGCTACCGCCGGGAACAGGCCCGCCGGGTCCGGGAGAACGCCGCCTACCAGCCGATCGGGGTAGCGGAAGCGGACCAGCCGACCTGATGCCCGACACCGACGCACAGCTCACGCCGTCGCCCGGTTACCGAGCGCTGTTCCGGCATCCGGTCGCTTCCCGTCTGGTCATCGCCCGGGGCATCTCGGAGCTGGGTGACTTCGTGGGCCTGGCCGCTCTGCTGCTGCTCGCGTACGACCAGACGAACTCCGTCCTCGGCCCGGCCGCGGTCTACGCCGCGCGTACCCTGCCGGCCCTGCTGGTCGCCACCGTGTTCAGCGGCTGGCTGGACGTGCCGGCCCGCCGTACCCTGCTGGTCTGGCTGTCGGTGGCCGGCGCCGCGCTGATCGCCGTTCCCGCGGCGGTCCCCGAGCCGCTGCCGGCGATCGTGGCGGCGGGCCTGCTGGGCGCGGTACGGGCCGCCTACGCGAGCGTCAACGTGGCCGTCGCCGCCGAGGCGGTGGACGCTCCGCTGCGGCTGCCGCTGTTCGGCCTCAGCGCCTTCGCCAACCAGGCGGGCCAGGTGGTCGGCCTGCTCGCGGGGGCCAGCCTGACGGTGGCTCTCGGCTCCCGGGTGGCGCTTCTGATCGACCTCGGGTCGTTCCTGATCGCCGCGGTCGTCCTGGCCGGACTGCCGAAGCGCCCCCACCAGGTACGCGGGCCGCGTCCACCGGCGACCGCAGGCGTGCGCATCATCGCCCGCCATCCGGTGCTGCGGGGCGTCGCCCTGCTCACCCTGGCCACGGTGCTGTCCGGCGCGCTCCCGGAGACCCTCGCCCCGGATCTGGCCGGCGGGGCCTGGCGTCCCGCCGTGCTGGCGGCGTCGGCGTTGGGAGGTGCCGTCTTCGTGCTGGTGGTGGGCCGGTCC
The DNA here is from genome assembly GCF_040675055.1 of Micromonospora sp. NPDC049662. Lineage (NCBI taxonomy): Bacteria > Bacillati > Actinomycetota > Actinomycetes > Micromonosporales > Micromonosporaceae > Micromonospora > Micromonospora sp. NPDC049662. Next base: position 153,932 of record NZ_JBFAOC010000012.1, read on the forward strand.
CGGTGGTTGGGCCGGTTGGCCGGTCAGGTGGCCGTCGCCGCGGCGCTGGCCGGCGCGCTGTTGCTGACCGGTGTCCTGGTCGCCGTCGACGCGCCGCTGGGGGCGCTGACGGTCGGCAACGCGTTGATCGGCGCGGGCGGCGGTTGGTTGATCGGGGCGCAGGCCACGTTCGCCCGGTTGGCCCCACCGGAACGGATGGGGCAGGTCGAGGCGACGATCGTCGCGGCGAACATCGTCACCTCGGGGATCGGCATCTTCGTGCTGGGTGGTGTGGCCGCCGTACTCTCGCCCGGCGCGTCGTACCTGACGGCGGGCGTCGTCCTGCTCGCCGTCGTGCTGCTGACCCGTCTGGATCGGCCGCCCGCGCCGGAGTGACCTGGAAACGGCTCCGCCCGCGTCCGTGAGCGGACGCGGGCGGAGTACGGGGTTCGGCGGGTCAGCGCTGGAACTGCACCGGCCCCGAGTTGGCGGCCATCCGCTCCAGGCGGGCGACCCGGTCCTCCATCTTCGGGTGGGTGGAGAAGAGGGCGGCCACCGCGCCACCGGCGAACGGGTTGGCGATCATCAGGTGGGCGCTGCTGGTGAGCGTGCCCTGAGCCGGCAGCGGACGTCGCCGGGCCACGGCATCGATCTTGCGCAGGGCGCTGGCCAGGGCCAGCGGATCCCGGCTCAGCTCGGCGCCGGACTGGTCCGCCTGGAACTCGCGGCTGCGGCTGATCGCCAACTGGATCACGGTGGCCGCGATCGGGCCGAGGATCAGGGTCAGCAGCAGGACGGCCGGGTTCGGCGAGTCCTCGTCGTCCCCGCCACCCAGCGGGATGAACCAGGCGATGTTCGCCAGGAACGTGATGATGCCGGCCAGGCCGGCCGCGACGCTGGAGATCAGGATGTCCCGGTTGTAGACGTGGGACAGCTCGTGCCCGATCACACCGCGCAGCTCCCGGTAGTCCAGGATCTCGGTGATGCCCTGGGTCACGCAGACCGCCGCGTGCTGCGGGTTACGCCCCGTCGCGAACGCGTTCGGCTGGGCGGTCGGGCTGACGTACAGGCGCGGCATCGGCTGTTGGGCCTCGGTCGCCAGTTCGCGCACCATTCGGTACAGCTCGGGGAACTGTGCCTCGCTGACCGGTTGCGCCCGCATCGAACGCAGCGCGATCTTGTCGGAGTAGAAGTAGGAAATGCCGTTCATGACCAGTGAGATGAGGACGGCGATGACCAGGCCGCCACTGCCACCGAACCCGTAGCCCACCGCGAGGATCAGCGCGGTGAGCAGGCCGAGCAGCGCGGCGGTCTTCAGACGGTTGTGGTGCACGATCTCTCCTTCGGTGCGCGGATCGCCTCGATCCGCTGACCGGTACAACAACCCGATACCCGTCAACCATCCGTCGGAACGCTGAGAGTTGACTGAGACCCGCTCAGCGGGCGGCGAGATCCAGCACGAGCTGCGGGGCGACGCCGAGCACCACGGCGGCCACCGTGGCCACCGCCAGCACCACCGCCACCACCCCCACCAGGGGTACGGCCACCACGCCGTCTCCGCCCGGCGCGGGGCGCGGCGTCCACAGGCCCGCCGTCACCCGCAGGTAGTAGGCGAGCCCGAGTACCGCGTTCAGCGCCACCACCAGCGCCAACCAGGCCGCGCCGCCGTCCAGCAGCGACCGGACCACCGTCACCTTCGCGAACAACCCGGCCAGGCCCGGTGGCAGTCCCGCGAGACCCACCAGCGCGAGGCCGAGGGCCGCGCCGCGCCACGGGTGCCGGCGCGCGGCCCCGCGCAGGTCGTCAAGCGTGCCGCCGTCCGCCCCCGCCGGGCGCAGCGCCGTCACCCCGGCGAACGCCGCCAACTCCAGCACCACGAAGAACACGGCGTACGCCACGGCGGCGGCGTACGCGGCCGACCGCGCCTCGCCCGTGCGGCCGGCGGCCAACGCAAGCGCGCCCAGCGGGGCGAGGATGTATCCGGCCTGCGCGACCGACGACCAGGCGAGCAGCCGGACGGTACGCCGCTGACGCAGCGCCACCAGATTGCCGACGGTCATCGTGAGCACCGCCAACAGGGCCAGCACCGGTCCGGTCCGGTCCGCCGGCAGCGCCCGCTGCACCACGGCCAGCACCGCCACCAGGCCGCCCAGCTTCGACGCCGTTGACAGGTACGCGGCCACCGGCAGCGGAGCGCCGTCGTAGGTGGCCGGCGCCCAGGCGTGGAACGGCACCGCCGCCACCTTGAAGGCCAGCCCGAGCAGCAGCAGCGTCACGGCGGCGGTGGTCAGCGGCAGGTCGCGCAACTCCGGCCGCTCGGCCAGCAGCGCGCCCACCCGATCGAGGTGCAGCCCGCCGGTCACCGCGTACAGCAACGCCGCGCCGAGCAGCGTCAGCGTGGTGGCGACCACGCTGACCACGAAGAACGTCACCGCCGCCTCGGCGCTGGCCAGGCTGCCCCGGCGCAGGCCCACCAGCACGTACAGCGGCAGGGTCAGCGTCTCCAACGCCACGATCAGGGTGATCAGGTCGCCGGCCGCGCCGAGCACCACGCCGCCGGTCATCGAACAGGCGAGCAGGAAGGCGTACTCCCCCACCGGTGACCGACCGTCCCGCAGCGCCGGCACGGACAGCCCGAGCACGCCCAGGGTGAGCAACGCCACCACCGCGCCGACCAGGGCCGCCCGGCCACCGAAGACCCACGAGCAGTCCGCGCCGACACAGAACGTCCGCCGCTCGCCGCCCGCGCCCACCAGCGCCGAGAAGACGGCCGTGCCGAGCGCCCCGAGCGCGGCCACCGCGACCGTGGCGCGGGGCCGCGCCAGCACGAGGTCGACCACCAACACGAGTACGGCGGTGCCGGCGGCCAGGTACGCCGGGAGCAACGCGACGCTGTCCACGCTCTGCACGACGCTCATCGGGCCGCCTCCGGTCGCGGCGCGCTTCTCGTGCTCACCTGTGGATCACCTCGATGAGGGCGTCGACGGGCGCCTCGGCGACGCCGAGGACCAGCGCCGGAACCAGACCGATCGCCAACGCGAGCAGCACCAGCGGCGCCCACGCGGTCAACTCCGCGCCGGCCAGACCCGCGCCGACGCCGCCCACCGCGGGGCTCGGCCGGCCGTGGGTGACCTGGCGCAACAACCGCAGGAAGTACGCGGCCGTGAGCGCGCCACCGACCGCCGCGAGCACCCCGAGGGTCAGCCACAGCGGGCCGCCCACCTGAATCGCCGCGACCACCGCGAACGCCTCCCCCCAGAAGCCGGCCAGCCCGGGCAGGCCCAGCGACGCGACGGCCGCGAACGCCAGCAGACCGGCGAGGCGGGGCGCGGTCTCCCGCAGCCCGGACAGCTCGGCGAGCGCACCCGTGCCGGTGCGGTCCTTCACGGCCCCGGCCAGGAAGAACAGCAGGCCGGTGAGCACCCCGTGGGCCACGTTGCCGATCAGGGCCGCCTGGACGCCGGTGGCGGTCAGCGTGGCGACGCCCAGCAGGACGAAGCCCATGTGCCCCACGCTGGAGTACGCGATGAGCCGCTTCACCTCGACCTGGGCCAGGCAGACCAGCGAGCCGACCAGGATCGCGGCGACCGCCAGCACCCCGAGCACCGGGGCGGCCCAGCGGGCGCCCTCCGGGGCCACCCCCACCGCGACCCGGATCAGCCCGTACGTGCCCATCTTGAGCAGCACCCCCGCCAGCACCACGCTGCCCACCGTCGGGGCCTGCGTGTGCGCGTCGGGCAGCCAGGAGTGCAGCGGCCAGAGGGGACTCTTCACCGCGAACGCGAGCGCGAACAGCGTGAACGCGGCCAGCTGGGTGCTCCGGGACAGCCCGGCCCCGCCGGTCAGGGCCACGATGTCGGCGGTACCCGCGGCGGCGACCACGACGTACACGCCGACCAGCAGCAGCACCGAGCCGACGAGGGTGTACAGCACGAACTTGCGGGCCGCCCGACGCCGGTCGACGCCGCCCCAGCCGGCGATGATCGCGTACATCGGCAGCAGGACGACCTCGAAGAACAGGAAGAACAGCACCAGATCCAGCGCGAGGAACGTGCCGAGGATGCCCACCTCGACGACCAGCAGCAGCGCCACCAACACCCGGCCGCTGCCGCCCTCGGGCACCCGCCACAGCGAGTACGCGCAGCAGAGCAGCGTGAGCAGCGCCGTCAGCACCACCAGAGGCCAGGAGATGCCGTCGACGCCGAGATGGAAACGCAGATCCAGGCCGGACGCCCAGGGCAGGTCCACGTCGTGCCAGGGGCGCACCGCCGGCGTGCCGGCCGACCAGGCGAACCAGCCCCGTCCACCGGACACCAACGCCACGGCGGCCAGCAGGGTCAGCGCCGCCGCGACCGTACCGACGATCCGCGCCACCCGGTCCCGGGGTGTCGCCGCCACCGCGACCGCGCCGAGCGCCGGCACCACCAGCACGGCGACGAGCAGCACCTGTCCGAACGTCATCGGACCGCCTCTGTTCGCGACTGCGGGGCTCGCAAAACCGGCTCACTCCTCGCGCTCACCGGACCGCCTCCAGCACGGCCGCCGCCAGGCCGATCAGCAGCGCGCCGGCCAGCACACCGGCGGCGGCCCGGGGCAGCGCCGCCCGGTGCAACGCGGCCAGCCCGGCCCCCAGGCCCGTGGCGGCCCGGCCGCTGCCCTCCACGACCCCGTCCACCACCACCTCGTCGCCGGTACGCGCGAGGCGGGCCAGCGCCCGGACGGGGCGTACGACAAGGGTGTGCTGAACGTCGTCGAGCCGAAACGCGCGGGCGAAGACCGGCCGCAGCGGACCCAGCGCGGTCGCCGGATCGGCGGCCTCGTCCCGACGCCAGCGCGCCCACACCAGCCCCGCCCCCACCAGCAGCAGCGCCAGCGGCAGCAGCAGCCCCGGACCCACGTGGACCAGGCCGTCCTCCGCGCCCGCGACCGGCACGGTGGCGAACCGCAGCCGGTCGGCGAACGCGCCGACGAACCCGGCCAGGCCCAGCAGCGCGGCCGGCACGGCCAGCAGCAGCACCGGCCAGCGCAACACCGCCGGCGGGTCGTGCGGGTGCACCAGCGGCAGCCGGGGCTCGCCGAAGAAGGTCCGTAGCAGCAGTCGCCCGGCGTACCAGGCGGTGATCGCCACACCGAGCAGCCCAGCCAGCCAGACCAGCCAGCCCACCCACGACGGCGCGGGGCCGGTACCTTCCAGCGCGGCCGACTCGGCGACCGTCAGCACGCCGTCCTTGCTCCAGAAGCCGGCCAGCGGAGGCACCCCGGCCAGCGCGCCGAGGCCGATCACCGTGCACCAGAACGTCACCGGCATTGCCCGGCGCAGCCCGCCCATCTCCGACATCAGCGTGGTGCCCACCGCGTGGATCACCGCACCGGCGGCGAGGAACAACAGCGCCTTGAACGCGGCGTGGGTGAGCAGGTGGAACAGCGCCGCCGACGGCGAGCCGACGGCCAGCGCGCCGGTCATGTAACCCAGTTGGGAGACGGTCGACCAGGCCAGCACCCGCTTGATGTCGTCCTGCGCGGTGGCGGCGAGCGCCCCGAGCAGCAGGGTGATCGCGGCGAGCACCCCGAGCACCGTCAACGTCACCGGAGCGGCCGTGAACAGCGGGTAGAGCCGGGTCACCGCGTACACCCCGGCGGCGACCATCGTCGCGGCGTGGATCAGCGCGGAGATCGGCGTCGGGCCGGCCATGGCGTCCGGCAGCCAGGTGTGCAGCGGGAACTGCGCGCTCTTACCGGCCACACCGGCGAGCAGCAGCAGACCGGCGGCGGTCAGGGTCGCGCCGGAATGATCGTGCGCGAGCACGTCGGCGATCCGGAAACTGCCCGTCGACACCCCGAGCAACGCGATGCCGAGCAGGAAGCCGACGTCACCGACCCGGGTCACCAGGAACGCCTTCACGGCGGCGGCCGGCGCGCCCGCGAGCCGGCGGTCGTGGGCGATGAGCAGGTACGAGCAGAGGCCCATCACCTCCCACCCCACCAGCAGCATGATCAGGTCACCGGCGACCACCACCAGCAGCATCGCCCCCGTGAAGAGACTGATCTGGGCGGCGTACGGCGGATAGCGGTGGTCGACGTCGACGTCGTCGTGGGGACCGCGCCGCAGGTAGCCGATCGAATAGACCTGCACGGCCAGGGCCACCGCGGCGACCGCCACCGCGACCAGCGCGGCGGCGCCGTCCAGGCGTACCCCCAGGGTCACCGCCAACCCGCCGAAGTCGACCCACGTCGTCGACGTCTCCGTCGGACCGTCGACAGTCACCAACAGGGCCACGGCCAGCGCCAGCGCGCCGGCGGCCCCGGCCACCCCGATCGTCACGGCCGCCGTTCGGGCCCGGCCACCGCCGACCGCGCCCCCGGGATGCCGTGGGGCCGGCGGCAGCAGCAGACCGGCCAGACCGGCGAGCAGCGGTACGGCGGGCAGCGCCGCCCCCAGCAGCCCGGTCACCGGGTCGCCTCCGCGTCCCGCCCGACGGCCCCGGCCGGTTCGGTCAACGCCACGTCGTCCACCGCCACCGTGGACCGCAGGCGGTAGAGCTGGAGCACGATCGCCAACCCCACCCCGATCTCGGCGGCGGCGAGCACGATGACGAACAGCGCGAACACCTGCCCGGAGTGCGGCAGGACCGCGCGGACCGTGGTGTCCGCGGTGACCAGGATCAGGTTCACCGCGTTGAGCATCAACTCGACCGACATGAGCACCAGCACGGCGTTGCGTCGACGCAGCACGCCGTACACGCCGAGGCCGAACAGCAGCGCGGCGGTGACGTACGGGATGACCGGCCTCACCGACGCCCCCCGGAGGCCAGTTCCGCTGCCGGCGCGGGCTCGTCCCCGGTACGGCGGCCGATGTCGGGCCGGGACAGCACCACCGCGCCGACCAGGGCGGACAGCAACAGGACGGAGAGCACCTCGAACGGCAGCACCCAGGAGGAGAAGATCTGCTCCCCCAGCCGCTCCGCCGTACCCGCGCCGGGCAGCGCGACGGCGCTCCACCGGTACGCGTCGACCAACAGCACGCTCAGCCCCAGCCCGGCGCCACCACCGATCAGCGCGGCGGGCCAGCCGGGCCGGTCCAGGTCGTCGGACGCCCCGATCGGGGCCCGCGTCAGCATCACCGCGAACAGCAGCAGCACCACCACCGCGCCCACGTAGATCAGCACCTGGACCCAGGCGACCAACTCCGCGCCGAGCACCAGATAGTCGCCGGCCAGCGCGCCCAGACACACCACCAGGTAGAGCCCCGCTCGGACCAGGTGCCTGGTGGTCACCACCAGCACACCGGCGCCGACCGCCACCGCGCCCAGCGCGAGCAGCAGCAGATCCGCGCCGGTCACCGGGCCGCCCCCGCAGCTCGGGCGGTCACGACGCCGGGCCCTCATCGCCGGGGCGTACCGCCGGTGGGATCGACCGCGCGGCCTTGCGGGCGGCGGCGGTCTCCTCCTTGGCCGGCTCGCCGTTCGGGTCGTGCGCGGGCGGCGGCGGCACCGTCGCCATCCACTGGCCCAGGTGGTCCTTGTCGTGCAGCAGGTCCTTGATGTCGTACTCGGCGTACTCGAACTCCGGCGACCAGTAGAGCGCGTCGAACGGGCAGACCTCGATGCAGATGCCGCAGTACATGCAGAGCGAGAAGTCGATGTCGAACCGGTCGAGCACGTTGCGCTGGCGGGGACGGGCGGCGCCCGGCACCGCCACCTCCTCCTTGTGCGAGTCGATGTAGATGCACCAGTCCGGGCACTCGCGGGCGCAGAGCATGCAGACCGTGCAGTTCTCCTCGGACAGCGCGATCACGCCACGCGAGCGCGGCGGCAGCTCGGGGGTGACGTCCGGGTACTGCTGGGTGGTCGAGCGGCTGGTCATCGTCTTGAGGGTGACCGCCAGCCCCTTCACCAGACCGGCGCCGGGCAGGCCGCGCTCGCTGGCGCCGGCGGCCGGATCGCCGCGCTCGCTGGAATCGGTCATGTGGACCATCCTGCCCTGTGGCCCCGGCGCGCGCGACCACCACCCACAGGTCCGAGGCGGTACCGTGGTCGCGGGGAGAACGACCGCACCTGGAAGGACCCGCCATGACCGCCGCGCTGCAGAGCGACCACCCGCCCGAGAGCGAGTGGACGACTGACGATCTGGACGCGCAGCCCGAGGATGGCCGTCGCCGGGAACTGCTCGATGGAGTACTGCTGATGTCCCCCTCCCCCACCCGTACCCACCAGAGCATCGCCGGCCGGCTGATGGCCGCGCTCGACGAGGACTGTCCCGACGGCTACGACGTGACCCAGGCGGTCGAGGTACGGATCAACCGCACCCGCTCCTTCATCCCCGACGTGCTGATCACCACGGCCGCCGCGGCAGCTCGCGAGCCGTCGAGGTACGAGCCGCACGAGGTGGTCGTCGCCATCGAGATCGTCTCGCCGAGTACCCGTTCGATCGACCGGGTACTCAAGCCGGCGCTGTACGCCCAGGCCGGCATCCCCTACTACTGGCGGATCGAGACCCTGGACGGCGACCTGGAGGTCGTGACGTACCGGATCGACGCGGTGAACGAGGTCTACGCCGAGACCGGGCGGTGGACGAAGTTCGTCGACACCGGCGAGCCGTTCCCGATCAACCTGCCGATCAGCCGGATCACGCCGCGGAGCCGCTGAGGCCGCCGGCCGGCGGCACCATCTCGACGCCGAGCTGCTGAAGGAGCTGGAGCAGCTCGTTGCAGCTCCACACGTCGATGATCCGGCCAGCGGCGTCGAAGCGCAGGAACGTCGCCCCCGAGTAGCTGACCACCTGCCCGGTCGGCGGCACCGGCCCGAACTGCCCGGCGTGGGTGCCCGCCGCCCGCCAGTGCACGGCCACCCGCCCACCCGCGGCGACCACGTCGACGATCTTGTAGCGGAGGTCCGGGAAGGCCTCCCGGCGCTCGCGGTGCCAGGCCAGCGTCGCATCCGGCCCCGTCCCGCCCAGCCCCGGACACTCCCCGGCGATCAGCTCGTACACCGACTCCTCCCGACGCGCGTTCCACACGTCGGCGATGAGCCGCCGGGCCGCCGTCTCCACATCCGTCATGACGGCAGGGTAGCCAGAAAAGATGCGGCCCAGCGCCGGGAGCAGCCGAGGTTGGCCCGTACCGCGCCGAGGGCCCGGATTTCGGCGAGGATGGGCAGTGAGGGCAACCGGAGCCGGAGGGCGGACGACGTGGCGCAGACAGGCGGGAAGTACGTCGAGCCGGGTGGCGAGTTCACCCGGGATCAGCGGTACATCGCCACGCGGATCACCGCGGACGGGCGGGACGGTTACCCGGTGGAGCCCGGCCGGTACCGGCTGGCGGTCAGCCGAGCCTGCCCGTGGGCCAACCGCCTCGTCATCGTGCGGCGGCTGCTCGGCCTGGAGGACGCCATCTCGATGGCGATCGCCGGCCCGACGCACGACGCCCGGAGCTGGACCTTCGACCTCGATCCGGGTGGGCGCGACCCGGTGCTCGGCATCGAGCGCCTCCAGGAGGCGTTCTTCGCGCGCTTCCCCGACTACGAGCGGGGCATCACCGTGCCGGCGATGGTGGACGTGCCCACCGGGCAGGTGGTGACCAACGACTACGCGCAGATGAGCCTGGACCTGTCCACCGAGTGGAAGCCGTACCACCGCGAGGGCGCCCCGCAGCTCTACCCCGAACACCTACGCCAGCAGATCGACGAGGTCAACGACGTGGTGTTCCGCGACGTCAACAACGGCGTGTACCGGTGCGGGTTCGCCGGCAGCCAGGAGGCGTACGACAAGGCGTACCACCGGCTGTTCGACCGGCTGGACTGGTTGACCGAGCGGCTGACCAATCAGCGGTACCTGGTCGGCGACACCATCACCGAGGCCGACGTGCGGCTGTTCACCACGCTGGCCCGTTTCGACCCCGTCTACCACGGACACTTCAAGTGCAACCGGCAGAAGCTGAGCGAGATGCCGGTGCTGTGGGCGTACGCCCGGGATCTGTTCCAGACCCCCGGGTTCGGCGACACCATCGACTTCGACCACATCAAGCGGCACTACTACCAGGTGCACCGCGACATCAACCCGACGGGGATCGTTCCGCTCGGCCCCGACCTGTCGAACTGGCTCACCCCGCACGGCCGGGACGCCCTGGGCGGCCGCCCCTTCGGCGACGGCACCCCACCCCCACCCCCGGCCGAACCAGTAGACCCCACCCACACCCCCCTCCGCTAACCCCCCGCCCGCCCGCGCCCCGCCCGCCCGCGCCCCGCGCCCCGCGCCCCG
>NZ_JBFAOC010000013.1:0-161936 GCF_040675055.1 Micromonospora sp. NPDC049662
CCTCCGCCCGCCGCCGGGGGTTGTTCTGTGTGTGGGGGCCCCCCCCCCCCGCCCCCCCCCCCGGGCCCCCCCCCCCCCCCCCCGGGGCGGGCCGCCCCCCCCCCCCCCCCCCCGCGCCGCGGGACACCGCGACCTCGAACGCCGCCGCCGCGTCCGCGGTACGCATCGCCAGGTCGGCCACGCCGTCGCCGTGCTGCTGCACGTACAGGCTGGCCGGGTGCGCGTCGGTGAGCCCCTCGGTGACCACGAGAACCGTCGAACCCTGCCGCAGTGCCACCGACACGTGGTCCTCGTCGCGGCGCGAACCGACGACGGCGAAGCCGTACTGTGCGGCGAGCTCGCGTGCGGCCCAGACCGCGTCGGTCACATGGAATTCGACGTGGTGCACAGCCAGGTCGCTGAACACACTGCTGCCCACGCTCACTGATGTCCCCCCTACCGGGGCCGCACGGCCCCCTTGTGGTCAGAAGATGGGAGCCGCCGTCGGAGCGGACAGCTCACCGAGATACGGATGCCAGAGGTGTTCGGGGTCCTGCTCAACGGCCCGGATGACGTTCCGCATCTCGACGAGCGCCTTGGGCTCGGCCTCGTCGTACATGTTGCCCTGCAACATCTTCAGCACGTCGAGGCGATACCGCGGGTCCTGGACGAACGCGGTGAACAGGATGTTGAGCCGGTAGTAGGCCGAGATGAACTCGTACCAGTTGCGGACGCCGCGCCGCAGCAGCATCTCGTAGGTGGCGAACCGCTCGCGCTTGAAGTCGCCCGCCTCGGCGGCGGCGATGATGTCGTTACAGGCCAGCCGAGCGCTGTTGAGCGCGATGCTGACGCCGGTGGAGAAGATGGGATCCACGAAGCGGGCGGCGTCCCCGATCATGACGAAGTTGTCGCCGCAGATCTGCTTCATCGCGTAGCTGTAGTCGCCCTCGGCCTTGAACGGCCGCACCTGCTTCGAGCTGCGCAGGGCCGCCTCCAGCTCGGGCCGGCTGCCCACGCACTCCCAGAAGAACCCTTCGAGATCCTCCCGGGCCGCCTCGGCGAACCGGCTCTTCTGGGTGACGACGCCGATCGACGTGACCGTCTCGGTGATGGGGATCTGCCACACCCAGCTGTCGGTCAGCGGCAGGAAGTGGATGAAGATGAAGTCCGACTTCGCCTGCTCGGCCGAGAGCGCCTGTCGATCGAAGCCGTCGAACCAGGTGTGGATCGCGTACTGGTTGAAGACCGAGTCGGCCACCTTCACCTTGAGCTGGCTGCCCAACGTGGTGTTCCGGCCACTGGCGTCGATCACCATGCGCACCGGCACCTCGCGTTGCCCGTCCGCGGACCGGGTGTGCAGCACGGGGTGTTCGCCCTCGAAGTCGACGCGGTTGACCCGCACGCCGTGGTGGACCTCCGCGCCGAGACTCGCCGCGTTCTCCAGCAGGATCTGGTCGAACTTGCCCCGGTCGACGTGGAACGTGTAATCGCGGTCGACGCCGGCCTGATCCCGCTCGTTGAACATGACCTCGGCGAGCCGGAAGTCGTGGGTGAGGTTGGAGAAGCCCATGTGGCTCACCGGCCGCGACTCGGCCGACGTCCACGCCGCGCCGAACTTGCGCGGGAAGCCGGCCGCCTCGACGGCTGCCATCGCCCCGGTCTCCAACAGCACCGGCGTGGTGGCCGGGACCAACGACTCGCCCACGTGCTCGCGGGGGAAGTGGGCGCTCTCGAAGACCACGACGGACAGCCCCGCCTTGGCCAGGTAGGCGGCGGCCGTGGACCCGGCGGGTCCGCCTCCGATGATGCCGATGTCCCACTCTGCTGGCTTGGTGTTCATGGCGCCTCCTCGGCAGGCCTGTCAGGCGCGGGGCAACGACAGGATCAGATCGGTGATGGTGTCGAGACTCCGGAAGTGCCGTCCCGTGATGTGCGAAGGCGGCACGTCGACGTCGAGCTCCGCCCGGACGAACGCGATGAGCCGAGCTGTGTTCAGTGAGTTCAGAACGCCCCACTCCAGCAGTGGCGAGTCGGGGCGCAGGTCAACCCCGGTGACCGCCTCGTCCTGGTCGCCAATCAGCTCGTGGCGCACGTACACCATCAGTTGGCCGAGTATCTCGTCGCGTTGGTCTGTCGGCACAAACCCCTCCCAGGTCGCCGGACGTGGTCTCCCCCGTGGGGCGTCACCCGGGAGGCCGGGAAACCCACCGGCGCTTCCCCCTCTGATGACATCCCTGTTCGATGAATTCTAGAAGCCCACGCGGGTTCGTCAAGGGGGATGCCGCGCAGGGATCGACGTCGGCCACTGGAGCGACGACGGTGGAGCCCGCCCACCGAGGGCGGACCGATCAGGCCAGGACGCCCGTGAGGTAGGTCTGGATGGCCTTGCCCGTGCCCGCGGCCAGAGCGGCGGCGCTGAGCTCGGCGATCGCCGGGACGCGGAAGACGTACCGGGTGGTGGCGAGACCGATCAGGTGCGAGCCGACCATGGCGGCGCGCAGCTCCGGCTGGGAGTGGCCCAGGGCCCGGGCCAGCGGGAGGATCACCTGGTCGCCGAGGAAGTTACGGACGGCGTCCGCCGCCATGTCGTTGGCCGTCATCGACCGGAGGATGCCGCCGAGTCGCGCCGCCGTGTCGGGCTCGTCCCAGTGACTGAAGAACAGCTCGACAGCACGTCGGCCGACCTGGCCACGAGGGCCCTTCATCGCCCGCTCCACCAGATCCGGCGGCTGCAGGGCGCCACGCACCGCCGCCTCGAACAGGCCTTCCTTGGTGAGGAAGAAGTGGTGCACCAGCGCGCTGTCGACGCCCGCCTCCTGGGCGATGGTGCGGACCGTGGTGCCCTCGTAGCCCCGCTCCGCGAACTGGCCACGAGCGATCTCGAGGATGAGCTGATGGCTCACCGTCGGCCCGACACGTCGCCCCGTCCGCCGTCGTGGAGCACCGTTCGGGGACACCTCCGCGCCCACAAGTTCACCTTTCCCAGTTCATCGCATGCCCTATTCATCGTATGGGGGCAAACGCCATAGTATCGCCTTCCTACGTGCGGAAATACGGAGGTTCTGCGGACAGGCAACGACAACAGTACGTAACGATGCCTTGACATGGTGCCCCGCACGCGCCGTAGCATGGCGCAGTGCTACGAACACGGGCCGTCGTCGGAAGTCTTGTCTTCTTTTGCGCCGCGCCGGGTGTGGTCGCCGGCTTCGGTCCATGGTGGATTTCCGACTGGGAGGTGGAAACACCGTTCGCCTACTACCAGCCGGTTCGAGTCCTCGGCGCGCTGATGCTGGTCGCCGCGGTGGCGTTTCTCCTACAGTCGTTCGTGCGCTTCGTCGTGGAGGGTCTGGGCACTCCGGCCCCGGTGGCGCCGACCGAACACCTGGTGATCGGCGGCCCCTACCGGTACGTCCGCAACCCGATGTACGTCGCGGTGGTGACGGCCATCCTCGGCCAGGCACTGATCTTCGGCCAGGCCTCGCTCCTGTGGTACGGGTTGGCCATCGCCCTCATCCAGGCCGCGTTCGTGCGGTTCTACGAGGAACCCGGTCTGCGCCGACGATACGGCGCCGCGTACGACACGTACCGCGCCGCGGTCCCGGCGTGGATTCCCCGCCTACGGCCGTGGCAGCAGGGGGCCAGCTCACCGCAGGCGTGATCCGATAGCCCGCCTCACCAGCCGTGCGGCCGATCTGACGAGCCGCTGACCCGCGAAGGGACTGCCATGTCGCCTACCCCCGAGGGCTGGCTGCCCTCCGCCCACGACGGAGGGCAGCCAGCCCGCTAGGCGACCCGCTGCCGGGTGGGCAGTTCCGCCTGCGTCACCGATGCCTGGCAACTGGCCGTCAACACCGGCAGCCGCCCGGAGACCTCGGCGATCAACTCCCCCCGCAACAGGTCCTCGCCGGCGGGTTCCCCCCAGATGACGAGCCGGCAGTTCACCTGCTCCGCGCGCACCGATGCCGAGGCCGTCCAGATAATGGGCATACGGTGTCGTGCCGCTCCCAGCAATTCCACCGTGACGAACTCGGGAGCCGTCTTGTCGGTGCCGTCGCACTGTTGGAAGCCGACGTGCGCCGTAATCTCACCAGTGCCCAGGTAACTTAATTGAAACATTACGCGGAACTCGTGCCCGCCTACGTCCGCCGGCAATAGTCCCGCTGTCAATAAAAGCCCTTCTGGCTCGTAGAAGAGTACCTGGACATCCGTAACCGCCAGTGCTGATGACTTCATATCCCTGGTGGCCCCATCCCCCATTAGCGTACCGCCAGTTCATCGATGGATGTTATCCTGCCGACGGCCGCGCTGTCCCCCCCTAAATGGGTGGGCGATCACGCGGCACCGGTCGGGTTGCAGACCGTTACGGCCCGAATAGGTCTCATCGGGCATCAGGCGCCGGGCAGAGATGTCGCACACGAATGCGAGCACGGCAATCGCCCGCCACCGGCCAACCCGGTTGACGTGCGCCAATGCCGATGTAGCCCGCCACGACCCTGCGGTCCGCGCCGTGACGTCCCGGACCGGGCACGTCGAGCCGGCGCCCGCCGCCTCCGCGACGCAACCAGCTCCCACCATCGCGCCTGCCGACATTGCGACACGAGCTACCGGTGGTCAGCCACCTCACCATCGATGGATTCGATCGCGCCAAGCCCCCCTGGCGCGATCGAGGCCCCGACCGCAGGGCCGGGGCCTCGATTCCCGTGGACCGCTCAGGTCGGGGCGCCCGCCGCGAGGACCTCCTCCTCGTCCTCCTCGACCGCGTGGCCGTGACCCTGGGTGCGCAGGTGCGGAATGAACAGCGCGATGACCGCGCCCGCGGCAAGCGCACAGGCGGCCACCAGGTGGGCCTCCTCCAGGCCGTTGACGAACGTGGTCACGGACTCGTAGCCGCCGTTCGCGCCGAGGATCGCGCCACCCACCGACACGCCCATCACGGTGCCGGTCTGGCGGATCGCGTTGGACACACCGGACGCCACGCCCTCCAGCTCGGCGGGCGCGAACCCGAAGGCCAGGCGGCCGATCGGCGCGAGGAAGATGCCCAGGCCGAGCCCGGTGATGACGAACGGCACCACCAGCTTCGAGTACGTCAGGTCGCCGACGACCGAGCCGATCCAGCCCACGCCGATGGCCTGCATCGTCAGGCCCAGGATCACCAGCGGCTTACCGCCGATCTTGTCGGTCAGGATGCCCGAGATCGGTGCCGCGATCATCGGCATGGCCGTCCACGGCAGCGTGCGAACGCCAGCCTCCAGTGGCGAGTAGCCGAGGACGCTCTGCAGGTACTGGGTGCCGAGGAAGACGGCGCCGAAGACGCCGAACGGCATGATGATGGTCGCCACCATGGTGAGACTGAAGCCGCGGCTGCGGAACAACGACAGCGGCACCATCGGCGTGCTTGCCCGCGACTGCCAGAAGATGAACACGAGCACGAGGAGACCGCCGACGATGAACCCCGCCAGGATGGAGGGGCTGTCCCAGCCGGCGCTGTTGCCCCGCACGAGGCTGGACACGATGCCGAGCATGCCGGCGGTGACCAGGACGACGCCCACCGGGTCCAGGCGACCGTAGCCGCCACGGCTCTCGCGAACCCGCGTCATCACCGGCAGCAGCAGCAGACCGATGGGCACGTTGACCCAGAAGATCCACTGCCAGGACCAGGCTTCGGTCACCGCGCCGCCGATGACCGGCCCGAGGGCGATACCGAGACCCACCATCGCGCCCCACAACCCGAACGCGTGGCCGCGCTGACGTGCCGGCACCACACTGGCCAACAGCGTGAGGGTCAGCGGGAGAACGACCGCCGCGCCCAGGCCCTGCACCGCGCGTGCGGCGATCAGGAACTCGATGTTGTCGGCGAGGCCCGCCAGCCCGGACGCAATGGTGAAGACCAGCAGCGCGATGGTGAAGACCTTGCGCCGGCCGAAGCGGTCACCGAGCGCCGCGCCGGTCAACAGAAAGACGGCGAAGGTGAGCGTGTACGCGTTGACGATCCATTCAAGATCTTCAAGGCTCGCGCCGAGCTCGGTACGGATGACCGGTAGCGTCGTCGTGACGACGAGGGTGTCGATTGCGACCATGAACACCGCGACCAGGGCCGCGACCCATGTCCATGCGGCGCTGTGGGTCGCTGGTTGGTTCTTGTCCACTCTGTTTCCCTACTCGAGATGGATTGACTGGGAAGGATCGCTGGGACGCTGCCCGTTGCGCTCCTCTCGTCGGTAATGGGGGCGAGAGACCCGGACATATGTCCCGCGCCAATACCCCAGCGGGAATCGGTCCGGCGCCGTCGCCCCACCGACGAGACGGCCGAGCACGATGGCGTGATCACCAGCGGTGATCACGTCATGCAGCGCGCACTCGGTGAAGGCGACGGTCGGTTCCAGCCGTGGCATGCCGGCCACGTCGCCGGGACGCCAGGCCACATTGGCGAACTTGTCGCTGCTGTAGCTGGCGAACAGTTCGGAGACCTCGTGGCCGTCGGCGTCGAGGAAGTTGACGGCGAATCCGCCGGTCTCCCGGATGGCGTCCAGGGTCGAACTCACCTGCCGCACGCAGAACAGCAGCAGTGGCGGGTCCTTGGAGACGCTGCAGACCGACGACGAGGTCAGGCCGTGCGGCCGACCGGACGCGTCGATCGCGGTCACCACGCTGACGCCGCTGGCCAGCGAGCCCATGATCGCCAGGAACGCACTCGGCTCCACGTTGACTAGTTCGGTGCCAGTAATGGTCCACCTCCTTCGATCGCCGCCAGCAGCGCGGCTCGATCGGTCTTTCCGTTCGGGGTGAGCGGTAGGCTCGTGGCCGCCTGGACGGAGTCGACGATCATGTAGGTCGGCAGCTGTCCGGCGCACCAGCGCTTGATCTCCAGCAGGCCGGGCCGGCGGTCGCCCGCCGGCACCACGACCGCGTGCAGCCGCGCGGCGAGCCCGGCGCCGGCGACGACCACCGCGGCCGCCGCGACGTCCGGATGCGCGGCGAGGACGGCCTCGATCTCGCCGGGCTCCACCCGGTTGCCGCGCACCTTGGCCATGTCGTCGCGGCGGCCCAGGTATTCCAGCGTGCCGTCGGACGACATCCGCCCGAGATCACCCGTTCGGTACGGTCCACGCTGCGGCTCCCGCCCCCAGTAGCCGAGCATCACCGTGGGCCCGTCCGCCACGATCTCGCCCTCCGGGCAGTCGCCGCCACCAGCGGCACCTGCGCCGTCGAGGCTCGGCGGGACCAGGGTCAACACCGCGCCGCTGGCCGGTCGGCCGATCGGCAGCGGGCGGTCGCGCCCCTCGTCGGCGTCGGTCACCTCGTACGACGCGCAGACGTTGGTCTCGGTGGGCCCGTACCAGTTGAGCAGCCGCACGCCCGGCCAGGCGGCACGGAGTTCGTGCACGTACCGGATCGGCATCACCTCACCGGCGAAGACGCAGGCCCGCAGGGCCGGCGGCGGCGGGCCGTCCAGCAACCCGCCGTCCCGGATCATCAGGGTCAGCGCGGACGGCACGGAATACCAGATGGTGACGCCCTCGTCGCGCACGAACCGCGCCAACTGCACCGGCGCGTAGGCCAGCTCGGCCGGGACCAGGTGCACCGACGCGCCCGCGCGGAACGCCGCGTAGAGGTCGAAGACCGACAGGTCGAAGTTGAACGGGGCGTGGTTGGCCAGCCGGTCCCGTGGCGACACGGCGAGCAGGTCACCGGCCCACTCGACGAACGCCGCCGCGTTGCGGTGGCTCAGGCTGACGCCCTTCGGGGCGCCCGTCGACCCGGAGGTGTAGAGGATGTACGCGGGCTCGTCCGGGGCCGGTCGGTGCACCGGCGGCAGGTCACTCTCGGCCCCCAACCGCTGCAACTCGTCCAGCGACACCAGCGGTGGCCCGTCCGGAACACCGCCTTCGCGGGCGACCCGGTCGGCGGCCGGACCGTCCGCCACGACGACGGTCGCCGCGCAGTCGGCCGCGATGCGCCACACCCGGGCGGGCGGGTTCGCCGCGGACACCGGAACGTACGGCGCCCCCAACGACAGCGCCGCCTGCATGACGGCCACCGCGTCAGCCCGTTTGTCGGACCACAGCACCACCCGGTCGCCCGGGGACACCCCCGCGCGCGCCAGCCCCGCCGCCAGGCGCCGCGCGGCCGTCGCCAGCTCCGCGTACGTGAGCTGGCCGTCGTCCGCGATCACCGCCGGCGCGTCCGGTGTACGCCGGGCCCACTCGGCCACGTAGCCGTGGATTCCCGCGCCACCCGGCGTGTCGGACTGGTCCACGTCCCGCACGGTCGACACCTCCCTGGTCAAGCCGCGGCCCTCACAGGCCCAGTTCGCGGGCGATGAGCAGACGCTGGACGTCCGACGTGCCGGAGAAGATCGTGCTGGGGACGGCGTCGCGCAGCATGGTCTCGATCCCGGTGTCGCGCAGGTATCCGAGTCCACCGAACAGGCGCACCGCGTCGAGCGCCCCGGCGACCGCCGCCTCCGAGACGGCCAGCTTCGACAACGCCACGTTGAGTTCCGAGCCGCCGCCGTTGTCCATCTCCCAGCAGCAGCGATAGAGCAGCAGCCGCGCCGACTCCGTCCGCAGCTTCATCTCGACGATCCGGTTCGCGACCGCCTGGAAGTCGCTGATGCGCCGGCCGAACTGGCGGCGCGAGGTCACGTGCTCGACGCAGCGCTCCACCAGGCGGTCCAGCAGGCCGACGTATCCGGCGAACAGGCAGGCCCGCTCCCAGCGCATCGAGTGCTGGAAGATCGCGGCGCCCTGGCCCGGCTCGCCGAGCACCCGCTGCGCCGGCACGGGGCAGTCCTGAAAGGACACCCGGCCGGCCGGCGCCGACACGAGGCCCATCTTGTCGAACGGCTCGCTGACCGTCAGGCCGGGGGTGTCCCGGTCCAGCACGAACGCGGTGACACCGAGATGGGCGGCCGCCGGATCGGTGGTCGCGTAGGTCACCAGCACGTCGGCCACCGGTCCGTTGGTCACGAACGTCTTCTCGCCGTTGAGCAGGTAGCCGTCCGCCGTCTCCGTCGCGGTGACGGCGAGCCGCGAGACGTCGGAGCCCGCGCCCGCCTCGGTCATCGCGTTGCCGGCCACCACCTCGCCCGAGCAGATCCGCGGTAGGAGGCCCTTCTTCACCTCCGGTGTGCCGAACCCGGCGATCGGCACCGCGCACGCGAACTGGTGCGCGCTGGCCGCGAACACCAGACCGGTGTCCGCGCACCCCCGACCGAACGCCTCGACACGCAACGCGGTGTCCAGGGCGCCCAGCCCGCCGCCGCCGTACTCGGCGGGAATGCAGAGGCCGAGCAGCCCCAACCGACCGAGACGCCGCCAGGCCTCGCGGTCGTGCAGCCGGCTGGCGTCGGCGGTGGGCGGGAAAGCCCGCTCGGCGCTCGCGCGCACCTCGTCGTAAGCGTCCCGCTGTTCAGGCGTCCAGGCGAAGTCCACGGTGCCCCCTCGGCCGCGCGGTGAACCGGCGCGACGGAATGACCGGCTTGCAGGAGCAACCCGGACCGGACTGACATATCCTCAAAGGTCTAGACTCAGGCATTTGATCGGGCCGTGCGCTCGGGCGTACGGGAACTCGTAAGAGGTTGCCTTGACGACGCAGCAGGGATTCGACGGTGGCAGCGGCATCCGGCAGGCGATCCTCGACGTCACCCGGCGGGAGATCTCCGAGTGCGGCCTGACCGGGGTGAGCATCCGCAGCGTCGCCCGGCGCGTAGGTGTCGACCCGCGGCTCGTGCGGCACTACTACGGCTCCAAGGAGCAGCTCCTGCGGCACGCGGTGCAGGTCGACGGCAACCCCGTTGAGCTGGCCGAACAGCTGCTGGCCGGCAGCCGTCGCCGGCTGGGTCGGGCCACCGCGACGGCCCTGCTCACCCACTGGGACAGCCCTCGTACGACGATCTCCTACCGGGCCCGGCTGTCCGCCTCGCTGACCAGTGAGGAGATCGCCGAGCTGATGCGCGACGAGTTCGTACGGGCGTTCTTCGGCACGTTGGCCGAGGGCGTCAGCCCCGACCGACACGAGCTGCGGGCGGCGCTCGCCGCGTCCCAGGTGATCGGCCTGGCCCTGTGCCGCTACCTGATCGACGGCACCGAGCTGTCCCGGCACGACCGCGACGATCTGGCCCGGATGATGGGTCGCACAATCCAGCACTACCTCACCGCCGACCTGGCTGAGTGACGCCGGGCGCGTCGGCGGCCGAGCCGTCCGCGCGTTCGACGTCGTGGGCCGCCGCCCGCCCGTCGTCGACCGACGCCCGCCCCCGGGTCGGCGACGGCGCGTCATCCCGCCGGCCGGTCACGTTGTCCTTGGTGAGCAGCCGCTTGAAGTCCGCGGGCGCCACCGTCATGACCCAGGCCACCATGAGGAGCCGACGGGGCATCGTGAAGTGGTAGTACCGCGCGTTCGGGTCGCCGAACCGGTACAGCGGCGGCACGAACCGCGCCCGGCGCAGCTCGCGGAAGATCATGTCCGCCGCCTCGGACTGCCGCAGCCCACCGGCCCGGACCCGGGCGAACACCTCGAAGAACCAGTCCAACATCTGGCGCAGACCGTCCGGGGTGCGGAACCACAGCCCGCCGTCGGCGAACCGCTCGACCGGATCCCACGTCCCGGCGGCCAGGGCATCGTTGGTGGCCCGCTTCAACGACAGGTGGCCCAGGATCTGCCAGAGCAGCCAGACCCGGCTGTACGCGTTCCACAACGCGAAGCTGCCGGCGGCCGTGCGGGCAGCGGCCAGGATCTGGTCGTTGAACTCGATCAGGGCGTCCTGGAAGGCCGCCGCCTCGGCCAGCACGACGCCCGTCGCCGGCTCGTCGCGCAGCGCTCGCGGCAGCGCGGCCCCGAGCGCGTGGACCATCTCCGCCGTCATCGTCACGTCCCGGGACAGGAACTCGTCGGTACGGCAGGCCGACCGCTCCATGGCGAACCACCGTGGCCCGTGGGTCACCGCCGACCGGCGCTGCCAGTGGGGCGAGGTGGTCCAGCCGCCCTCTGCCGTGGCGGACGCGAACTGCTCCGCCAGGCTCGGGAAGGGCGCGACCAGTGCCCGGAACGCGGCGTCCGGATCCGCCGGCAGGTCGTCGAACCGGTCGTGGTCCAGCCCCACCGTCACGCTGCACAGGTCGCTGGCCGCGTCGTCGTGGTTGCGGAAGTCCACCACCTGGATCCAGCCGCCGTCGAAGAGGTGGTGCACGGTCCCCCGCGACCAGGTCGTCGCCCGGTGGTAGTCGGCGAGCCGGCTGCACTCCTCGAACGGCCGGACGCCGCGCAGGTGGGCGTGCATCATCTTCGACCGCAGCAACAGCGGTCTCGGATCACCCTCGGCGGTCGCCGCCCGCAGGGGCGACTCCTGGTCGCGGGCGTCCACCACGAACCGCGCGGTCACCGTCTGTCCGGAGCCGAAGGTCAGGTGTACGGCCTCCGGCGCCAGCCGGACCTCGGTGGTGGACGCCCGTTCCGGCAGCACCGACGCGCCGTACCGCACGGCCAGTTCCCGGGCGTACCCGTCGACGACCGGCCGGTAGAGGTGCCACTCGCTGTGCTCGCCCGGCACGTGAAACTGCACGGCGTGCGCCGGGTCGTGCCGGCGGCCCGCCGTGTGGTGCAGGAAGGCGAGGCTCTTCTTGATCCCGCTGGTCCGGCGCACCGCGTCCGGCAGGTCCTCGAAGTGCGCGAAGGAGGCGATCTCCGGCACGTCGAACCGCTCGGCCAGCAGGTGCAGCACAGCGGTCGTGTACGGCACGGTGCTGTCGCCGGACGGCAGCACCGTGTCGTCGGGCGAGCCGACGAGCAGGACCCGCAGGTCCTGCTTGGCCAGTACCGTGGCGAGCAGGCCGGTCGCCAGATGGCTGCCCAGGATCACGACGTCGTACGACACCGGGGCGTCGGGTTCGATGGTGGTCATCCGGTCTCCTAGAAGATCTTCCGGCCCATGAGCTGCTCCTTGCCGGCCTCGCGCAGGAAGCCGAGCATCAGCCGCCGCACGTCCGGCGGCGCCTTGGTCGCCGCCCAGAGCATCGTCCGGCCGATCTTGAGCGGGGTCGGGTTGATGAACCGCAGGTGGCGGTCCTTCCAGCCCCAGTGGTCCGGCACGAAGGGCGCCCGGTTGAGGTGGTCGTAGAGGGCATCCGCCGCCTCGTCGCCGGTGATCTTGCCGGCCTCGAAGTCACCGCACTGCTTGACCATGTCCTCGAACAGCTCGCCGTAGCCCTCGTGGTCGGACCAGTGCAGACCCGGGTTCTTCACCTCTTCCAGCTCGTTCAGATGCCGCTCGTCGCCGGTGGAGCGCCACCGGCGGTACGCCTCGTGGGCCCGGAACGTGCCGGCGTTCGAGCCCCACGCCCAGATCCGGAACACGGCCGTCCACAGCGAGTAGTGCTCGAACGAGGCGTACGCGGCGTTGACCAGCTTGTCGTTGCCGTCGAACAGCGCCTGCTGGCGGGTGTTCACCCCCTCGAACCGGTCGGCCGAGAAGTCGTCGTCACCCACCGCCCGCAGGATCCGCCAGGCCAGCACGTTGACCGCCTCGCAGGTGTTGGACAGACCACGGGAGAACAGCGGGTCGATGAACGCCGCGGCGTGGGCCAGCAGCACCCAGCGGTCGCCGACGGTGGTCTTGGACGAGTACTGCACCCGGTCCGTGCCCACCCACTCCCGCATCGGCCGGGCGCCCTCGAACTGCGCCGCCATGCCCGGGAACCGCTGCATGTGCTTCCAGAAGTCCTCCTCCGGCGACATGCCGGGAGTCTTCGGGTACATCCGCGGGTCCATCGTGAGGCCCACGCTGCACAGCGGGTTCTTCGAGTCCTTGTGGTTGTTGAACGCGATCACCCACGACCAGCCGCGCGGGAACAGGTGGTGGACGGTGCCCTCGTAGAACGGCACCGGCGGCTTGTCCGCGCCGGTGCGCTGGAACACCTCGTCGGTGGTCTTGAGGTCGATCATGTGGTTCCACACGGCCCGCGAGTGGTGCTTGTACCGGCAGGGGTCCTCGCGCAGCCCGAACTTCTCGGCCAGCGGCGAGCGGTAGCCGCTGGCGTCCACCACGTACCGGCTGCGGAACTGCTCGCCCCGGGTCGAACTGACCGTGACGCCGGAGTCGTCGAAGTCGACGTCGGCGATCGTGAAGTTCACCCGCGCCGTGCAGCCGTACTTGATCGCCGCGTGGAACAGGTACGCGTCGGTGTCCTGCCGGTACATGTGCGGCGTCTCGTGCAGCAGGCTCGGGAAGTTGAACATCGTGACCTGCTTCGGGTCCTGCGGCTTGCCCTCCTGGTGGTTGAGGAAGGCGAAGTGGTCCTTCTTGCCGTGCCAGGGAGAGATGATCTTCTGGCAGGCGGTCAGCGTCGCCAGGGTCATCAACTCCGGCACCTTGTACCGCTCGGACATGGTGCGCAGCGACACCAGCATGTTGGGGATGGTCGACTCACCGATGGCGAACTTCGGGTGCGCCTTGGCATCGACCAGCAGCACCTTCGCGCCGTTGCGGGCCAGGATCGCGCCGAGCATCGAGCCGGCGAAACCCGCGCCGAGAATGGCGACGTCATATGTGGCCTTCTCGGCCTCGATCAATTCACTCACCGTGCACTCCAATTCCTCGGGTTACTTCGGCTCGGGGACGCGCAGCCGGGAGCCGAGCACCGGCCAGCCAGCGAGTTTCTGTTTGATCTCCTCGACCGGCTCGAACTCGCCCCGGGCGAAGCGCTTGCGCATGAAGAGGGTCAGACCCTCGTAGGTGAGCTCACCGATCGCCGGCGGCGCGTCCCGCTTCGCCCAGCGCAGGGTGCCGAGCACCTTGGCCGCGGACGCGCCGGTGATCCGAATCGCCGGGTCGGCCAGGCCGAACGCCGGCGGCACGAAGCGCGCGCTGGCGAGCTGGTCGCGGATCTGCTTGGCGACGTCCTTCGGCTCCGCCTCCCCCGCGTCGACGGCGCGCATCATCCGGCTGACACCAGCCAGGAACTCGAGCACCTCGGCGTGGTCCGGGTCGTCGACCTTGGACCGGTCGAACTCGCGCAGCTCCACCCGCCACCACGGCCGTTCCATCCGCCGCAGCACGGCGGGGTCGCGGGTCTTGGAATAGAGCGCGTAGCCCCGGTTGATCTCGAAGGTGGAGAGGATCTGGGTCAGCGCCCACACCCGGAACCAGGCATCCCACAGGTCCCAGTCCCGGAACGCGATGTACGCGTTGTTGACCAGATCGTCGTTGAAGTCGAGCTGACCCTGCTCGAGCTCCTGCACGTACTCGAACCGCTCGACGGCGAAGTCGTCGTCCTTGAGCGCGTCCAGCAGCCGCTGGGTCAGCGCGTTGATGATCTCCATGGTGTTCGACAGGCCACGCGAGAACAGCGCGTCGACGAAGCCCGCCGCGTGCGACATGAGGCACCAGCGATAGCCCACCGTCTTCTTCGGCGAGTACTGCAGGCGGCCCGTGCGCACCCACTCGCGCACCGGGGTGGCGTTGGTGAACTGCTGCGCGATGCCCGGGTACCGGTCGAGGAACTGGCGGAACTCCTCCTCCGGCGAGCAGTCCGGCACCGGGTACCGGCGCGGGTCGAACTGCACGCCGACGCTGCACAGGTCATTGGTGGACCGGGGGTGGTTGTCGAACGGGATCACCCACATCCAGCCGCCCTCGAAGATGTGGTGCAGCGTTCCCTCGTGCCAGCGGGTCGGGTTGCCGTACGTCTCGCGCGGCGCGAAGTCGTCGTACGGCCGCACACCGACCATGTGCGTGAACAGCGAGCGGGAGTGGTGTTCGAGCCGGGTCGGCTCCTCCCGCAGGTCGAACTGCTCGGCCAGCGCCGAACGGAAGCCGCTGGCGTCCACCAGGTAGCGGGCCCGCACGGGCGCGCCGGGGCCGACGTCGAGCGTCACGCCGTCCTCGTCGACCTGCACACCCGCGATGCGCGTCTGCTGCCGGATCACGGCGCCGTACTTCGCCGCGACCGTGAGCATGAAGTTGTCGATGTCCTGCCGGAAGAAGTGGTTCTCGGTGTTCAGGATCTTCGGGATCTGGAACATGTTCGCTTCTTCGGGCCGCTGCTGCTCGCCCGGGCGCTGGTAGACGAAGCCGAAGTTCCTCTTCACCCCGCCGGTGGTGTTGATGTGCGCGTACACCGACTCAAAGGTGCTCAGGTACTTGATCTCCGGCACGCCGTACCGCTCGCTGATCAGCCGCATCGCCATCGACGTGTACGGGATCGTCGACTCGCCGACGGCGAAGCGGGGGTGCGTGCCGGCGTCGATCACCAGCGTGTACGCGCCGTTGGCGGCCAGGCACGCCGCCAGGGTGGAGCCCGCCAGCCCGGAGCCGATCACCACCACGTCGAACATCCCGTTGTGCGCGGCCGCACCTTCCATCATGGACTCCTTATCCATTGGATTCACTTCGGCGTCGGGACGCGGAGTCGCTTGCCGACCACCGGCCAGCGGGCGATGAGGTGCTTGAGTTCCTCGCCAACGGCGAACTCGCCGGGCGAGAAGCGCTTCTTCATGAAGAGCGTCAGGCCCTCGTACGTGAGGTCGCCGACGGCCTTCGGCGCCTTCTTGCGGGCCCAGCGCAGGGTCTTGCCGATCTCGAAGAAGTTGGCGTCGGTCCACTGGTTGTCCGGGTCGGCCAGGCCCCACGCGGGCGGCACGAAGTCCGCCTCACGCAGCAGCCGCAGCAGCTCGGCGGCCGTCTCCCCGGAGTCCGCCCGCCCCTCCTGCACGGCCCGGGTCATGTCGTTGACCTGCTGCAACAGGACCATGACCGCGCCGTACGGCGCGTCCTGCGGGATGACCCGTCCCCGCCACCACGGCCGCTCCAGCGGTGCCAGCACCGCCGGGTCGCGGGTGTCCAGGAAGCGGGCGTACGCCCGGTTCACCTCGAAGGTGGCGATGAACTGTCCGAGTGACCAGATGCGGAACCAGGCGTCCCACAGCCGCCAGTCGCCGAACGACGTGTACGCGTTGGCGACCAGGTCGTCGTTGAAGTCGAGCAGACCCTGCTCGAACTCCTGCATGTACTCGAACCGCTCGACCGAGAAGTCGTCGTCCTCGATCGCGGAGAGCAGCCGGTGCACCAGCGCGTGCATCGTCTCCAGCGAGTTCGACAGCCCCCGGGAGAACAGCGGGTCCAGGAAGCCGGCCGCGTGCGAGGTGAGGCACCAGCGGTAGCCGACCGTCTGCCGCGACGAGTACTGCAGCCGGCCGGTGCGGGTCCAGTCCCGCACCGAGCGGGCTTCGGCGAACTGCGGCTCGATGTCCGGGTACTGCGCGATGAACCGGCGGAACTCCTCCTCCGGGGAGCAGTCCGGCACCGGGTGGATCCGCGGGTCGAGCTGGAGGCCGACGCTGCACAGGTCGTTGGTGCCCCGCAGGTGGTTGTCGAACGGGATCACCCACATCCAGCCGCCACGGAACAGGTGGTGCAGCGTGCCGTCGTGCCAGGGGCTGGGATGCCCGTACCGGGACTTGGGGGCCAGCTCGTCGTACGGCCGGATGCCGACCATGTGGGTGAAGAGCGACCGCGACTGGTGTCGGAACCGGGTCGGCTCCTCGCGCAGGCCGAACTGCTCGGCCAGCACCGAGCGGAAGCCGCTGGCGTCGACCACGAACTTGGCCCGGAAGTGACCGCCGGTGTGCTTCAGCGTCGCACCGTCGTCGTCGATCTCCACGCCGGTGATCCGCACCTGCTGGCGCACGGTGGTGCCGTACTTGGCGGCGACCGTGAGCATCCAGTTGTCGATGTCCTGGCGGTAGAAGTGGCTCTCGGTGTGGGTGACCTTGGGAATCGGGAACATGTGGGTCTCGCGCGGGTCCTGGCGCTCGCCCGGCCGGTGGTAGACGAACCCGAAGTTGCGCTTGACCCCGGACGTCGTGTTGATCTTGGACTGGACGCCCTCGAAGGTGGACAGCCACTTGATCTCGGGAACCCCGTACCGCTCGCTGACCAGCCGCATCATCATCGACGTCGCCGGAATGGTCGACTCGCCGATGGCGAACCGCGGATGGGTCGTGCCGTCGACGATCAGCACTTTCGCGCCGTTGCGGGCCAGGCAGGCGGCCAGCATGGTGCCGGACAGGCCGGACCCGATGATCGCGACGTCGTACTCCGGCGTGCTGCGCGGATGATCAGTCATGTCGTTCAAGCTCCTTCATCAGCCGCTGTGGGAGCGGGCAGGTAGCCGGTCCGCACCATCCAGCGCAGGTAGATGTCGAGTAGGTCGTCGTCCAACGGCGGGCACCGGACGTCGGTGCCCCGCAGTTGTTCCTCGGTGTTGTCGACGCCGTAGTGGACGGCCTCCTCGCCGCCGACCACGAACTCCTGGACCACCGGCATGACCGGGTGCAGTTCGTTCGTGCCCACGGCGTAGGTCGCCTTGAGCGCCTGCCACCACTCCTCGACGGGTACGACCTCGACCGCGAAGCCGTGCCGACGCAGCGCGCGCACCACGTCCGCGAAGAGTGCCTTGTACGGGCTCACCAGGTGGTACGTGCCACCCAGGGCCGGGCCGTACCGGGAGATGTGCACCAGCGCGCTCGCCACGTAGTCGACGGGCGTCATCTCCACCTTGATGTCGATGTCCGGCGCCAACCCGAGCTGCACGCAGCCCTTCATGACCCGGGTGGTGAAGTGGGTGGTCAGGCTCGCGCCGGTGCGGGAGTCGCCCAGCACCCGACCCGGCCGGTAGATGTCGGCCGGCACGCCGCGCGCGCGGGCCAGCTCGACCAGCCGCTCCGCGGCCCACTTGGTCTGCACGTATCCGGTCACCAGTCGACCGGCCGAGGCGATGTCGTCGTCCTCGCCGACGACGTCGCGGCCGGGGGCCGGTAGGCCCCAGATGCCGTACGTCGAGACGTGGTGGACCGCGGTCGGCCGCCCACGCGCGGCCAACCGCAGCACCTCCTCGGTGCCCGTGATGTTGTCCGGTCGGAGCTGCTGGTAGTTGTAGCCGAAATGCACCCGGGCGCCGCAGTGGTAGATGCCGTCCAGCAGGTCGGCGAGTTCGTCGAACCGCTCGGCGGACAGGCCCAACCCGGGTCGGGCCAGGTCACCGGGCAGCACCGTGATCCGATCGACGGCGGTGGCCGGCAGGGGGAGGTAGCGCTCCATGTTGTCCAGCAGCCGCCGCAGGCCGGCCCCCTCGTCGGCGCACCGCACCAGGCACCACACCCGGGCCGTGGTCGATTCGAGCAGGGTGTGCAGCAGGTAGCCGCCCACGAAGCCGGTCGCGCCGGTCAGCAGAACGTGCCGGGGATCGCGCACCCGGGCCGGCGGATCACCGACCACCCGGATGTCCGGCGCGAGGGTCACCTCGCCGGCGATCCACGCCGGGTCACTGGCCGGGTCATCCGCCAGGTCTCCGCCGCCCTGGTCACCGGCGGGCGGCACGGCGTCGTCAGCGGACCCGTCGCCGGACCGGTCGGCCAGCAGCCCGGCGAACAGGTCGGCCCACTGTGCCGGGGTGGCGAGGGTGAGCAGATCACCGGCGCGCACGGTGAGGCCGAGATCCCGCCGGCAACGCCGGACGGCGTCCATGACCATGAGCGAGTCCATGCCGCTGGCCAGCACGTCGCTCTCCTCGTCGAGCGCCCCCGAACCGGCGCCCAGGACGTCCGTCGCCAACTCGACCGCGTACGCGCCGAGCGTGGCCCGCACCCGGCGCGGGTCGCCCTCGGCGCGCAGGCCGGCCAGCAGCGGCGCCTCCGCGACATCGTCCGCGGCCGGTTCGTCGGCGGTGATGCCGCGCAGCATCGGCCGCTCCGTGCGGGCCTGCATGACCGGCTTGAACACCGACCAGTCCACCGCGCACACCACCCGCTGCGTGGCGTCGCCGGCCGCGAGCGCCGTCAGGATCCGGATGCTCTGCTCGGCCGGCAACGGCCGCAAGCCGGTGGCCTTCAGGAACGCCATCACCTCGTCGCCGAAGAGAGCGGACGGCAGGTCCCACGGGCCCCACGCGACGGACAGGGCCGGCAGGCCGGCGGCCTCGCGGTGCCCCGCCAGCGCGTCGAGGAACGCGTTGCCGGCCGCGTAGCTGGCCAGGTGCTGCGAGCCCCAGGTCGCGGCGATCGACGAGAAGCCGATGAAGAAATCCAGCTCCGCGCCGCGCGTGAGCTGGTGCAGCAGCCAGCCGCCGATCACCTTCGGTCGCCACACCCGCCGGTACGCGGCGTCGGTGGCAGTACGGGCGAACTCGGGCTCCGACACGCCGGCCGCGTGGACGACACCGCGCAGCGGCTGGGCGCCGTTCTCCAGCGCGGCGAACACGGCGGTCATCGCCGCCTCGTCGACCACGTCGGCGGCGACCACGTCGACGGTGGTCCCCAGCCGCTCCAGCCGCCGCACCGCGTCGATCCGCCGCGCGGCCTCCCCGGTCGCGTCGGCCCAACCGTCCCGCTCGGGCAACGCGGTGCGGGCGAGCAGCACCAGGCGGCCGGCGCCGGCGCGGGCCAGCCATTCCGCGACGGTCAGGCCGATCCCGCCGAACGCCCCGGTGATCAGGTACGTGGCCTCGCCGTGGACCGGCGGCCGACGGCGCAGCGCCTCGGCTGGCAGTGGGGGCGCGGGGGTCAGGCGCAGCGCGTACCGACGGTCCGCGCGCAGCGCCTGCTGGTCGTCGTAGCCGTCCTGTGCGTCGGCCGGGCCGACGCCGGACGGGTCGCCGGGGACCAACCCACCCGTGGTCAGCGCGGCCAGCAGCAGAAGGTCCTCGCCGGGTCGGCGCCGCGGGTCCAGGTCGATCGCCCCGCCCCACCGGTCCGGGTGCTCCAGCGCCAGCACCCGGCCCAGGCCCCACAACGTGCCGGCGACCGGGGCGGCCGCGTCCGGGACGGCGGTCTCCGTGCTCACCCGCAGAGCGGCGCGGGTGACGAGGCTGAGCCGGGCGTCGGCGCTCGCCGGGTCGTCGAGCATCGCGCGCAGGAGGGCGAGGGTCGTCAGGTCCGCGCGCCCGGCGTACTCCTGAAGGCTCGCGGCGTCGCAGTCCTTGGACCCCGGCGCGTCGAGCCCGGTCAGGACCACCGCGAGCCGGGGACGACCCGGGCCGGCGGACCAGGTGGCGACCAGCTCCCGGACGGCGTCCGGGTCAGGCCGGCAGTCCGACCCCTGGCCCACCACCGGCGGCGCCGCCACCGTCACGGCGGCGTCGCGCTCCCGCAGCAGCGCGGCCAGCCCGGTCACCAACGCGGCATCCGGACCCGTCGGGTCGGCCACCAGCAGGTAGCTCTGTCCGGCCAGGTCGGCCGGCGGCTGCGGGGACGGCCCGGGCAGGGGCACCCAGGTCTGCTCGTAGAGCAGGTCGGCCGGGACCTCCCAACGGGCCGGCGCGGGCACCGGCGCGACGGTCACGTCCTGCGCGTACCCGATCGGGACGCCCCCGGCGTCGAGCAGGTCGACGGCCCCGGTCAGCACGTCGCCGACCGCGCGCACGGACCCGACGCGGACCCGCACCGCCCGTACGCCGCCCGGGGGCAGGACGTCACTCGACGTCGCGGCCGTGCCACCGAGCGCGCCGCAGCCGGCCAGCGTCGAGCCGTTCTCCGACTCCGCCCCGCCCGCCACCGTGACCGCGACCCGCGCGGCGTCGAGCAGCTCGTGCCAGCCCGCGCCGGCCGGCACCGGGATCTCCGGCGCGGTCTCGACGTCGTTGTCCCCGTCGGGGTACGGGCGGTCGGCCGGCCACCGGCGCCGCAGCACCCCGCTGGCGTGGCGGATCCACGGCGCGGCCAGCGCCTCCCGGGCCGCGGTGGCCCCGACCAGCTCCCAGTCGGCCGAGCCGTCGTCCCGCGCCGTGACCGTGAGCCGCAGGTGACCCCGCTCGCCGGTCGGGACCGACGTGTGGACGCTCAGATCCTCGGCGCACCGCCACCCGCCACCGAGGCAGTCCGTGGCGGCCCGGACCGCCACGTCCAGCACCGCGCCGAGACCCGGCGACTCACCGGCCAGCGCCTCGGGCGTCACCTCGTACGCCGGCACGGGTCCGGGCAGGCGGCGGCCGACGCCCGGGATGTCGCCGGCCACGGCGGCGGCCCCGGTCTCCTCGGCGGCGGCCGCGACCGGCGCGGCGACCGGCCCGACCTCGCGGAACCAGTAGTGGGCGCCGCGCCACGGTGTCGTCGGCAGCGGTACCGCGCGTACGTCCTCGCCCGCGTGGAAGGCCCGCCAGTCCGGACGTGCGCCCCGCAGGCTCACGCTGCCGACCGCGCCGAGCACCTCACGCAGGTCCTCGCCGCCCCGCCGCAGGGTGGGCACGAACGCGCACTCCGGCTCGCCGGCGAGGGAGCGGGCCGCGAGGGCCGTCAGCACGGGCGCGGGCCCGAGCTCCACGAAGGTGCGCATGCCCGCGTCGTGCAACGCGCGCACCCCGTCGCGGAAGCGGACCGCGCCGGCCGCGTGCCGCAGCCAGTAGTCCGGGCCCAGGTCGTCGTCGCCGAACAGCCGACCGGTGACGTTGGACGCCAACGGAATGCGCGGCGGGCGGAACGACAGCCCGGCCAGCACCGACCGGAACGGCTCCAGCATGGGTCGGATCAGCGGCGAGTGGAACGCGTGCGACACGGCCAGCCGCCGGGTGCGGACGCCGTCGGTCGCCAGCCGCTCCAGGACGGTGGCCAGATGCGCGGCGTGACCCGAGATCGTGACGTCGCCCGGCCCGTTGACCGCGGCGACCGCGACCGTGCCCGCGTACCCGTCGATCGCCGCGACGGCGACCTCCTCCGCGCAGCCTGCGGCGGCCATCGCGCCGCCCGCCGGCAGCTCCGCCATCAACCGCGCCCGCGCGGCCACCAGCGTCGCGGCGGCGGGCAGGTCCAGCACACCGGCGACGCAGGCGGCGACCAGCTCGCCGACGCTGTGGCCGGCCACCGCGGACGGTCGCAGGCCCCAGGAGAGCCACATCTGGGCCAGGGCGTACTCGACCGCGAACAGCGCCGGCTGCGTGTACCGGGTGTCGTCGAGCGGCGTCGGACCGTCGGCCCACAGCACGTCCGCCAACCGGCGGGGCAGCTCGCTGTCGAAGAGCGCCGCGGCCTCCTCGAACGCGGCGCGGAAGGCGGCGTTCCCCAGCAGCCCGCGGGCCATGCCCGGGTACTGGGCGCCCTGGCCGGTGAACAGCCAGGCGACCTTGCGATCGCGGCGGCGGGGCAGCGCGGCGACCGTCAGCCCGCGCGGGTGGCGGCCCTGCGCGTACGCCGACAGGACGTCCGCCAGCTCGTCGGTGTCGGCGGCGGTGACCGCGAGGCCGTGCGTCTGGACCGCGCGGCCGACGTGCGTCGTGTAGCAGGCGTCGCCGAGGGACACCGCGTGCGGACCGCGTAGCCACCGGGCGTGCCGGTCGGCCAGCTCACGCAGCGCCTCCTCGGTACGCGCGGAGGCCAGGAACAACCCGTACGGCGGTTGGGCACCAGCCCGAGCGGCACCGGCCGGCGGCGCCGCCAGCACCACGTGCGCGTTCGTCCCGCTCGCCCCGAAGCTGCTCACCCCGCCGGTGCGCGGGTGGCCCCGATCCGGCCACGGCGTACAGGTCACGGGCACCCGCACGTGCAAGGCGGACCAGTCCAGGTTCGGGTTGGGCTCGTTCAGGTGCAGGTGCGGTGGGATCTCGCCGTTCGACATGGCGAGCACGACCTTGAACAGGCCGGCCATGCCGGCGGCCGGCTCCAGGTGCCCGATGTTCGTCTTCACCGAGCCCACCAGCAGCGGGTCGTCGGGTCGGCGGTGCCGACCGATGACGGCTTCCAGCGAACGCAGCTCGATGGGATCGCCCAGCGAGGTGCCCGTCCCGTGCGCCTCGACGTAGTCCACGCCGTCCGGCCCGACGCCGGCCTGGCTCATGGCCGCGCCGACCACGTCCTGCTGCGCGAGCGGATTCGGCACGGTGAGGCCGCTGGAGCGACCGTCGTGGTTGACCGCCGAGCCACGGACGACCGCGACGATCGGGTCGTTGTCGGCCAGCGCGGCGGACAGCCGCTTGAGCACCACGACACCGGCGCCCTCCCCGCGGGCGTAGCCGTCCGCCGACGCGTCGAAGGTCTTGCACCGCCCGTCGGCGGAGAGCCCGCGGAACTTGCTCATCATCACGAAGCCGTACGGGGACAGCAGCAGGTTCACCCCGCCGGCCAACGCCAGGTCGCACTCCCGCAGCCGCAGCGCCTGGCACGCCTCGTGCAGCGCGACCAGCGACGACGAGCAGGAGGTGTCGACGACCTTGCTCGGCCCCCGCAGTCCGAGCAGGTACGAGATGCGGCCGGCCAGGAAGCTGGGCTCGCCGGTGAGCTGGTAGAAGTCGACGTCGTCGATGTCGCCGACGCTCTGCCGGGCGCGTACGTAGTCGGTCGTGCTCAGACCGAAGTAGACGCCGGTGCGCGAGCCGTCGAGCCGGTCGGGCGCGTAGCCGGCGCGCTCCAGCCCTTCCCAGCAGATCTCCAGCGCGATGCGGTGCTGCGGGTCCATGCCCAGCGCCTCGCGCGGGGAGATCCCGAACGCCTCCGGCTCGAACCGGTCGACCTGGTCGAGGAAGGCGCCCCGGATCGTGTACGCCTTGCCCGGCGCCTCCGGGTCCGGGTCGTGGTACGCGCCGGCGTCGGCGCGCTCCGCCGGGAACTCCGAGGTCGTGTCCACCCCGTTGCGCAGCAGCGTCCAGAACTCCTCCGGCGAGTGCGCGCCGCCGGGGAACCGGCAGGCCATCCCGACGATGGCGATCGGTTCGTCCAACCAACCGTCCCGACTGTCGGCAAGGCGGCGGCGCAGGTCCTCGATGGTGCGCAGCGCGTCGGCCATGAGCCGGCGGCTGTCCGGTGTACGGGAAGCGGTCGTCGACATCTCAGCCCCCCTCCGCGAGCGCGGCCGACAGCCGCGCGATCAGCTCGTCCTCGGACATCGCCGCCAGGTCGTCGTCGGCGTCGTCGGGCCCGCCGGTCGCCGTGGTGGCCGGCGTGGTGGCCGGCGCGCTCGACCGGTCCACAGCGGCGGCCGGATCGAGCAGCGTCAGCAGGTGGTCGGTGAGGGCCGCCGCGTTGGGAAACTCGAACGTGAGCGTCGCCGGCAGGTCCACCCCCAGCGCGCGCTCCAACCAGCCGCGCAGGCTCAGCGACATCACCGAGTCCATGCCGAGGTCGAAGAAGCCCTGGTGGGCCAGCACGTCCACCCCGGACGCCTCGCCCAGCACCTCGGCCACCGCGTCGAGCACCGCCTCCAACAGGCGCTCGGCCCGTTGCTCGGCCGGCAGCGCCAGCACGACGGCGGCCAGCGGCGCGACCGGCGGCCCGTCCTCCTGCGATCGGCCGTCGCCCGCCACGGATTCGACGCCCACCTCGGCCAGGAACGCGCGGTCGGCCCGCTCCCGGCACACCCGCGCGTACCGGGGCGCGTCCACGTCCGCCACCGTGACCTGGGTCAGGCCCGCCCGGAGCGCCACCTCGAAGGCCTCGCCCAGCTCCGCGCCGGCCAGCGGCCGCAGGCCGCTGTCGACCATCACCATCCGGTCCCGGCGGGACAGCTCGGCCGGGTCGTCGACGGGCATGAACCGCACCACCTGGACGGGTAGACCGGCCTGCTCTCGCGCCGTGGTCACCGCGTCGACCGCGCCCTCGGCGGCGGCCCGCGCGGCCATCCCGGTGGCCCCCCAGACCGCGGCCGCCGCGCCGGTCACGCAGAACAGCGGCGGCGCGAGGTCCCGGGTCGCCAGGTCCAGCCGGTGTACGACCTCAGCCCAGCGCACGGCCGACGACACCGCGCCCTCGTCGAGGGTGTCGAGCGGGGCGGCCGGCGCGGGCTTCCCGACCAGCAGCACGCCACCGAGCGGGGCGCCCAACGCGTCCGGCGTCAGGTCGGCCGCGAGATCCGCCGCGCGGTCTGCCGCCGATCGTTCGTCCGCCCCACGGTCCGCCCTCGTGAGGTCGATCCGTCGCACCTCCACGCCGGCCGCTGTCAGCTCGGCGAGCCGTACGTGCCCCGGGGACGCACCGTCGGACGGCGTGACGTCGGACGGGGTGGCGTCGAGCGGGGTGGCTTCACCGACGATCAGCCGACGCAGGCCACGGCGTACGAGCACGTCCACGAACGGTCGGCTGGCCGGGTGCAGCGCGTCGGTCACCAGATACCAGGCGTCCGGATCACAGTCGAACTCGGGCAGCGCGGTCGGCAGCGGGTCCGCCGTGGACAACCGTCCGGCGTACCAGGCTCCTTCGCGCAGGAGCAACTCGTCCTCGACCGGCTCGGTCGCGGGCCCGCGCGGCGCCGTCAGCGCACCGGCGAGCCCGGCAGCGTCGCCGGGAGTCCAGCCGGGGTCCTGCTGGCCCGGCTCGCCGCCGACCTGACGCGGCGCGGTGCCGAGCAGGCGCGGGTCGACGTCGACCAGACCGCCCCACCCGGGCGCGGCCTCCATGGCGAGCACCCGCCCGGCCGCCCACACCGCCGCCTGCGCCGGGTCCGCCTCGCCGGCACCGGTCGGCTGGTACGCCCCGGCGGTGACGACGCGCAACCGCCCGGACGGCACGTCGAGTCCGGCGCGAAGCTGACGGGCTGCCCGCACGACACCCGCTACCAGGACCTCGACCGGCACACTGCCGGGTGCGGCCGCCGCGACCAGCACGATCCCGTGGTCCGGCGGAACATCGGCCCACGGCGGCAGGTCGCCCTCCCCCACGCCGGCGGTCGGCCTACCGCCCCGGTCGTCGTCGGGGCCCGCGCCGGCGGACGGTGGCCGCCAGGTCACCTCGACGCCGGCGAGCCGCAGACCATCGACCACCCGCTGACCCGCCTCGACGGACGCGCCCGTGAGCGGGACGACGAGCCACCGCCCGGCCGCCGCCTCCGGGGCGGGGGGCAGGACGCGACGCCACCGGACGGTGAACGTACGCGCGGCGCAGCGGTCCCGGACATCGTCGGGCAGGGTGGTGCCGGAGGGCGCCGGAGTGGTCGGGACAGCCGGCGTCGTGGTCACGGAGGCCGACCGCTGGGCGACGGCCGCCGAACCGGTCGCCGGGTCCGACGTATCCGCCCAGTGCCGGCGTCGCTGCCACGGGTAGCGCGGCAGCACCGCCCGGTACGGGCGGCGGCCGAACAGCCTCTCCCAGTGGATGCCGACACCGACCACGTGGAGCTGGGCGATGACGTCGAGGAATCCCTCCGGACGGCCCAGGTCCGCACCGACCGCCAGGAGGCTCGCCTCCCCACCCGCGGCGACAGCCGCGGCGTCCGACCCGCCGTCGACCGCGAGCCACACCCGCTCCCCCGCCGCCGCGAGCGACGCGGCCAGCGCGTCCCAGCCCGACGCCGGTGACCGGGCGGGCACCGGGTGCGGACCGGACACCGGACCGCCCGCCGAGGCCAGCCACAGCACGGGCGTCGAGGAGGTGTCGGTGGGTGCCGCCACGGTGACGGTCGTGCCGTCGAGCGCCGCGCCGATCGCCCGCGCCCGGTCGAGCGCACCCGCCGCGCACGCCGCTGCCAACTCACCGACGCCACGTCCGACGACCGCGTCGGGCCGTACCCCGTATGCCTCCCAGACGGCGGTGAGAGCGAGTTGGACGGCCAGCACGGCGGCCGGCTCGCCCCGATCCGCGTCGCCGGCGGTAAGCGCCGTACGCAGCGCGCCGCTGTCGTCGAGCGCGTCCAACGTGGCCCGGAATGCGGGCTCGTCGCGATCGAGGGCACGCCAGTCGACCGGCGCGCGGTCCCCGTACACGAGGACCAGGCGCTCGGACTCGTCGGACACCGCGCCCTGGTGCGCGCCGTCGCCACCGGACAGCCCGGCGGCGAGGTCGGCGATCCCGCGACCGACCACCGCCAGCCGGTGCTCCAGGTGAGCGCGCCGGGTCGCCGCTGCGTGGCAGATGTCGGCGATGTCCGCGCCGCCCTGCGCGGACAGCACGTCCGCGAAGCTCTCCCGGGCGGCGGCCAGGGCGCCGTCCCCGGCGGCCGACAGAACCAGGAGGTGAGCCCGGCCGGAAATGATCGCGCCGGCCCTGGCGGACGCGGCGACGCCCGGTGTCCGGTGCCCGTTCGGCGACGCCGGGGTGGCCGGCCCGCTGAGCACCACGTGGGCGTTGGTCCCGGTGAATCCGAACGCGCTCACCCCGGCGACCCGGGGTCGCCCGCCGGTGGCCGGCCACGCCGTCGTGGACGTGGTGATCCGGACCGGCAGCCGCGCCCAGTCCACCTGGGAGGTGGGACGGGTGACGTGCAGGTGCGCGGGCAGCTCGCCGTGTCGCAGCGCCAGCGCGGTCTTGATCAGCCCGGCGATACCAGCGGCCGCCTCCAGGTGGCCGATGTTGGTCTTGACGGACCCGACCAGCAGCGGCCGGTCCGGCTGCCGCCCGCCGCCGAGCGCACGCGCGATGGCCCGCAGTTCCACGGCGTCCCCGAGTACCGTGCCGGTGCCGTGCGCCTCCAGGTAGTCCACGTCCGACGCGGCGACACCACCGGCGGCGAGCGCCGTGCGGATCAGCTCCTCCTGCGCCTCGCCGCCGGGCACGGTCAGGCCGCCGCTCGCGCCGTTGTGGTTGACCGCGCTGCCACGGATCACGGCGTAGACCCGGTCGCCGTCGCGCTCGGCCTGCGCGAGTGTCTTGAGCACCACCACCCCGGCACCCTCACCGCGCCCGTAGCCATCGGCGCTGGCGTCGAAGGTCTTGCAGCGACCGTCGGGCGACAGCGCGCCCGCAGCCGACATCGCCAGGTGCACGGTGGGCCTCACCATCACGTTCACCCCGCCGGCGAGCGCGACGTCGGCCTCCCCGGCGCGCAGGCTCTGCACGGCCAGGTGCACCGCGACCAGCGACGACGAGCAGGCCGTGTCGATCGCCAGACTGGGGCCGCGAACGTCCAGGAAGTACGACAACCGGCCGGCCGTGCCGCTGAAGGAGTTGCCCGTGCCGTAGTAGAGGTCGACGTCCCGGGCCCGCCGGGTGAGCAGTTGCTGGTAGTCGGTGGTGTTCATGCCGACGAAGACGCCGACCCGGGCGGATCGCCGGTGCTCCCGCGTGACCCCGGCGTCCTCGAGCGCTTCCCAGGCCACCTCCAGGAAGAGGCGCTGCTGCGGGTCCATGGCCCGGGCCTCCCGGGCCGAGATCCGGAAGAACGCGTTGTCGAACAGGTCGACCCGGTCCAGGAAACCACCACGGCGGGTGACCACGGTGCCGGGGGCGCCGGGACCGGCGCCGAGCAGCGCCTCGGCGTCCCACCGGTCCGCCGGCACGTCGCCGGTGGCGTCGACCCCGTCGGACAGCAGCCGCCAGAACTGCTCGGGACCGTCGGCCCGCGGCAGCCGGCAACCGATGCCCACGATGGCCACCGGCTCGGCCGGCCCGCGTACGACCGACGCGACCGGAACAGCCGCCGCCGCGGCGATCGGCGGTGACGCAGCCTGGCGGGGCGGCTCAACCGGGCGCGCCGGCTCTGTTGACTCGGCGGGAGGCGGCGGCCCGGCCGGGAGTGCCTCGGCGACAAGGTGGTCGGTGAGAGCGTCGATGGTCGGGTGCTCGATGCCGACGGCAGCCCCGAGGACAGCGCCCAGCTCGCGTTCGAGCCGGCTGACGAGCGCGACCAGGGCTAGCGAGTCCATGCCCAGCTCAAAGAAGCCGCGCCCGCGCGCCAGACGGCGGCCGGGCTCGTAGCCGAGGGCCTCGGCGACGGCATCGTTGACCAGGGCGGCGATCCGCTCCCGCTCCACCGGGGTGCGAGCGCGGGCGCCGGCCCCGTTGGTGCCGTCACGGCCGCCGATGCCGCTCCCGCCACCGCCGACACCCGCGCCCGCGGCATCCGTACCGCCGGCAGTCGCGCCGTTGGCAGTCGCGCCGTTGGCAGTCGCGCCGTTGGCCGTCGCGCCGCCGACACCGCCCCCGCCGGCGACACCGTTGACGGTCGTACCGCCGACACCGGCGCCGTTGGCGGCCGCACCGGTGCCGCGTCGCTCGCCGACACCCTCGCCACCCCGGCCACCGGCACCGTTGGGCGCGGCGGTCGTCGGCACACCGACACCGGCCAACGTCTGCACGACGGTGCCGTCCGGCGCGATGAGGCGCACCTCGGCCCGCAGCTCGCCCAGCGCCACGCCGGCGACGCCGTGCGCGGAGCCGACGGGATCCGTCCCCACCGCCTGCGGTGCGGGCAGGGCGACGGACTCGGGGGTCGGCAGCCAGTACCGCTCCTCGGAGAGCCGGACCGGCGGCAGCGGCCGGTACCGCCGACCCTCGCCGTACACCGCTGCCCAGTCCACCGCGACACCGGCGGTGTACGCCTCGGCGAGGGCTCGGGTCAGGGTCTCCACCGGCGGTCGGCCCCGCGCCAGGCTGCCGATCGCCGCGCCACGACGGGAGCGGGCCACGAGTGACGCCGCCAGCGGCCCGGTCAGGACCGGATGCGGACCCAGCTCCACGAAGACCGCCGGCCGCCGGGACAGCAGCCGGTCGATCGCCGGCCAGAACAGCACGGGCTCGCGCACGTTGCGGCCCCAGTAGGCCGGCCCGAACTCCGGTACGACGCCGCTCGGGTCGACGCTGGACAGCATCGGCACACGCGGCTCGGCCGGTGTCAGGCCGTCGAGCCGGCGCTCCAACTCGTCGCCGTACGCCGCGACCGCCGGACTGTGGAACGCGTAGTCGCCGGCCAGCGGCACGCACCGCACCCCGGCGGCGGTCAGGTCGGCCAGCAGCCGGTCCACGGCGACCGTCGGGCCGGCGACCACGACCGAGCGAGGCCCGTTGACCGCGGCGATCACCACCTCGGCGTACCGGCCGATGGTGGCGGTGACCTCGTCGGCGGAGAGCGCGATGGCGGCCATCCGTCCGCTGCCGGACGCCGGCTGCAACAGCTCTCCCCGCAGCACGATGACCCGCAGCGCGTCTTCCAGCGGCAGCGCGCCGGCCGCGCAGGCCGCGGCGACCTCCCCCATGCTGTGGCCGACGACCGAGTCCGGCGGAACACCCCACCGGGCCCAGAGCCGGGAGAGCCCGATCTGGATCGCGAAGATCGCCGGTTGGGCGAACCGGGTCTCGGACAACCGGCTGCCGGTGCGGCGACCCAGCTCCTCCAGCAGCGACCATCCGGCGATCCGCCGGGTCAACGCGTCGCATTCGTCGAGCGTGGCGCGCATCGTCGGGTCGGCGCGGTAGAGGTCGAGACCCATGCCGGGGTACTGCGAGCCCTGGCCGGAGAACACCTGCACCACGTACGCCGGACCGTCGTGCAGCAGTTCGCCGCTGACCGCGTTGGCGGACCTCTCGCCGGCCTGGTGACCGGCCAACGCGCCGCGCAGGTCGGCGGCGCTCGCGCCGGTCAGAGCGAGCCGGTGCGTGTGGTGGCTACGCCGGGCACCGGTGCTGAACAACAGGTCGCCGAGCTGGTCGGGCTCCGCCGTCGCGGGGTCGTCGAGCAGTGCCGCGTGCCGGGTGACCTGGTCGGCCAGCGCCGACCCGGAGGGGCCGGACAGCACCAGCACCGGCCACGACACGGGCGCCGGCGGCTGCGCGGCGCGCTCCTTTGGGGGCGCGGCGAGCACGACGTGCACGTTGCTGCCGGACAGACCGAACGCGCTGACGCCGGTGAGGCGATGGGGTGCGTGGGGCAACACCGTGCGGGTGGTGGGGACCGCCAACCCGGAACCGGACCAGCCGAACCGTGGCGTCGGCTGCGCCAGCTTGATCTGCGGCGGCACCACCCCGCTACGCGCGACCAGCAGGCCCTTGAGCAGGCCGAGGATGCCGGCGGCGGAGTCGAGGTGGCCGAAGTTGGCCTTGTGCGAGCCGACGAGCAGCGGGCGCTCCGGCGCACGTTCGGGACCGAAGACCGCTGCCAACGCGCTGAGCTCGATCGGGTCACCCAGCGGCGTGCCGGTGCTGTGCGCCTCGACGTACTCGATGTCGGCGGGCGACACGTCGGCGTCGCGGAGCGCGTTGCGCAGCAACTGCTCCTGGGCCAGGGCGTTGGGCGCGGTCAGGCCGGCGCTGCGGCCGTCGTGGTTCGTCGCGCTTCCCTTGATCACGCCCCAGATCTGGTCGCCGTCGGCGACGGCGTCCGCGTACCTCTTGAGGACGACGACCGCGCCGCCCTCGCCGCGCACCACGCCGTCGGCGTCCGCGTCGAACGGGCGGCAGAGCCCCTGCGGTGACAGCGCCTGGATACGTCGCATGTAGAGGGTCAGCTCCGGACCGACCATCAGGTTGACCCCACCGGCCAGCGCGGTGTCGCAGTCGCCCGCCGCCAGGGCACGCGCGGCGAGGTGCACCGCCAGCAGCGACGACGCGCAGGCGGCGGTCAGGGTCATGCACGGCCCGTTCAGACCGAACGTGTACGCGACCCGGCCTGACCCGAAGCTGAATTCCTTGCCGCTGGCGTAGTGCGCCCCCACGTGGTCGACGCCGAGGGTGCGGGCGTGCAGGACGGCGTAGTCCATCGCCAGGATGCCGAAGTAGACCCCGGTGTCGCTGCCCGCCCAGGCTGACAGCGGCACACCGCTGTGCTCCATGGCACGCCAGGCGAGCGTCAGCAGGAGCCGCTGCTGCGGGTCCATCTCGCGCGCCTCGTGGGGTGAGACGCCGAAGAACTCGGCGTCGAACAGGTCGATGTCGGGCAGGAACCCGCCGGTGCCGACCGTGTCGAGCGAGGCGGCGCCGGGTCGCCCGGCCGGGACGGGGCCGGTGACGTCACGCCCCTCGTCCAGGACGCGCCACAGCGAGTCGAGGTCGTCCACTCCGCCGGGGAACCGGCAACCGACGCCTACCACCGCGATGTCAGTGGCACCTGCCCTGGCGGCTGAGCGACGGTCGCGGCGCATCCCCACGGCACCCCCCACGCGCATCCGTTCGGTGAACTGTAGCGGCCATTCCCCGCCTGATGATTTCCCTGTACGTTGAAGTACATCGGACGAGAAGCGAGATGTCAATGCTGATAGATCACGTCCTGGTTGCCGAAGAAGCACGGGATAACGGGCGTTCAGGTCCACCGTCGTTGACGGTGTTCGGCTTCCCGGCCGCCGGTGGTTCAGCGTCGCATTTCACCAGGTGGAGGCGGTGGCTGCCGGCCGGAGTGGTCGTCGAGCCGGTGGAGCTGCCGGGCCACGGCACCCGCCGACAGGAACCGGCGATCGACGACTGGCCCCGGCTGGTGACCGCCGCGTGCGACGCGGTGCGCGACCGCCTGTCGGGTCCGTACGCCCTGGCCGGGCAGAGCTTCGGCGCGCTGCTGGCGTACGAGGTGGCGGCGACGCTGGCGCACACCGGCCCGGGCCCCGAGCTGGTGATCGTCGCGGGACGCAACGGGCCCGCCGCCGGTCTCGCCCACCGCCCTCTGCACGCGTTGGACGACGACCGGCTGATCGAGTCGCTGGGACGTCTCGGCGGCACCCCGGCCGAGGTCCTCGCCGAACCGGCGCTGATACGGCTCGCCCTGCCGGTGCTGCGGACCGACCTGCGGCTGGCGGAGACCTACGCCCGCCCACCCCGGACGGCGTTGGGGTGTCCGATCGCCGCCCTGGTGGGCCGCCACGATCGGATGGCCGACGCGGCGGGCGCGCTGGCCTGGCAGCAGGAGACGGCGGAACGCTTCGACCTGACCGTCGTGGACGGCGGGCACTTCATCCTCGACCACCCGCAGGTCGTCGACGCCGTTACGGCGCGGATGACCGAGCTGCTTCGGCGGGTGGGTCGATCCGGGGCCGGTACCACCAGCGGTTGACCCGCCCGGCCACCAGCACGGCCAGCACCGCGAGAACTGTCCCGGCCAGCAGGTCGACGGCGTAGTGCTTGCGTAGGTACAACGTGGACAGCAGCAGCCCCAGGCCGATCGGCAGGTACCACCAGAACAGGCGACGGGCGTCGCGCCACAGATACACCATCAGCACCACCGTCATGGCGGTGTGCAGGCTGGGAAAGAGATCCCGCGCCGGACCCTGGACGGCGGTGATGGCGTCCAGCGCGCCGCCGATCGATCCCTCGTGACCGGGGAGCGGGTCGGCGTAGACGTCGGTCTGGTAGATGTGCGGACCCACCCCCGGCACCAGCACGTAGCCGGAGTAGCCGACCACCGCGGTGATGGAGATCGCGAGCGCGAAGTCGTGGTACTCGCGCACATGGCCCCGCACGTACGAAAAGATGGCGTACGCCCCCTGGGAGAGGCCGTAGCTCAGGTAGCAGATCGCCATGAACAGCGTCAACGCGGGTGAGCCGAGGGTGTCGTTGAGCCAACGGCTGACGTCGCCGCCGAAGACCGCGCGGTCGAACTCGATCAACGCGGGATCGACGAGCGGAAAGTCCAGCTCCGGGGTGATGTCGCGCAGACTTGAGTAGATCACCAGGCAGGACAGGAACGGCACCGCCGTCCGGGCGACCCCGCCGACGAACCTGGCCACCCTCGCCGGGCCGCCCACCCGCGCGTCGAGCACCGCCGGCCCCGACGCGGCGGCGCGGCGGCGCCGGGACAGCGCGAACCCGGCGATCAGCGCGCCGACCAGCACGGTCGACGCGGCGATCATCGCCCAGGAGACCGCGCCGGTGACGAGGGCGAGCGCGGCGACGAGGGTGAGGGCCACCGCGAAGAGGCACTCCTCCGGCCACAGCAGCGGATCGCGCCGGCTGTCGCCCCGGTCCCGTGCGACTGCCACGGGCCGGGGCGTGCCAACGGTCATGCCGTCTCGCTCTGCGGGTTCGAGGAGCGCCAGAGAACCGGGCAGAACTGCGGGTCGCTGTAGTCGGGCAGACCCGCCTCGTCACGGCGTACCAGGGAATCGTGGTTGTAGACGACGAGGTCGCCGTCGGAGCGGTGGAACCGCCGGTAGCGGTTGTCGCCGTCCTGCAGGTGCAGAGAGATGGCGCGCCGGGCGCGCGGACTCCGGTTGGCCCCACTGCCGTGGTACGTACGGCAGTGGTGGAAGCTCATGTGGCCCTTGGGG
Source organism: Micromonospora sp. NPDC049662 (assembly GCF_040675055.1). NCBI lineage: Bacteria > Bacillati > Actinomycetota > Actinomycetes > Micromonosporales > Micromonosporaceae > Micromonospora > Micromonospora sp. NPDC049662. Next base: position 33,852 of record NZ_JBFAOC010000013.1, read on the forward strand.
ATGTGCATCGGGATCTTGTTGACCTGCGCGCCGTTGTACTCGGCGTTGTTGACGAGCAGATCCTCCAGCTCGGAACGGTCGCGCTCGGCGAAGTGCCGCGTGGTCTTGTCGTCGCCCCCGACCTCCTTCCAGGTGTGGCTGCCGTCGACCATCGTGATCGTGCCCATCTCCTCGGTGCACTCGTGCATCGGGATGAAGGCGGTCAGCATCCGCTCGGAGGTGCAGGTCTGCCAGTAGTGACGGTCGAAGTGCCAGGGCACGATGTTGGTCGGCTCGCCGGGGCTCGGCGGCTTGAGGATCAAGGTGCTCTGGAACACCCGGATCTCGGCCGCCTCCGCCAGCCGCGCCGCGACCGCGCCGATGATCGGCTTGCGCAGGATCGCGGCGACCTCGTCGCTCTCGTAGTGCACGTAGTCGTTGTGTCGCTGCACGTCGCCGTGTTCCGGCTCCCAGTAGGCCAGCTTCGCCGGCCGCCGGGGCAACCGCCGGTCGCGGTGACCCGCGTAGAACCGCTCGGTGGCCTCGACGAGCGTGTCCACCTCGTCGTCGGTGAGCAGCTTCTGGCTGAGGTACCAGCCCCGCTCGGCGTACGACCGGACGTCCTCGTCGGTGGGCAGCGCGGCCCGCTCCTCGTCGGTCAGCGTGAATTCCGTCGTTGTCATCGCGCTCCTCTCATCGTTGATCCGTGGTGGTGACCGCCGCCGCCGGGTCCGCCTCCCGGACCCGCGCCGTGGAGGGCGGACCGAACATCAGGCTGACGTTGTGTCCGCCGAACGCGAAGGAGTTGGACAGGACCGCGCGGGGCCGGACCGGACGCGCCTGACCCCGCACGTGGTCGAGGTCGCAGGCCGGGTCCGGATCGTCCAGGTTGTTGGTCGGCGGCAGCATCCCGTAGGTGACCGCCAGGGCCGTCGCCGCCGCCTCGACGGCTCCGGCGCTGCCCAGCAGGTGCCCGGTCACGCCCTTGGTGGAGCTGACCGCCGGGGCGTGCGTACCGAATGCGCTGTGGACGGCGCGGGTCTCGGCCAGGTCGCCCCGTTTGGTGCTCGTGCCGTGGGCGTTGATGTAGTCGACGTCGGTGGGCGCGACGCCGGCGTCGGCGACCGCCCGGCGCATGCTCTGCGCGGCGCCGGCGCCGTCCGCCCGCGGCGACGTGGGGTGGAAGGCGTCGGTGGTGGCGCCCCACCCGATGATGTCGGCGTAGCCGGCAACCCCGCGCGCGTCCGCGTGCTCGGCGCGCTCGACGACCAGGATCCCGGCGCCCTCGCCGAGCACGAAGCCGTTGCGTCGCCGGTCGAACGGGCGGCTCGCCTGCGTCGGGTCGGACCAGCCGGTGGCGAGCGCCCGCGCGTTGGCGAAACCGGCGGTGCCGGTCGGCCCGAGCGGTGACTCCGCCCCACCGCACACGACCACGTCCGCGTCGCCGGACCGGATGAGTCGCAGCGCCTCCGCCACGGCGTGCGCGCTGGCCGCGCAGGCGGTCGCGATGCACGAGCTGTAGCCCTGGATGCCGTACCTGATGGCAATGCGCGCGGCGGCCATGTTGGGGAGGAAACCCGGATAGAGGTACGCGCTCACGGCGGTGCGGCCGCGCTCCTCGCGGGCCTTGGCCTGCGCCTCGTAGGTGGTGAGGCCACCCGCGCCACTGGAGACGACCACGGCGACCCGCAGTGGGTCGACGTCGCGGCCGACCTCCAGGCCGGCGTCACGCATCGCGTCGTCGGCGGCGGCCAGACCCATGATCAGGAACCGGTCGGCGGCCAGCACCTCGTTGGGCGGCAACACGGTGGTGGGGTCGATGTCCGGGGCGATCCCGACCACCTCCGTGGCGGCGGCCGCGCCGTGCCCCTCGGGCGGGCGCACCAGCCCGGAGCGCCCGTTGCAGATCGCCGCGAAGAAGTCCGTTACCCCCCGCCCGACGGGCGTCACCAGCCCCATACCGGTGATGGTGGCCGAGGGTCGGGTCGATCCGGTCATGTCAACCGCCTTGTCCGCCGCCGGTCGGCGGCCTGGTCATCTCGTGGTCCGGCGTGAGCAGCAGGGCGGTCGCGCCGGTGGGCTGGGCCGGGTCGGTGTCGTGCTCGACGACGATCACCAGCGCCTCCGCCGCGTCCCCGTCGGCGAACAGGCCCTCCGCCACCGCCCGGCCCTCGCCGAACGGATCGCCGCTCGGGCTGAGCGACACGACCGGTCCGGTCAGGGCCCACTCGGTGGCGACGTGGCCGAGGACCGAGTTCGGCACGGATTGGAAGAAGTACATCGGCGACACCCGCCGGCCACCGTCCACCTCCCCGGCGATGGCCGCCGCGGTGGCCTGGTCGGCGTACGCGCTGACCAGGACGACGGCGGTCGGCCCGTGGGCACCCGCGCCGGCGCGCCGTCGCAGGCAGCGGCTGGCGACGGCCACGACGAGCGGGGGGAACGGCGAGGCGACGAACCCGCGGACCGCGGGTGGCCGGCCGGCGTCGCCGGGCTCGGGCCACGCCGCGCGGGCCAGCTCACGGACCGCGCCTGAAGCGGTGTCGAGGCCGGTCACACCGCCCCCAGCACCAGAGCGGTGTTGGCGCCACCGAACGCGAAGTTGCAGCTCAGGGCGTACCGGCCGACCATCGGGCCGGGCTCGCGCACCACCCGTACCGGGCACTGCGGGTCCGCCTCGATAAAGCCGGCATTGACCGGCAACCGGCCGGCGTCGAGGGCCAGCGCGGTGACCGCGAACTCCAGCAGGCCGGACGCCTCCAGGGCATGCCCGTGCACGGACTTGGTCGAGCTCACCGCCACCGACTCGACCGCCGTGCCGAGGCCGACGCGCAACGCGCTGCTCTCGGCCGCGTCGGCACGTGTCGTGCCGGTGCCGTTGGCGTTAACGTACGCCAACTCCTGCGGCGTCACGCCGGCCCGGGCCAGGCCGGCGCGGATGGCCGAGCCCATCCCGGCGCCACCCGGATCGGGCTGGCAGACGTGGTAGGCGTCGCCGGCCCGGGCCCAGCCGGCCAGCCGGGACCGCACCCGACCGCCCCGTCCCTGGGCGGCGGCCGCCGACTCCAGCACCACGGCGACGACCGCGTCGCCCAGCAGCATGCCGCGCCGGCCGTTGCTGAACGGGCGGACGGCGCCGTCGTCGGCCAGGGCCCGGCCGGCGTCGAAGAGGGCCTGGTGGTCGGCGTCGACGAGGAAGCCCCCGGCGACCACGGCCCGCTCGCACCGACCCCGGGCGATCATCGAGGCGGCCTCGGCCAGCGCGGTGCTGCCCGCCACACACGCCGACGTGTAGACCCGCGCGACGCCGCCGAGGCCGGTTCGCCGGGCCACGGTGGCGGCCAACACGGCCGGCCCGTTGCCCGATCCTCCGGCGCGGACCACGCTGGTGCCCGTGCCGGTAGCGAAGTACAGCGCGCACTCGCCGCGCCGGTGTGCCAACCCGGCGTCGTCGCAGGCGTCCGCCACGACGGCGACCACCTCGGCGGCCAGGTCTTCGGTGTCGGCGAGGGTGGCCGCCGCTCGTACCCGGCTACGGCCCGGGTCGAAGCGACGGACCTCGCCGAACGCGGGCTTCCCGGCCAGCACCGCCGCCAGCAGCGGCGCGGGGCCGCGGCCGTGGGCCGTCAGGAGGCCCAGTCCGGTGACCACGACAGTCGAGCGGGTCACTCCGACTCCGCCGCCGTCAGGGTAAGACGACTGAGGATCTCCGCCGCACCGGTCACCGTGGACATCGCCGCCAGCTCGTCGTCGTCGAGGTCGAGGTCGAGGCCGTAGCGCCGCTCTATCTCGTAGACCAGCCGGGCGAGCTCCAGCGAGTCGATGCGCTCACGCGAGGCGTCGACACTCCGGTAGCCCACGTCGGCGAGGATCGACAGGATCTCGTCGCGGCGATCGCTGTCGCCCACCCTCACTCCGCCGAGGTGGCCGGTGCGACGGGGGCGCTCCGCGCTGGCTCCGCGCGCCCGGCCACCTCGGCGGCGAACCGGTCGAGCGTGTAGTCGGCCAGCTTCTCCAACTCCTCGTCGGTGAACTTGACGCCGAAGGTGTCCTCGACGCGGACCGCGAGTTCGGCGACGGCCAGCGACTCCAGGTCCAGCCCGGCGGGGCCGAGCACCGTGTCGCCGGTGACGTCGTCGACGTCGTAGTTCATCTGGGCCAGCGCATCGACGATGGACTGGCGAACCTCATCTGACATTGCTTGACTCCTCCCATGGAATGGGTCGTGGTGCGGATTGCGACGATCACCGGCGACCCCAGGGGCCGGGCGTCGGAGCATCTGGTCAGCACCGCTGCCGACCTGCTCGGCGTGCCGGCCGCCAACGTTGGCGTGGCACGGGACCAGACCGGCCGGCCGAGGCTCACCGGCGCGGCACGCGGGCTGCACGCGAGCATCAGCCACGGGCGCGGCGTGGTGGCGGTGGCCGTCTCCGCGGTGACTCCGGTCGGCGTGGACGTCGAGCGCGAACGCGCGCTGCCCGGCGCGGCGTTGGCTCGACGCTGGATGGCGCCGGCCGACGCCGACTGGCTGACCGACCAGCCGGAGGCGCTGCACACCAGCGCGTTCCTCTGGCTGTGGACCCAGAAGGAGGCCATCGGCAAGGCGCGCGGCACCGGCCTGCGCGGCGGCGGCCTGCGGCAGCCGCTGGTGCTGCCGCCAGTCTGGCCGGATCCGCCGGGGTCGCTGCCGCTGCGCCCCGTGCCCGGTAGCCGGGCCGGGGTGGCCTGCGGCACCCTCCCCGAGGGCCTGGTGCTGGCCGTCGCCGGACAGGACCGACCGGACCAGGGCGACACCGGTGGCATCCGACTGCTCGTCGACCCACCGGAGGCGCCCGCGTCATGACGGCCGGTCGGCCGCCGCGCCACCCACGTCCCGTCCCGGGGCATCATGACGACGTCGGCTCGGCCGACGCCCGACGCAACACGGCGACGTCGCGGACCAGCTTGCCGCTGGACGTACGCGGCAGCCGTTCCAGGATCTGCCACCGCAGCGGTCGCTTGTACGGGGCCAGGACGTCCTCCAACGCGGCGTCCAGCTCACGGCCGGTCAACGGCTGGTCGACGGCCGTGTACGCCTCGATGGCGCCGCCGTCGAACGTCACGACCACCTCGGTGACGCCGGGCAGGTCGAGGATGGCCTGTTCGACTTCGGTGAGGTCGACCTTGAGGCCCCCGATGGACACCTGCGAGTCGAGGCGACCGCGGATCGTGACCAGCCCCGTGGCGGGGTCGAGCGTGGCGGCGTCACGGGTGCGTAGCCAGCCGTCGGACCAGCGACTCTCGTCGACGAGCCCCACGTACGGGGTGACCGGCCGACGGACCTGCAGCTCACCGTCGACGACCCGTACGTCGATCCCGGGCGCCGGGCGTACGCCGGGCCGGTGCGCGCCGAACAGGTCGGTGGCGATGACGCCGACCTCGGTCATCCCGTACATGTTGCCCAACACGGTGTCGTAGCACTCCGCGAAGCGCTCGGGAACGCCGGGCCGGACCAGCTCGCCCGCCGTGGTCATCCGTACGAACTGCGGCAACGGCCCGGCGGGACGGCCGGCCATCAGCATTTCGAGGTGGACGGGCACGCCGATCACCGTGGTCGGCGTGGAGTCCCCCGCGATGACGCCCAGCACGCCGCCCACCGTCATCCGCTCCGGCAGCGTGAGCGTGACGCGGGCGTGCAGGGCGTAGAGCAGGCCGCCGACCAGGCCGAGCACGTGCGCCATCGACGCGAGCAGCACGAGCCGCTCGCCGGGGCGGGGCACGCCGTCGGTGAGCGTGTAGCGCTCGATCTCGGCGACGAGGTCGTCGACGGTGCGGCCGATGACCTTCGACGGGCCGGTGGACCCGGAGCTCAGCTGGATGAGGGCGTGCGGCGTCGACGCCGGCCGACCGGCCGGGCGTGCGATGACCGTCTCGTCGACGGTCACGAAGCCGCGCAGGGGCGGGAGCACGGCGTCGACGGGTTGGACGAGGAACTGCGCGCCGACCCGTTCGAGCGCCCGCTCGACCTCGCCGCGCGAGAGCCGGTGGTCGAGCAGCGTCACCTGGGCCCCGATCCGCCAGGCGGCGAGCAGGTTGGCCACGTACGCCAGCGAGGAGGGCAGTCGCAGCGCTATCGCGCCGCCCGGACGCAGCCCGGCGTCGGTGAGCCGGGCCTGCCGGGAGGCCACCTCGGCGCGCAGCTGCGCCCGCGTGATCGGCATGCCGAGGACGAGGCAGGTCTCGTTGCCCGGCCCGGCCAGCAGGACGTCGTCGACCCAGCCCGTGCCGTGCGCGGGCAGATCGTGCCGGACAGCCGCCAGCGGCGAATCTATAGTGGACACAAGGCCTCCACGCTGCTCGAACGGCGGGCCGGCTCGACTCGACGGGTATGTACGTGCCGAACGGAGGAGTTTCCTCATCTGATGACATCCCGGTTCGATGAATTATATCGGCGCGGTCTCCACCGTCAAGCGCCCACCGGACGGTGGCCCCGACGGTGACGCCCCAGGTGTCGCCGTCCAGGGCCAGGGCCGTCCTCGTCACGCTCTCCCTGGCCGCGTTCGCGTTCGTCACGACCGAGCTGCTGCCGGTCGGCCTGCTGACCCACATCGCGGTCGACCTCGACCGGTCCCACTCGCGGGTGGGTCTGCTGGTCAGCGGGTACGCCGTCGTGGTCGTGCTGGCGTCCGTCCCGCTGGCCCGGCTGACCCGGCGAATCCCCCGTCGACACCTGCTCGGCGTGACGATGTTCCTGTTCGCCGCCGCGAACGGCACCGCCGCGCTCGCGCACACGTACGCCATGCTGGCCGGCGCCCGGCTCGTGACCGCCGTGGCCCAGGCGCTGTTCTGGTCCATCGCCACGGCGACGGTGATCGGGCCCTTCCCCCTCGCGGTGCGGGGCCGGGTGGTGGCGCTGTTCGGGGCCGGAGTGACGCTCGCGCCGGTGCTCGGCGTACCCCTCGGCACCTGGATCGGTCAGCAGGCAGGTTGGCGCGCGTCGTTCGCGGCGCTGGCGGGGATCGGTCTGGTGATCGCCACCGCGGTGCTCGTCCTGGTGCCCACGTACCCGCCGGAGGCTGGCGGCGCGGCCCGGGGCACCGCACCGGACGGGCGGCGCTTCGCCGTGCTACTGACCGCCACCGCCCTCGGCGTCGGCGGCTTCCTGACCCTGCAGACCTACATCGCACCGTTCCTGCTGGACGTCAGCGGCTTCACCGACGCGGCCCTGACGCCGCTGCTGTTCACCGCCGGTGTCGCGGCCGTCGTCGGCACCCTGCTCTCGGCCCGGACCCTGGACGCCCGGCCGATCGCCTCGCTGCTGACGCCGCTGGGCATCGGTACGGCCGCGCTGTTCGGCATGTACGGACTCGGCGTGCTCCGACCCGGCGCGGTCGCGTTCCTCGCCGGGCTCGGCCTCGCCTACGCGGCGTTCGCGTCCGCCGTGCAGAACCGGATGCTGCACCTGGCTCCCGGCAGCACCGACATCGCGTCGGCCGGCGTCAGCACCGCCTTCAACGTCGGCATCGCCGGCGGATCGCTGCTCGGCGGCGCCCTCCTGCCCACGTCGGGAGCGCGCGTGCTCGCGCTCGTCGGTGGACTGCTGACGCTGGCCGCGCTCCTGCTGCTCGCCCAGGACGCGAGGACATCCGCCCGGTCCGACAAACGTCAGAAACTGTCAACTGGCTGACGTCAGGATGTCCGCGCACGACATCCCTGCGCGAGGACAAGGCTCCATGACCACGTCAGAGAACAGCACCCGGCTCCAGCCGGCGCATCCCGACGTCCACGGCGATCCGGACGAACCCCAGCAGAACGCTCCAGCGCAGCGGGCTACCGCCGCTCGGCCCGGTCCCCGCCCGGCACTGACCCTCCTCGCGCTGGCGCTGGGCACCTTCGCCATCGGCACCGGCGAGTTCGGCAGCAACGGGATCCTGCAACTCTTCGCCGCGGACCTGGGCGCGTCCATCCCGGTCGCGACGTACGCGATCAGCGCCTACGCCTTCGGCGTCATGATCGGCTCACCGGCGATCACGCTTCTCGCGGCGCGCGCCAACCGCCGTACCCTCCTGCTGGGTCTGATCACGTTGTTCCTGGTCGGCAACGTCCTGTCCGGCCTGGCCCCGAACATCGCGACCCTCGTCGTCTTCCGCTTCATCACGGGAAGCGTGCAGGGCGCGTTCTTCGGCGCGGGGGCGGTCGTCGCCGCGTACGTCTACGGTCCCGGCAAGGGTGGCCGGGCCTTCGCCACCGTGATGGGCGGCCTGACGGTGGCCACCATCCTCGGGTCGCCGCTCGGCACCCTCGTCGGCCAGCAGGCCGGGTGGCGGGCGACCTACTGGACCGTGGTCGGCCTGGGGCTGCTGGCCGGCGCGGCGCTCCTGGGGTGGCTGCCGCGCACCGACGACCTGCACGGCGGCGCGGTGGCGCACGAACTCGCCGCCCTCCGGCGACGCGAGGTCTGGCTCATGGTCGCGGTCGCGGCCCTCGGCATCTCCAGCATCTTCGCCGTCTACACCTTCATCGGGCCGTTCGTCACCGACGCGGCACGGGAGAGCACGTCGCTGATTCCGGTCGCCCTGGCCGTCTTCGGCCTCGGCATGGCGTTCGGGAACTACTTCGGCGGTCGCGCCGCCGACCACGACGGCAGCCGACCGCTGATCTACGGGTTCAGCTACGTCCTCGTGCTGCTCGTGGCCATCGGGCTCGCCGGCCGGGAGATTCTGATCCTCATGCCGGCGCTGTTCGGCGTCGGCGCGACCATGATGTTCGCCATTCCCGCCATCCAGGTACGGCTGACCCAGTTCGCACCCGACGCGCCGACCCTGATGGGCGCGCTCAACCTGGCCGCCCTCAACCTCGCCAACTCGCTCGGCGCGATCGGCGGCGCCGTCGCCCTCGGCGTCGGCTGGGGAACCCTCTCCACGGTGTGGGCGGGATTCGTCCTCACCAGCGCCGGCCTGGTCCTCTACCTCACCACCGTCGGTCGGCCCCGGCGAACCGTCGCGGCCGCGACGCCCCGGCCATGAATACGGCCCGAGGTGAGTGACACGACGCGGCGAACTCAGTGCCGATCCACTCCTCGTCAACACGGGGCACCTACCGTTCGACTGTGAGCATCCGAGACGCCGACGGTCCTGTCCTCGACGCGGAGCAGTTCGACCGCCTCGCCAGCTACGGCGCCGAGGAGGAGGTGCGTCAGGGCCAACATCTGTACGCCGCCGGGGACAGCACCTACGACTTCTTCCTGCTGCGTACGGCGACCGCCGAGGCGGTCCGCAACGCGACGGCGCTGGAGCCCGAACGGCTGATCTACCGGCGTGGACCGGGCGAGTTCCTCGGCGAACTGAGCCTGCTGACCGGGCAGCAGGTGTTCCTCACGGTCCGCGTCGTGACGGCCGGTACGGTTGTCCGGATCACCGCCCCCGAGCTGCGCCGAGTGCTCGCCGACCAGGTCGACATCGCCGACGTGCTGATCGAGACCTTCCGGGCCCGGCGCGAGCTCATGCGCGGCGTGGCCGGCAACGCCCTGGAGATCGTCGGTCGGCCGCACGTGGCCGAGTCGCTGGAGCTGCGGACGTACGTGAACCAGATGCTCCTCCCGCACACCTGGCTCGACGCGGCGTCGCTGCCCGGGCGGGCGCTCCTGCGGGCGGAGGACGTCGGCGCGGACGACCTTCCGGTCGCGGTCACCAGCAACCGCGTACTGCGTCGCGCCACTCCCGGCACGGTCGCCGAGGCCCTCGGTCTGACCTACGTCGCCACGGCGCGCGACCCCGACCTGGTCGTGGTCGGCGCCGGGCCGGCCGGGCTGGCCGCGGCGGTGTACGCCGCCTCCGAGGGTCTCGTCACGGTGCTGCTGGACGGCACCGGCCTGGGCGGCCAGGCGGCCAAGAGCGCGCGCATCGAGAACTACCTCGGCTTCCCCGAGGGGGTCAGCGGCGAGCAGTTGGCCCGGCTGGCGATGCTCCAGGCGCTGAAGTTCGGCGTTCAGATCTACGCGCCGTGCGCGGTGGTCGGCCTCGACGTCTCCGACCAGAGGCGTCCGGTCGTGGAATTGGCGGACGGCACCCGGATCGGGACGTCCGCGGTCATCGCGGCCACCGGAGCGCGGTACCGACGCCTCGACATCGAGCGGTGGGCGGAGTTCGAGCAGAGCGGCTGCGTCCGGTACGCGGCTACCGAACTGGACGTGCGTGGGTACGAGTCCCAGCCGGTCGCCGTGCTGGGCGGCGCCAATTCGGCCGGGCAGGCCGCGCTCTCCCTGGCCGCGCGCGGCTGCTCCGTACACCTGGTGGTGCGCGCGGCCGACCTCGGAGCCAAGATGTCGGCGTACCTGACCGACCGGATCCGGGCCGATCCCAGGATCACCGTCCACACCGGCAGCACCCTGCGGGAGCTGCACGGAGAGGACACCCTGACGGCGATCGTCGTGGCGAAGGAGGGTGATCCCACGCGGTTGGACTGTCGAGGGCTGTTCTGCTTCATCGGCGCCGAACCGGAGTCCGGATGGATGACGGGCATCGCGACGGACGACAGCGGTTTCGTGCTGACCGACAGCCGACTGCCTCCCGGCACGCACGACGCGCCGCTGCCGTTCCAGACCAGCTCCGCGCGCGTCTTCGCGGTGGGCGACATCCGCTCCGGCTCCACCAAGCGGGTGGCGACCGCCGTCGGGGAGGGGGCCGGTGCGGTCTCCGCGGTGCACACCGTGCGGTCCCGCTGACTTCGCCGGCGGCGTTGCCACCCGACGACGCCGTCCGGCGGGCGGTGGCACCCGCCGGACGGAGGTCACGGCTGCTACCCGTCGCTACGGCCCACCAGGGACATCAACTGATCCGCCGCCGGCCCTGAGGACGCCGGGTTCTGGCCCGTGACGAGCAACCCGTCGCTCACCACGTACGGCTCGAAGTTGCCCGCCCCGGAGAAGTCGGCGCCCTTCGCGACCAGCTCGTCCTCGACGAGGAAGGGCACGACCTTCGTCAGGCCCATGTACTCCTCCTCGCTGTCGGTGAAGCCGGTGACCCGCCGGCCGGCCACCAGAGGCTCGCCGTCGGGCGTCACGCAGTGCCGCAACACCCCCGGGGCGTGGCACACCAGCGCGATCGGCTTGCCCGCCGCGACGACCTGCTCGATCAGCCTGATCGACGTGTCGTCCTCGGCGAGGTCCCACAGGGGTCCGTGGCCGCCCGGGTAGAAGACGGTGTCGTAGTCCGCGACGGCGACCGAGTCGAGCCGTACCGTCGCCCCCAGCTGGCGTTCCGCCTCGGCGTCCGCGGTGAACCGGCGGGTCTGGTCGGTCTGGAAGTCCGGCTCGTCGCTCTTCGGGTCCAGCGGCGCCCGTCCGCCCTGCGGCGAGGCGAGCGTCACCTCCCAGCCGGCGTCCCGGAAGCGGTAGTAGGGCGTGGCCAGCTCCTCCAGCCAGAACCCGGTCTTGCGGCCGGTGTCACCGAGCTGGTCGTGCGAGGTCAACACCATCAGAACCTTGGTCATGTTCCACTCCTTGAATCATCGGGCCGGCACCGCCCCGTCCGTCGCGTCGGCGGTCATACCCACGGTCCGGCGGCTCAGACGCCGAAGGCGACAACTTCGAGCTGGATGTTGTCGATGTCCCGGAAGACGACGGTCGAGTAGCGGAACGGCTCCCTCGCGGTCTGGATGCCGGAGTGCGCGACGCCCAGGCTGTCGAGCCAGGCGGACCAGGCCTCAAGCCCCTCGCGCGTCTCGACGTTGAGGGAGAAATGGTCGAGGCCGGTACGGACCTCGTTGAACTCCTCGCCCCGGTTGCCCTCGTTGTGGTGCAGACCGATGGAGAAGCCGGTACGCGGATCGATGACCAGCTCGGCGTACCCGGTCCACTCCCGCCCGTAGTGCGGGAGCTTGCCGTCCGCGGGCGTGGCCTGGAAGACCTTCTGGTACCAGGCCACGCTGGCCTCGAGGTTTCGGACGGTGAAAGCGACGTGGTGCACGCCGCTGAACGACGGTGGGGTGACGTCGGCCATGAGGGCTCCTTTGTGCGGTGCGAAAAACGCTGCACCTGGAGTTGTAGGCAACGCCAGTTGAGGAGCACTTGACAGGAGCTGGACAACCGCCGGGCGAACCGCCGACCCGCACCGGCTCAGACGTCGGCCTGCGCGTCGCAGAGCACGTCGATGTGCACGATCCTGGACGTGCCGTCGCGCACCGCCTGCTGTTGGCTGCTGTTCAGGTCGTCATCGAGGTAGGCCACCGCCTTGGTCCGGTCCCGGATCTCGTACACCGTCACCCGACAGGCACCGGTGTCCGCGTCGCTGCCCTCGCCGGTGGCCAGGTAGTCGTAGAACAGGTACGACAGGTCCGTACCACCCGGGCTCAGGGTGAGGCCGGGCGCGGTGACCACCGGAACCTCGTCGCCGGCCGGCCCGAGATAGGACTGACCCTCGCCGTTCGAGTACGTGGTCTTGACCAGCGTGAATCCCTCGACCCGTATGTGGTCGGCGTATCGCTGCGTCTCATTGCCGTCGCCACAACCGGCAGCCGTGACGGCCACCAACGCGGCCGTCAGCGCGTACCGGGCCCGGCGGGACACCGACGTCAGGAACACGTGCACACTCCCGGGTGAGGACCGGCCGATCGGCCGTCCGATGATAGCGCCCGACGACCGTGGCGCAGGTCGTCGCGACGGCACGCACCCCCGGCTCCGGTCGACAGCTCGGAGCCGGGGGTGCTGCCGGGTGGGTTGTCAGACGGTCGTCCGCGTCCACTGTTGGTTGGTGCCGTTGTTGCAGGTGTATTGCTTGATGATGGTGCCGTCGGTGGTCGAGGCGGCGGGGACGTCGAGGCATTTGCCGCTGTGGCGGGCGCGGAGTTGGAAGTAGCTGCCGTTGGTGATCATCTGGAATTGTTGGTTGGTGCCGGTGCCGCAGGTGTACTGGATCAGGTCGGCGTTGTCGGCGGTGGAGGCGCCGACGATGTCGAGGCATTTACCGCTGTTTTTGCTGACGATGCGCCAGTAGCCGCTGCCGGCGTCCTGGAACTGCCACTGTTGCGCGGGGCTGCCCGTGTAGGGGTATTGGGCGATGCGGGTGCCGTTGTCGGCGGCCGGCGCTTGGACGGTCATCGTCTTGCCGCTGTGTCGGGCGTCGAGGCGGTAGGTGGTGCCGGTGCTCGGTGGTGGCGTGGTGGGATCGCCACCGACGGTGTCGCCCCAGGCGTAGCGCAGCCGGTCGGCGCCGGAGGTGTTGCGAACGGTGAGGTTGAGGTCGGTGCCGCCGCCGCTGAGCGCGTACATCGAGTACCAGTCGTAGCCGATGCTGCCGGGTTTGCCGCCCAGGGCGGGCCAGTAGGTGCCGCCCATCTGGTTGTCCCGCATGACCTGGGCCATGGCCCGGATGTACCGCACGAAGTTGTCGGTGCTGTTCGGGTCGGCGTAGTTACGGCCGTCGTTCATGGGCGCGCCGAACTCGGTCGCGACCGCCCGGGAGGCGCAGGAGCCCAGGCGGGTCTGGATGTGGCTGCGGAACGCGTCGTACGTCATCGCGCCGTAGAAGAACGCGTAGTAGTGGAACGACAGCAGCGTGCCGCTGAACCGACTGTCGGTACACAGATCCCGCAGATCCTGACTGAACCCGGTACCCCCGATCAGCACCCGCCCGGGCGGGGCCGCCGAGTGCGCGGTGAGCCAGTTCGCCGCCACGGTCCGCCACTCGGCCGAGGAGTAGCCGTGCGGCTCGTTCATCGGCTCGAAGTACACGTTCGGATTCGATGCGTACGCCGTGATCACCGTGGACCACATCGCGTTCCACGCCCCCAGGTTCGTGATCCGCCCGCCCGAGGCCGCCCCGTCCTCCCAATACGCCAGGATCACCTTGAACCCCCGAGCGGTCGCCGCGTCGATCGCCCCCCGGTACGCCTCCCACCACGCGGTGCCGACGGTGTGCGTGTTGACCGGCAACCGAACGGTGTTCACCCCCAACGTGGCGGCCATGTCGTCATACAACGAGGTGGCCTTGGCCCGCACCGTCGCGTTGCTGTCCGACATACTCAGACCCTGCACCACCAACGGACCGGTGCTGAAGTTGTCCCCCAACACCGCCCAGTTCATCCCCCGAAACTGACTCGTCGCGGCGGCGGCCGGCGCGGACACCACCACCACCCCACCCACCAGCGCCGTCAACGCGGCCACCAGCGCGACCAGGAGTCGGCGCGGCGACCGGGTGCTCCGCGATACGTGGCCGTGGAACAGTCTGCTCCGCTTCATGACGTGTCCAATCAACGTGGGAAGAGAATCGGCGTTTTCCATCGCTACAGGCCCAAGCTGCGCAGGGTCGGTACGGTCTGGCCCACCCAGGCGAGCGCGGCGTCTTCGCGGGCGCCCTGGGTGCGCTGGGTGCCGGCCAGGAACCACAGGAAATAGGTGGTGTAGCCGGGCGCGCTGACCACGGTGTGGTACCCCTCGGGCATCATCTGCATCACGTGCTCGCGGATGGTGACGTTCTCCTCGTACCCGTCGTCGGTATAGACCCGGCTGATACCGAACCCGTCCGCCGGGTTGACGCGGTAGTAGTACATCTCCTCGTGCGCGGCCTCGGCGGGCAGGTCGTCGATTCTGTGCCGGTGAGGCGGGTAGGTGCTCCAGTTGCCCGAGGGCGTGTAGGTTTCGCCGACGATGAGCCGGCGGGCGGGCAGGTCCGGCTGCGAGATCTCGGTGAGGATCTGGTGGTAGGTACGGCCGAAGTTGGCCGCTCCCCAGCGTCCGCTGACGACCTGTTCCGGCGCGATGACATAGGGGTCGGTGCTCAGCTCGCTGGGGGCGCTGGGGAGGGCGATCTCCACGTCGGTGACCGCCTCGACTGTCACCGAGGAGCCGGCCGGGAGGTAGACCGAGTGCGGCTTGCCGGAGAAGACGTCCGGACGCCCACCGACCTGTGGGAAGTGGCGGCCGGCGACGGTGAAGCTGGCCGTGCCACCGAGGATGACGGCCAGGATCTCCCGGTCACCGGACTCGCCGGTCCAGGACTCGCCGGCCGACAGCCGCAGCAGGGTGAAGTCCAGCAGCCGGCAGGGATTGAAGGGCAGCGTGTTCCGGCCGTCGACGGCGGGGATGGCGCAGTGGTAGCGGTAGTCCATGGTCACCTTTCGAAGGATGCGGACGGTGCGGGTCGATCGCGGTGGTCACCAGGGGCTGGTCCAGCCAGGGATCGTGGCGCGGGTGAGGGCTTCCAGGTAGAAGTAGTCGCCCCACAGGGTTCCCTCGTCGACGCCGATGCCCTTGGGTTTGTCGTACACGCCGTGCAGGATCAGCGCGTTCGAGACCGGGTGGCCGCCGGTGGAGTAGCGGGCGATGAGCGAGCGCAGGATCTCCGCGGCGGCGGTCCGGTACCGGTCGGCGCTGGCCGTGTCGGTGACGCCGTCGGCGAGTTCGACCAGGCCGCAGGCGGCGATGGCCGCGGCCGAGCTGTCCCGCTCCTGGCCGCTGCCGTCGCCGAACTCCAGATCCCAGTACGCGACGTGGTCGTCGGGCAGGTGGGCGAGGAAGCGGTCGGCGCAGGTCCTCGCGGCGGCAAGCAGCGCCGGGTCGCCGATGTGCCGGTGGTTGAGGCTGAACCCGTAGATGCCCCATGCCTGCCCACGCGCCCAGCAGGAGTGGTCGGAGTGGCCCTGTTCGGTTTCCCCGCGGAGCGGCACACCGCTGTCCGGGTCCCAGTAGAAGGTGTGGAAGGTGGTGCCGTCCGGACGCAGGATGTGCTGGCGCAGCTGGGCGGTGTGCCGGCGGGCCGCTGCGGCGTAGCGGTCGTCGCCGGTGGTCTGGCTGGCCCAGAAGAGCAGCGGCGTGTTCATGAGGCTGTCGATGATCGTGCGGCCACGTTGGCGGGGGTCGTTCAGGTCGCCCCAGGCCTGGATGATTCCGGCGGGTTCGAGGACGCGCGTCATCAGGTGGTCGGCGGCGGCGAGGGCCGCGCCTCGGGCCCGCGGGTCACCGGTACGGCGGGCCGGGGTGACGCAGGCGAGGGTGTAGAGGAACCCGAGGTCGTGGGTGTCCAGGTCGATGCCGCGGGTGATCCGGGCCGCGAAACTGTCCACGTGGGAGAGCGCGGCCCGCTGGTGGCGCTCCGCTCCGGTCAGGTCATGTGCCAGCCAGAGCATCCCGGGCCAGAAGCTGGTGGTCCAGCCGACGTTGGCGCCCTCGGGCTGGCCTCCGCTCGCTGGCCGCAGCGGGTAGCGGTTGGCGGCGGTGGTGTCGGCGGGGTACCGGTCGCCGAAGGCGGCGATGTTCGCGTCGACCGTGCGGATCGCGGCGGCCACCGCGGCCGCCGTGGCTTCTGCGTCGGAGTTGGGACGGACGTCGGTCGCCGTCATGGATGCTGTTCTCCCTCGTGGGTACGGTCCGGTGCCGGGCAGGTGCGGTTGTCGGCGTCCCGGCGCGGTGGCCGGAACGCGGTGCTCAGGTGCTCTGCGGTGCGGTCGCCGGCGGGTCGAGGGCGGCGCGCAGGGTGAAGCGGCTGTTGGCCCACACGACGTAGAGCAGTGGCGCGGCGGCGAGGCCGAGCGCGATCGCGGGGCGGGCGGCCAGGATCCGTGCGAGCAGCACGAGGACGAGCAGAGACACGGCGGTGAGGTACCACCGGCGCACCGCCAGATACCCGCAGGCGCGGGCCACCTCACGCAACCGCGCGGTGGGTCGCTCGGCGACGGTCACCAACCCCAGCAGCGTGGTGGCGACGGTGAGGACGATCAGGGTCGCCAGCACCGGCAGGGCGAGTGCCCCGACCCGGTGGCCCCAGGCGGCGCGGGCGTCGACGACGAGCACGACCAGGGCCGCCATGGCTGCCGCCGTCCAGAGCATCGCCGGCCGGGCGGTGGCCCGCCAGGCGCGGCCGTAGGTGCGCAGCACGCCGCCGGTGTCGCCAGCCGAATAGGCGGACATGACCGCGAAGACCGCACAAAGCCCGGGCGCGCAGAGCGGGGCGGTCAGCGCGTACAGCGGCCAGGAGCGCGCCGCCTCGGTGGTGAACGCGAGCGTCACCAGGGGCAGGCAACCGAGCACCAGCAGCAGGTTGCTGACGAGCGCGACGTAGACCCCGTCGAAGACGGCGGTGAGGGTGTGGTGGCGCGAACGCATGGGCCTCAACCCTTCAGTCCGGTCGTGGCGATGCCCTCGATGAAGTAGCGCTGGCCGAGCAGGAAGATGACCGCGACGGGCAACACGGACAGCACCGAGCCCGTCATGATCAGCGCGTACTCGGCGTTGTACTGGGAGATGAAGGTGTTCAGACCCAACTGGATGGTGCGCAGCTCCGGACTGCGCAGGTAGATCAGCGGGCCGAGGTAGTCGTTCCAGGTGGTCACGAACGTCAGCAGGGCCAGGCTGGCCAGCGCCGGTCGGGACAGCGGCAGCATGATCCGTCGGTAGATGCCGAACTCGCCGAGCCCGTCCACCCGCGCCGACTCGCTCAGCTCCTCGGGGATCGTCTCGTAGAACTGCTTCATCAGGAACACGCCGAACGCGCCGAACGCCTGTAACGCGACGATCGACCACAGCGTGTTCGACAACTGCAACTTCGACATGAGGATGAACTGCGGAATCATGTACGACTGCCAGGGCACCGCGATCGTCCCGACGTACGCCAGAAAGAGCGCATTGCGGCCGGGAAAGCGGACCCGGGCGAAGCCGTAGGCGGCGAAGCTGCCGGTCACCACCTGCAGGAGGCTGACGACCACCGACAGCAGCAGCGTGTTTCCCAACCAGGTCGTCATGTCCGAGCGCTGCCAGATGTCCAGGTAGTTTCGCCACACCACGGGATCGGGGAGCCAGGTGATCGGGATGGTGAAGACGTCGCTGTTGGTCTTCAACGACGCCACCACCATCCAGTAGAACGGAAGCAGCAGCGCGGCCGCCGCGAGCACAAGGGCGGCGTACCCGACGAGCCGCCAGCCCCGGGACCGGACCGGCCGGCCGGGCGCGCTGCGGTTGCCGGGCGCGGCGACGGCCGGGGTGGGCAGGGAGAGGTCGGTCGCGGTCATCAGCTGTTCCTCCGCTTGTTGACCATGAACTGGATGACCGTGATGCCGAAGCAGATGGCGAACAGGACGATGGAGACCGCCGAGGCGTAGCCGAACTGGTTCTCCTCGAAGCCCTTCTGGTAGATGTACTGCGAGAGCACCAGTGTCGACTGGCCCGGTCCGCCGCCGGTCATCACGAGGATGAGGTCGAAGACCTTGAAACTTTCGATGGTGAGCAGCACGGTGACGAAGAAGGTGGTGTGTCGTAACCCGGGGAGGGTCACGTGCACGAACCGCTGCCACGGTGTGGCGCCGTCGGTCTCGGCCGCCTCGTAGAGCTGGGCCGGGATGGTCTGCAGGCCGGCCAGGAACAGCAGCATGTAGTAACCCATGTACCGCCAGGTGCCGACGATGATGACCGCCGGCATCGACCAGGTCGACGACGTGGTCCAGCCCGGCGCACTGTCCACCCCGAGGGCGCCGAGCAGCGCGTTGATCGGGCCGTACTCCGGGCTGAACAGCTGGTTCCAGACGATCGCGATCGCCACGATCGAGGTGATGTAGGGGAAGAAGGCGACGGTGCGGAAGAACCGTACGCCGCGCAGTTTGCGGTTGAGCAGCAGCGCCAGCCCGAGTGCCGCCGCGAGGGTCAGCGGGATGTGGAAGACGGTGTAGTAGACGGTGTTGCGCAGCGCGGTCCAGAAGCTCGCGTCGCCCCACATTCGCCGGAAGTTGGCGGTGCCGGTCCACTCGGCCGCCCCGAAGACGTTCCAGCTGGTGAAGGCCACGTAGAACAGCACGACGACGGGTAGCAGGGTGAGCACGGCGAAGCCGACGAAGTTGGGCAGGATGAACGACCAGCCGGCGACCGTGTTGCGCGACACCAGCCGCCGGTTCCTGGGTCTCGTGCGCGGCAATGTTGCCATAGGGAGTCTCCGGAAGCGTTCGGCATGGTGGCGGGACCGGCGTACGACGCAGGCGCGCCGGGCCCGCCATCAGCTCACTGGTTGAGGACCTCGTTCTTGGCACGGGTCTGCGCCTTGCTCAGCTCCGCGTCGACGCCCTTGCCGTCGGAGAGGATCGCCGAGTGCGTCTCGTTGAGGAGGTTCTGCAGGCCGGCGGTGTGCTTCGACACCGGGTTCTCCGGCTTGACCGTGTGCTTCGCGTAGGCGAACTTCGACAGGTCGTCCTGCGGTACACCGTCCAGCCCGAACAGCGTCGCGGTGACCGCGTCGGTGACCTGGGCCGGGGTGATGCCGATCCCGGCCAGCGCCTTGGCGGCATCCGGACCGGCCGCGTACTGGAGGAAGGCCTTGGCCGCGGCGGTCTTGGACTTGCTGATCTTCGGGTTGATCCCCAGGCCGGTCGGGTCACCGAAGGTGACCGGCGTGGCGGAGGTGCCGGTGGTGGACTTGTCGAACTGCGGCGCCGGGGCGATCCCCCACTGGAACGTGTCGGCGTCACCGCTCTTGCGCTGGTTGAGCAGCGTGGCCACGTACCAGGTGCCCATCAGCAGCATCGCCGACTGCTGCTTGCCGAACTGCGCCTGGTAGGTGAGCTTGTTGGTCTTCGCGGTGCCGAAGGTCGGCTGCGCGCCGGCCGCCTGCAGGTCCAGTGACCGCTCGTAGTACGGCTTCAGGTAGCCGAAGTTCCCGGAGAGCAGGTCCGCGTTGGGGGTCTGGGCGAGCGCGAATCCCTGCACCGTCGACTGGAAGGTGTGCTGGTACGCGCCGGTCGCGTTCGAGCCGGCCCCCTTCAGCCCGGTGTGCAGCCGCTTCGCCGCGTCGGTGTAGTCGTCCCAGGTCCAACTGCCGTCCGGCGGCGCCACCTTCGCCTTCGCGAACAGGTCCTTGTTGTAGAACAGCACCCACGCGTCCTGCCGGTACGGCATCGCGTACGCCTTGCCGTCCACCTGGTACGACGCGAGCGCCGGGCTCGAGCCGAGACCGGAGGTGGCGTCGGAGACGTCGAGCAGCTGACCACCGCTCTGGTATGTGTAGAAGTTCTTGAGGCTCTTCATGACGTAGACGTCCGGGGCGGTGCCGGCGGCCAGATCCGTGATCATCTGGGTGTCGTAGTCGTTGCCCGGGGCGTACTCCTTGAGCTCCACCGTCACGTTCGGGTGGGTCGCCTTGAAGCCGTCGGCGAGCGTCTTGAACTCGGGCGTGGACGACAGGGTCCAGCCGGCCAGGGTGATCGTCACCGGGGCGTTGGGGTCGACTGGCTCGTCTCCGCCGCCGCAACCGGCGAGAACAAGCGTCAGGGCCGCCGCGGCGCTGATGACGGCCGGTATCGCACGCTTCATCCCTTTCTCCTTAGGTTAAGGGGCCCGGACGGGCCCGCACTGCTACCAGGCACCCGGGCGGGCCCGGCATGCTCCGTGTCCAGACGGGTCGACGTGCTGATCCCGTCGGGCCAGTCGACCGCCAGGTGGAGGCCGTCGGCGTTCTCGTCGGCCACGACCCGGCCCGCCTGCCCGACAGTGGCTGCCGACACCCCGGACAGCTCGATGAAGGCGGCGACCCAGCAGCCGGGCCGGACGGGGTGGTCCAGCCAGGGCACCACCAGCCCGCCGGCCAGCGGTCCGCCGTGCGGAACGGCGCTGGCGCCGGCCGTTCCGTCCCCGCGAACGCTGTCGAGCCGGCTGGTCAGGCCGGCCCCGGTCACGGTCACCGCCCGCTCGCCGACGGTCGCCGTCGCGTCCCCGGCAATGGCCCAGCCGCCGATCCGCAGCCGCAGCGCGGCCGCCTCGACACCGTCGGCGAGGTCGTCGACGCGGGTCAGACGTAGCTCCCAGGGGCCACGGACCAGGGAGTACACCGTGAGGTGCCCGGCCGGTCGGGACGAGCCGAGATGGCCGCCGCCGTGATCGCGCTGACCTGGATCCGGGTCGACCCAGTGGGCGAGGGCACGTGATCCGGCCACCCCCACGCCGTCGCTGTCGACGTGCACGGTCAGCTGACGCATGCCGGCGCGGTGGGTGACCCGGCCGGCGTCGTCGACGAGAGTGACCGACTGGTCGAGCGGACTGGCCCAGCCGCTGTCGTCGAGGACGGGGCTGGTGGCGGTGGAGTAGCCCAGTCGCGCGTAGAGCGGGGAATCTCCGACGGTGGCGCCCTCGACGGCGTGGTCGGTGCCGTGGTTGACGACGCGGACGATGCCGTCGGCGCGGGTGCCGGAGACGAGCCAGCCCGGCGCGTGTATCGCCCGCACCGTATTCCGCTCCTCGACCGGCAGCGGCTCCTCAGAAGCGGTCCACACCGGATGGTCGGTGGGTAGCGCGATGCCGAGCAGGCCCTTGCTGGCCCAGTACGGCGAGCCCGGCCCGGAGTACGACTGGGCCAGTCGCGGCCACGGCCGGTGCCAGCCGAGGGTGAGCAGACCTCGTTCGTCCAGAGCCCCGTTAGCGACGAAGTGGCGCACGATGCGGGTGGCCGCGCCGCGCAGCTGGCCGAGGCCGACCGAGGGCACGCCGGCGATCGCGCCGACCCAGAACGGCGCCGCCGCGGCGAAGCGGTAGATCAGGCTTCGTCCCTGGATCAGCGGTGACCCGTCGGTGCCCACGAGCGCCACCGCGTCGCTCAGGAAGCGGTCGAGGCTGGCCAGGTCCCGATCGCGGCGCTGCTCGGCCAGGTCCGCGGCGCCGGCCATTCGGGCCCACAGCGTCGGATACAGGTGCAGGGCCCAGCCCACGTAGTGGTCGTACGCCCGGTGCGGCCCGTCGGACATCCAGCCGTCCGCGCGGGCGAAGCTGTCGTGCGTGCGCAGGTCCGCGGCCATCTCGTCGAGCGAGTGCGGCCCACCCACCGAACGCAGGAACGTCTGTACGACCAGCCGGAACCAGACCCAGTTGATCTGTGGATACGTGTCGTCGCCGACCGCCGGGCGCAGGTAGTCGACTACCCGCTCGTGCACCGCGGACGGCATCCGGTCCCAGATCCACGGGCGGGTCATGTCCAGGACCAGCGCGATGGAAGCGGCTTCCACCTTCGCCTGGGGGTGCTCGTCCAAGCGCACCCAGCGGTCCGGGGAGGTCGGGTCGGTGCCGGCGGCGATACCGGCCGCGTACCGGTCGGCCAGCTCGTCCAGGCCCACTCCCCTGGCCCCCGCGAGGCGGAAGCCGGCCAGCAGGAAGGTGCGGGCGAAACCCTCAAGGCCGTCGACGGCCCGCCCGTAACCGCCCTCGGCACCGGGAAGGTTGACGAGAGCGTGGCCGGGCGACGCGAACGGCCGGACCGCGGCGAGCATCCGGTCGGCGAGGGCCAGCCAGTCGTCCCGGCTCCAGGTCGCGGCATCCGAGGCCGTCCCCGGCGTTGACCGGCCGGCCGTCCCGGACGTCATCGCAGATCCTGTCGCATCGGTCCGTCTCCATGGAGGGTGGCGAGCGGGGCGTTGCCGGGAATGTGACGCTCCGGCTTCCGCAGGGTTTCCGAAGTAAAACGCTCACATCAGATCAAGTCAATGCTGTTCTCAAACCAGACGAACACATACGATCAAAAGGACACACGCTGTCACCCGGATCGACTGCGGCCGGAGCTGTCGATGCCCTGCCCCCAGCGCGCACATATGCCTCAATCCTGCAGTCTTCGATCGTTCCGCCGGCTTGCGGTCGCCGCCGTACAGCGACTCAACGGCGTCTTCAACGCCATAACTGATCTGATACGATCAGAACCGCTCACAGCCGCTCGGGCAGCCGAGGGCCATGGCCGTCGCGCGCCGCCGCGTTCAGCCCGGTTGGCAAGCTCGTCGTCACGGCGCGATACCTTTCGCCGCACGAAGCGTTCCTCGGAGGTCCCCAATGACCAAGGACAGTCCTGTCGTCGCCACGGCGGAGACTTCCCGCGCGCCGCTTCAGGTCGCCCGCCGCCAGCAACTGTTGGCAGCGCTGCAGCGCGACGGCTCGATGCGCATCTCCGACCTGTCGCACGTGCTGGGCGCCGCGCCGGTCACCATCCGGCGCGACATCGCGGAGCTCGCCGCCGAAGGGTTGGTTCGCCGGGTCCACGGTGGAGTCGCCCTGATCCTGCCGGACGACGTCCCGGCAACCGAGGAGCCGCCCGACGCGGGCCTGAACCCGCTCGTCGGGCGCGCGGTCGGCATGCTCGTGCCCTCGTTGGACTACTACTGGCCGGACGTGGCGCGCGGTGTCGAGGGCGCCGCCCGCGAGCTGGACATGCGCGTGGTGCTGCGCGGCTCCTCGTACGACACCGAGGACGACCAGCCACAACTGGCCCGCCTGGTGGGGCGGATGGACGTGGACGCGCTGATCATCGCGCCGAGCATGGACGCGCCGACCGCCGAACGCACCATCGAGTGGCTCGACCAGGTCGGCGTCCCGGTCGTCCTGCTGGAACGCACCGCCACGGTGGGCAGCCATCACGCTGTCATGGAGTCGGTGGTCACCGACCACGCGCTCGGTGCGGCCATGGCCGTACGCCACCTCACCTCGCTCGGGCACCGCAAGGTCGGCCTGGTGCTCGACGCCAACAGTCCCACCAGCCAGCACGTGCGGCGTGGCTGGCTCGACGCCACGACCGAGTGCGGCCTCGATCCGAATGCGACAGTGGTGGCCGTGGCACCCGATACCCGGTCACCGGAGCGGGACACGGTCCTCGACGACGTGCTCGACCGGTGCCGGGCGACCGGAACGACGGCGCTGCTGGTGCACGCCGACGCCGAGGCGATCGCTCTGGTGCAGCACTGCGAGGAGCGGCAACTGTCCGTTCCCGGCGACCTCTCCATCGTGGCGTACGACGACGAGGTCGCCGGTCTCTTCAGCCCGCCGCTGACCGCGATCCGACCGCCGCGACGCTCGATCGGACGCGCTGCCGTGCGTCTCGTCGCCGACCGGCTCGCCGACCCCGACCGCCCCACCCACCGGGTCGTCATCAGTCCGTCGCTGCGGGTCCGGGGGTCGACCGCGCCGCCACCCGCGTAACGGGTCTTCCCGTCCCGCCCGGGGACCACGACCGACGGTCCACCTACGACCACCACGGCGACTGACCGGCGACGTGGCGCGGTGGGCGGTGGCCCCAGCACGGCGGCCACGCGCCGTTCGGGCGATCCGTAACAAGCCCGAAACTACCGGTTGAAAATGCTGGAACTTTCTGCGAGCCTGAGAGCCATCGATGGCTGTGAACGTTAACACGATCCACTCAGCTCCGGAGGCGCCGCACGCGACCGTCAGGCCTACCTGTCCGCCCGGCGGCCAGGTCCACCACCAGGAGAAACCACCGCACCGCCACCACCGGGCGGACCGACCGCGAACGTTCTCCAGTTCCGGAACTGTCGCGATAATTGTCGCCCTGGTGGTGTCGCTGCTGCCCGACCTGGCCCGGGTGGCCGAGGCGTTCGCCCAGCTTCGGCGGCGACTACGGCCTCCCGCCGTACCGGCCGGCAGGCTGACGCTGCAACGCTGACAATTCGGACACCGCCGGGGTGATCGGGGCTCCGCACGGGACTTTCCCGCCCGCCCCTCACTCCCCCACCACCAGGAGGTACCGACAGTGCGAGGATCCGCAGACCACTCCCCGCCCGCGGGGAACACCCATGCCGACCGGAGGTCGCCCGGCCTCCGGGGACGTCTGTTCACAGTGGCCGCAGCCGGGATCGCCGCCGCGGTCGGGCTGCTCACCATCACCCTGGCGACCGGGTCGGCGTCAGCGGCCGACAACCCGTACCAGCGCGGCCCGGACCCGACCCGGACCAGCGTCACCGCCGTGAACGGCCCCTTCGCCAACACGTCGGTCGCCGTCCCGACCGGGTACGGCTTCAACGGCGGCCGGATCTACTACCCGACCGACACCAGCCAGGGCACCTTCGGGGCCATCGCGATCTCACCGGGCTACACCGCGTTGTTCTCCGCCGAACTGGCCTGGATGGGACCGTGGCTGGCGTCGCACGGCTTCGTCGTGATCGGCATCGAGACCAACAGCCGCAACGACTTCGACACGGCGCGCGGCACCCAACTCCTCGCCGCGCTGGACTACCTGACGCAGCAGAGCCCGGTACGCGACCGCGTCGACCCGAACCGGTTGGCCGTCGCGGGCCACTCGATGGGCGGCGGTGGGGCGCTGAGCGCCGCCATGCGGCGGCCGTCGCTCAAGGCCGTGGTCGGCATCGCGCCGTACTCGCCGTCGTCGAACCTGGCCACCGACCGGGTACCCACCATGATCTTCGCTGGCCAGGCGGACACGGTGGTCACCCCGTCCTACGCCACCGGTCTCTACAACAGCATCCCGAGCACCACTGAGAGCGTCTACCTGGAGGTCGCCGGCGCGGACCACGGCTTCATGGTCGGACGGTCGAACCCGGTGATGGTCCGGACCACGTTGCCGTTCGTCAAGATGTTCATCGACAACGACGCCCGGTACAGCCAGTTCCTCTGCCCGCTGCTGGACAACAGCGGTGTGGTGACCTACCGCAGCACCTGTCCGCTGCTGCCGTCGACGCCGACCACCCCGACGCCGACCACCACCCCGACGAGCAGCCCGACGCCGACGCCGACCACCTCACCCACCACTGGGCCGCCGAGCTCGGCGAGCCAGATCATCGGCGCGCAGTCGGGCCGATGCGTCGACGTACCGAACGCGTCGCGCACCAACGGCACCCGGGTCACCCTCTACGACTGCAACCGACAGATCAACCAGTCCTGGACCTACACCTCGGGCAAACAACTACAGGTGTACGGCAACATGTGTCTCGACGCCGCAGGCAGCGGCAACGGCGCGGCCGTGCAGATCTACAGCTGCCACGGTCAGACCAACCAGCAGTGGAACATCAACGCCAACGGCACCATCAGCAGCGTCCAGTCCGGACGCTGCCTCGACGTCTGGAGCACCGCCAACGGCGCCCAGATCCAGCTCTACGACTGCCACGGCCAGACCAACCAGCAGTTCCGGCTCGCTGCCCTGACGTGAGCGCACCCGGGCGGGCTCGGCATCACGCCGGGCCCGCCCCGCCGTGCGGCGGCGCCGTGCTCTCACGCACCACGAGCGAGGGTACGACCAACGGCAGGGGCCGCGGCACCGTGTCGTCGATGGCCTGGGTGACCGCCGTGATGGCCCGTCGACCGACCGCGTCGAAGTCCTGCTGGATCGTGGTCAACGGCGGAATCAGGTACGCCGCCTCGGGCACGTCGTCGAACCCGATGACCGAGACATCCTGCGGCACGCGCCGACCACGCTCGTGCAGCGCGCGCAGCACGCCGAGGGCCATCTGGTCGTTGGCGGCGAAGACCGCGGTGGTGCCGCGCAGCTCGCAGATCCGCAGCCCGGCGAGGTAGCCGCTGTGGGCCATCCAGTCACCCTCGACGGGCTCGGGTGGGCGTACGCCCGCGGCCACCATCGCCGTACGCCAGCCGTCGCGGCGGGCGCGCGCCTCGGCCCAGTTGAGCGGACCGGACACGTGCACGATCTCGGTGTGTCCGAGGCCGAGCAGATGTTCGGTCGCCATCCGGGCGCCGAGCACCTGGTCGACGCCGACGGTGACGCTCGCCCTGGACAGGTCGCCCTCCACCACCACGAAGGGCACCCCGGACCGGGTCATCCGCACCACTTCGAGAGCCTCGTCGTTGCCGGCGATCATCACGACGCCCTCCACGCCGACGCGCATGAGGTGTTCGGTGGCGTCGCTGAGCGCCCGTACCGTCACCTCCGAGAGGCTGACCGAGGTGGCGAAGTAGCCGGCGGCGCGGGCGGCGTCCTCGACGCTGCGGTGGATGCTCGTCGGACCGAACAGCGTCCGGGCCGTGCCGATGATGCCGATCATTCCGGAGCGTCCCCGGACCAGCGCCCGGGCGGCGGTGTTGGGGCGATAGTCGAGTCGCCGGATCGCCTCGAGGACCCGCTCCCGCGTCTCGCGCCGGATCGCGGGCGCTCCGTTGATCACCCGGGACACCGTCTGGTGGGACACGCCCGCCAGGCGGGCGACGTCCGCCATGACCGCTGGCCGGTGGGCGGTCGTCACCGCTTCCTCCGCGTGAACTCGCACTGGCGGGCCGTCCGTTCTTCCATGAGTCGGGTTCCTCGTCCGTCAGTGTGAGTGACGGGGCACGTCACTGCCGCTGCCACCGACCAGGAAGTCGAGGTCGGCCCCACTGTCGGCCTGGAGGACGTGTTCGCTGTACAGCCGTGCCCAACCCCGCTCGGCCACCGGCGGCGGCGGCTTCCAGGCGGAGCGACGCTCGGCGAGTTCCGCCTCGTCGACCAGGAGGTCGAGGCGGCGGGTGGCGACGTCGAGCTGGACCAGGTCGCCGGTTCGCACCAGCGCGAGAGGACCGCCCACGGACGCCTCCGGCGCCACATGCAGGACGCACGTGCCGTAGCCGGTGCCGCTCATGCGCGCGTCGGAGATCCGCACCATGTCCGTGATGCCGTCGGTGAGCAGTCGGCGGGGCATGGGCACGTTGCCCACCTCCGGGAAGCCGGGGTAGCCGCGCGGACCGGCGTTGCGAACGACGATCACCGTGTCCGGTGTGACGTCCAGGTCCGGGTCGTCGGCGGCGACGACGTACTCCTCGATCCGGTCGAAGACGAGCGCCGGGCCGGTGTGCGTGAGGAGGTGGGGGGTGGCGGCGGAGACCTTCAGCACCGCTCCGGACGGCGCCAGTGACCCGCGCAGCACCACGGTGCCGGAGCCGGCGGCCTGGAACGGCTCCTTCATGGTGGCGATGACCTCGGAGTTCCAGCACTGCGCGCCGTCGACGTTCTCGGCCACGCTCCGGCCGCTGACCGTGACGTGCTCGGTGTGCAGCAGCGGCGCGAGCTCCTTCATCACCACCGGGAGGCCGCCCGCGTAGGCGAAGTCCTCCATCAGGTACGCCCCGGACGGCATGAGGTTGACCAGCAGCGGAACGTCGGCGGTGAGGGTGTCGAAGTCCTCCAGTGACAGGGGCACGCCGAGGCGTCCGGCGATGGCGAGCAGGTGCACGACGGCGTTCGTGGAGCCACCGATCGCGGCGTTGACCCGGATGGCGTTCTCGAACGCCTCGCGGGTGAGCACCGAGGACAGCCGTTGGTCCTCGCCCACCATGGCGACGATCCGCCGTCCGGCGGCCTGCGCGAGCGCGTACCGCCGGGAGTCGACGGCGGGTACGGCGGCGGCCCCCGGTAGCTGCACGCCCAGCGCCTCGGTCACGCAGGCCATGGTGGAGGCGGTCCCCATGGTCATGCAGTGGCCCCGGCTGCGGGACATGCCGACCTCCGCCTCGGCGCAGTCGGCGGCGCTCATCCGGCCGGCCCGCATCTCCTCGGTGAAACGCCAGACGACCGTGCCCGAGCCGATGTCCTGGCCCCGGAACTTGCCGTTGAGCATCGGCCCGCCGGTCAGCATCAGCGTCGGCAGGTCCACGCTCGCCGCCCCCATCAGCAGGCCCGGGGTGGTCTTGTCACAGCCGGAGAGCAGGACCACCCCGTCGAGGGGGTTGGCGCGGACCGACTCCTCCAGCTCCATCGCGAGCAGGTTGCGGTAGAGCATGGTCGTGGGACGCATGAGTGGCTCGCCCAGGCTCATGGCCGGGAACTCCAGCGGCAGGCCGCCGCTCTCCCACACGCCGCGCTTCACCGACTCGGCCAGGTCGCGCAGGTGGGCGTTGCAGGGGGTCAGCTCCGACCAGGTGGTGGCGATGCCGATCACCGGGCGACCGTCGAAGACGTCGTCCGCGAATCCCTGGTTGCGCATCCAGGACCGGTGGATGAACCCGTTGCGGCCCTCGGCGCCGAACCACTGCGCGCTGCGCAGCGGTCGATCTGTCGTCGACATCAGCACACCTCTCTGTCATGCCTCAAGGTCGCTCGGCGCGACCTAGCGAAGGCCTCCGACGGACAGGCCGCCGCGCCAGTGCCGTTGGAGGCTGAAGAACGCGATGACCAGTGGGATCACGGACACCAGTGAGCCCAGGATGATGAGGCTCCACAGCGAGGTGCCGCCCGAGTTGTTCGCCGAGGCGATCCCCTGCCAGAGGCCGAGACCGACGGTCACCGGGAAGAGCCGGTTGTCCGAGAGCATGGCCAGCGGCAGGAAGTAGTTGTTCCAGGACGCCACGGCGGACAGCAGCAGCACGGTGACCACCGCGGGACGCATCAGCGGAAGCGCGATCTGCAGGAACGTGCGCACCTCCCCCGCGCCGTCCACGCGCGCCGCGTCGAGCAGCTCGTCCGGCACCGCGTCGCGCGCGTACACGTGCATCAGGTAGACGCCGAACGGGTTGAGCAGCGACGGCAGGATCACCGCCCAGACGGTGTTCGTCAGGCCGAGCCGGGAGAACATGATGAAGGTCGGGATGACCAGGGCGGTGGCTGGCACCATGAGCGCGCCCAGCACGACGGCGAAGCTGAAGCGCCGCGCGGCGAACCGGTACTTGGCGAACCCGTAGCCGGCCATCACCGCCAGGACCGTGGCGCCGACTCCGCCGGCGATGGCGTACAGCGTGGAGTTGAG
Source organism: Micromonospora sp. NPDC049662 (assembly GCF_040675055.1). NCBI lineage: Bacteria > Bacillati > Actinomycetota > Actinomycetes > Micromonosporales > Micromonosporaceae > Micromonospora > Micromonospora sp. NPDC049662. The sequence goes on from NZ_JBFAOC010000013.1 coordinate 63,228, forward strand.
GATCCACCGCAGGTAGATGCCACCGTCGTAGGTGAAGAGCTGCCGGAGGTTGCCGACGTAGTCGATCTGGTCGGAGAACCACAGGGTGTTGCCGCCTCCGAACAGGCCCGGCGCGTTCTTGGAGCTGTTGACGATGACCCACCAGAACGGGACCAGGAAGTAGATCACCAGGAAGCCGAGGAGGATCTGCAGGGGAAGGTAGCGCTGCGGCCGGCGGACGCCGGCGCGGACGCTGGTGTGGTCGGCCATCTAGAGGAAGCTCCTCCGCTTGCGGGTGAAGAACAGGAAGGCGTACACGCAGATGAAGACGATGCCGCCGAGCGCGAACGAGATCGCCGACCCGTAGTTGAAGTTGGCCAGCGAGAACGCCTGCTGGTACGCGTACATGTTGGGGGTGAAGTCGGCCCCGATCGTGCCCGCGGCGAGGTAACGCAGGATCTGCGGCTCGTTGAAGAACTGCAGGGTGCCGATGAGCGAGAAGACCAGGATCAGGATCAGCGCGGGCGCGATCAGCGGGATCTTGATACGCGTCGCGATCTGCCACCGTCCGGCGCCGTCCATCCGGGCGGCCTCGTAGAGCGTCGGGTCGACGCCCTGCAACGCCGCGTACAGGATGATCATGTAGTAGCCGGCCCACTGCCAGGTGACGACGTTGAGCAGGCCGTAGAAGATCAGGTCGCTGCCCAGGAAGTCGGGCGCGGTGGCGCCGAACAGCCCGAAGATGTCGGTGAGCGGGCCGAAGCCCTTGCTGTAGAGGAACCCCCACATCACGGCCCCGATGACGGTGGGGATCGCGTACGGAAGAAAGATCATGAGGCGGGAGAAGCGCGCGAACAGCGTCGTCACGGCGTCCAGGATGAGAGCCATCACGAGCGCCAGGACGATCTGCAGCGGGATCGAGACGAGCGAGAAGCGGATGACGAACCAGGCTCCGGACAGGAAGCTCGGGTCGGTGAACGCCTTCACGTAGTTGTCGAAGAGGACGAAACTGGTGCCGCCGATCAGCTTCTTCTGAAAGAGGCTGAGGTACAGCGCGTACGCCAACGGCGCGATGAGGAACGCCAGGAAGACGATCGCGAAGGGCCCGACGAAGAGCCACCCCATCAGGTGCTCGCGGAGGTGCACCTTGCCACGGATCTTGCGCGTCTCGCTCGGCGGACGCGGTGTGCGCTTCTCGGTCAGGACTGTCATCTGTGGTCTCCGAAGGGCGTGGACGCGGGGGGTCGTGGGTGGGCCGGCCGGCCACCGCCGGCGCGACCCACCCGGAGCGGTCACTGAACGGTGAAGCCCTGCTCCTTGGCGTACTTCGCCACGTCGTCCTGGAGCTTGTCGGCAGCCTGGGAGCCGGTGGTCGAGCCCTTGATGACCTCGCTGATCTGCTTCGTCATGGCGTCCAGGTAGTACTGGCCGAAGGGCGCGTAGGACACCCCCTTGTAGGCCTCGGCGGCGGGCAGGTAGACCTCCTTGTTCGCCTGCTGGCCGCTGAAGAACGCCACCTTCAGGTCGACGAACGCGGGATCCTTCAGCGCGGTGAGGTTCAGCGGGAAGATGATCTGGTTGGTCCAGCCGTCGGTGAGCGACTCCTTGTCGGCGTAGAGCCCGTAGGCGACCTTCGCCGCCAGCTCCGGCTTCTTCGCCTGCTTGGTCACCGAGAAGGCCGACCCACCCCAGTTCACCTGCACCGGGTTGGCCGAATCCCACTGCGGCAGTGGCGCGACCGCGAACTTGCCGGTGTCCTGGCCCTTACCGACGCCCGCCCCGGTGAGGTAGCCCGGCGCCCACGCCGCCGAGATGTACGTCGCGTAGTTTCCGTTGATCACACCGGAGATGTACTCCGGGGTGAACTGGTCCTGCGTACCGACCAGGCCCTTCTTGGCGAGGCCACCCCAGTAGTCCAGCACGTCCTTGGACGCCTGGTCGTTGAGCTTCACCCCGATCGACTTCGGCTGGGCCGGATCGAAGGTGAAGGGCGACGCGCCCTTCTGGATCTGCAGCGCCATCATCACGGCCGGCACGTTCGCGCCGAGGTCCCCGAACAACGGGCCGCCGGCGTCCTTGACCTTCTGCGCGGCCTGCTCGTACTCGGCCCAGGTCTTCGGCGGGGTGATCTGGTACTTGTCGAAGATGTCCTTGCGGTAGATCATGCCCATCGGGCCACCGTCGACCGGGACGCCGTAGACCGCGTCGCCCACCGACACGTCCTTCCAGGCGCCCTCGCCGTAGTTGGCCTTGACCGCGTCGTAGCCGTACTGCTTGATGTCGACGAGCGCGCCCTGGATCTGGAAGGTCGGGATCCGGTCCGCCTCGACCATGATCACGTCGGGCGCCCCGGTGCCCGCCGAGATGGCCGTCTGGAACTTGTCGTACTCGTCGCCGCCCTGACCGACGTTGGTCCAGCAGACCTGCACGTCGTCGTGCAGCTTGTTGAAGTTGTCGACGACGAGCTGGGTGTTGGGGTACCAGCCCCACATCGTCACGACCGGCACGTTCTGCTTGGTGATGGTGTTCGTGCAGTTGCTCGCGTCGCTGCCGCCGTCGTCCGAGGAGCAGGCGACCAGGCCACTCCCGGCCGCGAGCATGGCCACCGTGGCGAGTATGCGTCTTCTCTTCATTGAGATGGTTCCCTTCAAAGGTGGCGGTGCACGGACATCCATGCGCCAGCGGCGCCACCGGAGGCGCTGGGACCCGGCTCCCGGTGGCGTCGCCTGGGCAGGCTCCTAGCGCTTGAACAGACGGGGCGCCAGGTCGATGAGGTTCTTCTGCCACACGTCCCAGCCGTGCGGTCCGGGGGTGACCCCGTCGAACTCGTAGCGGATACCGAGGGCGTCCATCGTGGTCAGCGAGGCCATGAAGCTCGGGTACACGAAGTCGGTCTGGTCACCGACGTAGAGGCGCAGCATCCTGGTGCCGTTGTTGATGGCCGCGACGTCGACGCCGGTGCCGCTGCCGAAGCCGGCCGAGAACGCCGCGACGTAGGCGAACTGGCCCGGATAGGCCTTCAGCACACCGAACGCCTGCCCGCCGCCCATCGACAGCCCGGCGAGGGCCTGCTGGGAGGGGTCGCTGGAGACGTGGTACCGGGACCGGGCCGCCGGCACGATGTTCTCCAACAACTCCCGGTTGAAGTTCGACGAGTTGCCGTTGCCCATCACGACGACCATGGGTGTCAGGTCCCCGTCGAGGAACTGGTGGTCGAGGATCTGCTTGGCCCGGCCCATCTCGACCCAGTCCGTGTAGTTCTGCCCGCCACCGTGTTGGAGGTAGAGGACGGGATAGGGCTGTGCTCGCTGCGGGTCGTACCCGGGCGGGGTCCAGACCAGCGCGGTGCGGTCCTGGCCGGCCACCGTGCTGGTGTAGGTCATGCTCTCGACCGTGCCGCCCTGGCCCGCCGGCACGTCGGTCAGCAGTCGGGCCGCAGGACCCGGGACGAGGAAGGTGCTCCACATCGGCTCCGTGGTCACCCTCGTCGGGTTGGAGACGTCCTTGAACGGCACCCGGTCGACGATCAGGCGGTAGTAGTAGAACCAGGGCTTCAGCGGCCCCACGGTCGCCCGCCACCGGTCGCCGTCACGCGTCAGCGGCACGCGCAGCCAACTGCCGCCCGGCGCGATGTTGGCCCACACGGTGACGTGCTGGGCGTCCGCGAAGTCGGTGGTGGTCTCGAAGGTGACGAACCCGTCCGCGGTGACGAAGGGCGTCGGGGTGGTGCCGGCCGGCGGAGGCGAGAACTCGCCCGTGAACCGGCCGTGGCCCGGGCTCGGCCCGTGGTCCGCCACGTGCCGGAACAGCCGTGGCACGAAGTCGACGAGGTTCTCCTGCCAGGTGGTCCAGTTCCCGCCGCCGTCCGGGTTGACCCCGTCGAACTCGAACCGGACGTCGGCCCGGTCCAGCGCCTTCGTCAGCCGGTAGGTGGTGTTGTAGGCCGGGTCGGTCACGTTCCCGGTGTAGAGGCGCAGCAGCTTGAGGTGGTTGAGCGCCGTGGCGTCCCGGCGGTCGATCGTCGGGGTCGACGTGCCCGAGAACCAGCCGACAGAGCCGAACTGGCCGGGCTTGGCGAGGGCCGCGCGGACCGCCCGCGCCGCGCCGTCGGTGACACCGGCGATGGCCTGGTGGGCCGGATCGCGAAGGACCCGGTAGTTGTCGCCGACCGCCTTGCGGAGATCCTTCAACTCCCGGTCGTCCGTGCTGTCGGCGATCACCACGACCATCGGCTGCATCGCGCCCGCCGCCGAGAGGTTGTCGAGGATCTGCTTCGTGCGACCGAGGTCGAGCCAGTCGGTGGCGGCCACGCCGCCCCCCGACTCCAGGAAGAGCGTCGGATAGCCCTTCGGCTTCTTCGCCGCGTACCCGGGTGGCGTCCAGACCAGGGCCGAGCGCTGCTCGGCGCGAACCCGGTAGGTCAGCGTCCCGACCGTGCCGCCGCTGCCGGCGGGCGCGTCGGCCAGCCAGCGCGCCGACTCGCCGGCGACCAGGAAGGTGCTCAGGAGCGGGTCGGACGCCACTCCCGCGCTGTTGGTCGGATCCTTGATGGTCTTGTTGTCGTCGGCGGTCACCTGGTAGCGGTACAGCCCGGGCGTCAGCGCGCCGAGCACCCCGGACCACACGTCACCGCGGCGGGTCAGACCGAACTCCGCCCAGGTGGCGGACGGGCCGAAGTTGCCCTCGACGACCACCTGCGAGACGGTGCCGAGGCGCTCCTGGACGTACGCGGCCGGCACGCTGAACGAGGCGTAGCGGTCCGGGGAGACGTCCAGCCACGGCGTGTCCGCCGCCGCTGCCGGTTGCGGCGCGAGCAGGGCCGCCGCCAGGGCGACGACTCCGGCGCTGAACACCGCCGCGAGCCGGCGTACGCCGAGGCGGCGTCGGCGCCCGTGATAATGTTCGGTTGTCACGCTCCACTCCTTTCCTGTGCCGGCAGCGGATGCGACCCGCTGACCAGCTCAACCCATCGGTGGATCTCGCCGTGCGGTAGCGCTCACCTCCTTCGGTCCCTCGCCGGTGCTGCGGTCGAGCCACGGACCACGAGGTTGGTCGGCAGGACTATCTGGTGCGGCTCGTCCCACTCGCCGGTCACCAGTGACTTGAGCATTCGCGCGGCTTCGTACCCGAGCTGGTACATCGACTGGTCGACCGTGGTCAGACCCGGAACGGTCGACGCCGACTCGGGGATGTTGTCGAAGCCGACGACGGACAGGTCCTGCGGGACGGAGAGCCCCAGTTCCCTGGCGACCTCAAGGACCTTAAGCGCCATCCCGTCGCTCGCCGCGAAGATCGCCGACGGCCGGTCCGCCCGTTGCAACAGGGCGCGCGCCAACGGAACGGCCGACTCGGGATTGAAGTCCCCCCGGCCGATCAACGTCGGGTCGACCGGGATACCGGCGGCGACGAGCGCCGCCCGGTAGCCCTCCTCCCGGGACCATGCCGAGGCGAGGCTGTCGCGACCGGCGATGAAGCCGACGCGTCGGTGGCCCAGGTCGAGCAGATGCTCGACAGCGGTGGTGGCGCCGGCGAGGTTGTCGGCCATGACCGAGGGCGCCGTCGCGCCGCGCACCGGGTCGATGGCCACGACCGGCGTACGGCTGCGCATCTCACCCCAGGGCGTGACGACGATGCACCCGTCGGTGAGGGTGCCCGACAGGCGGGTCAGGTGCCGCTGCTCCCAACCCTCCGAGTAGGACCCGTAGAGGTCGCTGTTGGCGTAGATGATGAGGTCGAAGCCGGAGCGGCTGAGCGCCTTCATGACCCCCTTGAGCACCTCTGCCGTGTACGACTGGAAGCTGTGCGCCACGAGGCCGAGGACGTTGGTGCGGCTGCGCCGCAGGCTCGAGGCCACCAGGCTCGACTCGTAGCCGAGCTGTTCGATGGCGGTGCGGACCTGAGCGATCGTGCGGGCGCTGACGCCGTAGTGCCCGTTGACGACGCGCGAAACGGTGGCGGTGGAAACGCCGGCGATCCGGGCGACATCACTCATTGTTACCGGCGCATTGGCTTCGATCATGCCGCTCTCTCTGGACTGCAATCGTTATCGGTTACGTTTCCAGGATGTTGCCAACGTAACCGACCACGATTGCGAACACAAGACCTCTTCATCCCCGCGCGAGAGCCGGCAGCGGGTCCTAACGGGATTGTGCAAGGTGGACTTCCCGGGGTGCAAAGCCGCGCCATTTCGCGCACGCGATCTACCCATCGACAACGGGACGGCACGCTCTGTCAGGCGCCATTCCGGAACGCGGTGTTCCCTCCGGGGAGCATGATCGGTAACGTTTACATCGATCGCGAACGTAATCGATGATCATGGCGATGTCCAGAGCTCGCACCGACCCACCACCCCCGGGTCCCCGGCGCCGCGACACGGATCCCGACGTCGGAGGCCTCCTCCGAGAGGAGCCCGCCCTGAACACCCACCTCGACGCAGCGCCGCACCCACTCCCCCACCGCGCCGCCTCGCCCGTCCAGCCTCGTCCGGGCCAGCCGGGACGGCTGTCGTGAACACCGCACGCCTGCTCCTGGACCCGCGGCGACGTGTCGCACCGGTGCCGCGCCGGATCTTCGGCTCGTTCGTGGAGCACCTGGGCCGCTGTGTCTACGGCGGAATCTACGAGCCCGACCACCCCAGCGCCGACGCGGACGGCTTCCGGGGCGACGTCCTCGCGCTCGTCCGCGAGCTGGGCGTCACGACGGTCCGCTACCCGGGCGGCAACTTCGTCTCCTCCTACCGCTGGGAGGACGGCGTCGGCCCGGTCGAGAAACGACCGGCCCGGCTCGACCTCGCCTGGCACAGCCTGGAGACCAACGCCTTCGGGCTGGACGAGTTCATGCGCTGGGTCGGCAAGGCGGGCGTCGATCCCATCATGGCGGTGAACCTCGGCACCCGGGGCACCGCCGAGGCTGTCGACCTGCTGGAATACGCCAACCACCGGGCGGGGAGCCACCTCGCCGACCAGCGCCGCGACAACGGCGCCGCAGACCCGTACGGGATCCGGCTGTGGTGCCTGGGCAACGAGATGGACGGCCCGTGGCAGGTGGGCCAGCGAAGCGCGACCGAGTACGGGCGACTCGCGGCGCAGACCGCGAAGGCGATGCGCCGCTTCGATCCCGACCTCGAACTGGTCGCCTGCGGCTCGTCCCATCTCGGCATGCCGACCTTCGGGAGCTGGGAGCGCGACGTGCTGACCGAGGCGTACGACGACGTCGACCTGATCTCGCTGCACGCCTACTACCAGCCGGTCGACGATGACCTGCCCAGCTTCCTCGCCTCGGCCGAGGACATGGACAGGTACATCGACGCCGTCACGGCCATCGCGGACTCGGTGGGCGCGATCCGCCGGTCCACCAGGAAGATCATGATCGCGTTCGACGAGTGGAACGTGTGGTACCAGTCGGCCGCGCCGTCCACCCCGCCCAGCGGCGAGGACTGGCCGGTCGCGCCGCCGCTGCTGGAGGACCACTACAGCGTGGCCGACGCCGTCGTCGTCGGTGGCCTGCTCATCAGCCTGCTGCGGCACAGCGACCGGGTGACCGCGGCGTGCCAGGCCCAACTGGTCAACGTCATCGCGCCGATCATGACCGAACCGGGAGGCTCGGCCTGGCGGCAGACCATCTTCCACCCGTTCGCCCGCACGGCCCGGCACGCCCGGGGGGTCGTGCTGGACGTACTGCGCGACGGCAGCACCACGACCACCGACCGCTACGGCGTCATCGACGCGGTCGACGCGGTCTCCACCTGGGACGACACCGCCGCCGAGATGACCGTGTTCCTCGTCAACCGGGTCGTCGACACCCCCGCCGAGGTGACCGTCGACCTCGCCGGCGCCCAGGTGGGCGAGATCATCGAATGCGTCACCGTGGGCGGCGCCGACCTCGATGCCAAGAACACGGCCGACGGCCCGGACCACGCCGAGCCGCGCCCCAACGACACGGTCCAGGCGAGCGACCTCGGCGTCCGCCTGACTCTCGCGCCCGCGTCGTGGACCATGCTGCGGCTGCACGTCACCGACGTGACCCCGTAGCACACCCCGGCCGCGCAGCCCCGGCTTTCACCAGGGGGTGCGCGGCCGGGGATTCCCCACCACGGGGAGTACGGAGAATCGCGTCGACGGTCCGGCCAGGACCGACACAATTGCGGCCGAGGAAAACGCGGTGAGCGCCTGTCGAATTGGCGTGCGGAATCTCGGTCCGCTCTATTTCGCGACGGAATCCACGCGTCAGCGGCGGGTGTCGTAAGAATGCACCCGAGAGACCGTCGACGCAATTATTCGACCGCTGGCGTCAACCTCCCGTCGATCCGCCGCACAATCGCGGTGTACTCGTCGCGCAACTCCTCGGGAAGCACCCAGGCCGGCGCGTCCTGCCATGCCAGCGGCCGGAGGAACCGTCGGATCGACGTCGCGCCCACCGACGTGTGCACGGCGTTCGTCGACGGCCAGGGCCCACCGTGGTGCTGGGCCCAGGACACCCGGACACCGGTGGGATAGCCGTCGAAGACGATGCGACCCGCGCGGGCGGAGAGCACGTCGACCAACCCACGGACCACGTCGGCGTCGTCCTGCGGGCCACGGTGGACGGAGCCGGTCAGCGACGGCGGGACGGCGTGCAGCGCGGCGTCGAGGTCGGCGGTGTCGTCGTACCGGATGACGATCATGAGCGGCCCGAAACACTCGTCGGCGATCTCGGCGGTCAGCCCCGGCAGGTCGACCTCCAGAAGCCTCGGCGCGACGGCGAAGCCCGCGCCGTTCTCGACCCGCGGCTGCGCCGAGACGCGGACGCCGGCCCGCTCGAACTCGGCCGCCCGGATCTCGTACGCGTCCCGGATGCGCTCGTTGAGCAGGATCGCGCCGCCGGAGCCGGCGACCCTCTCGCGCAGACCGTCGACGAGCTGGTCACCGCCCCGACCGGCCGGCACGAACGCCAGGCCCGGCTTGGTGCAGAGCTGGCCGCCGGAGGCGGTGAAGGAGGCGAACAGTCCCTCGGCGATCCCCTCGGCCCGGTCGGCGGCCGCGCCCGGCAGCACGACGATCGGGTTCACGCTGCTCAGTTCGGCGTACAGGGGAATGGGATCGGGTCGCTCGTCGATGGCCGCCTGGATGGCACGGGCGGCGTTGACCGAGCCCGTGAGGGCGGCCGCACGGATCGCGGGGTGCCGCACCAGCCAGCGACCGGCCCGCTCCCCGTAGACGACGCCGATGACGCCATCGGGCCCGCCGAGGTCGCGGACGGCCGCCTCGATCGCGGCGGCGGACGCGTGCGAGGTCAGCGGATGCGACGGATGGGCCTTCAGGACCGTGGGGCAGCCGGCGGCGAGCGCGGCGGCCGTGTCCCCGCCCGCGACCGAGAAGGCGAACGGGAAGTTGCTGGCGCCGAAGACGGCGACCGGCCCGAGGGGTACGAGCATCCGCCGCACGTCCGGACCGGGTCCGAGTGGGGTGTCGGCGGCGTGGTCGATGGCGGCCTCGACGTACGCGCCGTCGCGGAGCACGTCGCCGAACATCCGGAACTGGACCGCGGCCCGGGTGAGCTCGGAGTCCAGCCGCGCGTGGGCCAGCCCGGTCTCCGCCTCGGCGGCCGCGACCAGGTCCTTCCGACGGGATTCCAGGGACGCGGCGATGGCGTCCAGCAGCTCCGCCCGGCCGTGCCTTCCCAGGTCGGCCAACCAGCGCGTCGCCCGGGACGCCTGGCCGGCGACCACGTCCACCCCTGACTCGTCGGTCTCGGTGAGATCCGTCGCGCGGCGCTGGCCGTCGCGCGGATCGACCGTGCTGACCACGTTCACAGCAGTCCCCTCCTTGCCAGATTGCCCATGAGGTCGCGGATGCCGAAGTGCCAGGGCTCGCACTCCTGGGCGTGCCGCACCCGGTTGACCAGGGTGCCGAGCGCCGGGCAGCTGATCCGTACCACGTCGTCGACCTGGTGGGTGAAGCCCTCACCGGGGCTACCCCGGTCCTGGATGGGCGCGAACATGGTGCCGAGCATCAGGGCCGCGCCGTCGGGATAGTGGTGGTGCGGGCCGATGAGCTGCCGCACCAGGTCCTCCGGGTCGCGCGACATCCGCGTCATCTCCGATACCGCCTCGAGCCGGAAGTCGTCCGCGCCGTGGACTTCCAGGCGGACCTCGAGTTCGCGCACCCGTTCCAGGCCGAACCGGTCGTCGAAGAGCCGGATCAGGGGACCCAGGGCGCAGGAGGCGTTGTTGTCCTTCGCCAGGGGAAGCAGCAGCGCCGAGCGGCCCTCGATGTCGCGCAGGTTCACGTCGTTGCCCAGGGTGGCGCCGACGATCCGGCCGCTGGACTGGACGATGAGCGTGATCTCGGGTTCCGGGTTGTTCCAGGTCGACGCGGCGAGCACGCCCACGTCGACGGCGGTGCCGACGGCGGAGAGGATCTGCCCCTTGGTGAAGATCTCGGCGTCCGGACCGATCCCCACCTCCAGGTACTGGCTCCACATGCCCTCGGCGACCAGCAGGCTCTTGAGTCGATCGGCCTCGGCCGAGCCCGGTTCCAGGTGGTGCAGGTCGACGCCGATGTCGGCGAACATCCGTTGCCGGATGTCCGCCGCGAGCGCCAGGTCGCCGCGGGCCCGCTCCTCGATGACGCGCTCGATCATCGAGATGGGAAAGGTCACGCCGGCGGCCTTGAGCGCGTGCAGGTCGACCGGGGTCAGCAGCCAGGGCCGGTCGCGGTCGCGGGTCGTGACCGCCGTGTTGGCCAGGATCTCCCCGAAGTCCCCCACCCGCGCCCCGTCGAGCCCGACCACGGTCGCGGCGGGGTCGGGCAGCTCGCAGATGTCCCGGACGGTCGCAAACCGGTGGCTCAGGTCGAGGACCTCACCGTCGCGGACGACCACGGGTGTGGGGCCGCTGACGGACGGATCCCAGATCCGGCCAATCAGGACGCTGCCCGCGTCGTCCGGCAACGCCTCGGCGGCGGTGCCGACCCAGTCCTCGCGTCGGGGTTCGTCGGCGGTCCCGGAACGCGAGGGCCTGTCGGTCGTCGTCAATTCGTCGCCCCGGCGAAGCCGATCCGAGCGCACCACTTACCCATCGTCGCTCCACCGTTACAAGTCGGAGTCAAGCTCATAAATTGCAACGATCGTAGCGACATGTGCAACGTTGTCAAGTGGCGGTTGCGCATCGCGTCATCTACATTGCACATGATGCAACGGAAGCGGCGACGCCGCGCCGTGCGAGGGGAGACACAGCCTTGGCGCAATCGATCCGCCGCGCGATCGACCTCATCCGTCGATCGGCCGAACGTCCGCTGTCCCTGACGGAGGCCGCGGACGTGCTCGGCGTGCACAAGTCGACCGCCCTACGGATTCTGCACACCCTGGAGTCCGCGCGCTTCGTGCGCCGTACCGGCGCGGGCGCCTACGTGCTCGGCAGCGGGCTGATCGAGCTGGCGGACCTCGCGCTCGGCTCGATGGACCTGCGCCAGCCGGCCGCCGCGCACCTGCGTGCGCTACAACGCGAGACCGGCCACACCGTGCACCTCGCGCAGCAGACCGGCGACGAGATCATCTATATCGACAAGGTGGACAGCCCGGCGTTCGACGCCGTCAAGCTCCCCTCCCGGGTCGGGCGCGCGGTGTCGATCTACGCGAGCGCCGTCGGCAAGACCATCCTGGCGTACCTGCCCCCTGAGGATCGCGAGCGGCTGCTCTCGCATGTCGTCTTCGAGAGGTTCACCGACACCACCTTCGCCGACCGCGGCGCGCTCGACGCCGAACTCGCCGCCATCCAGGAACGCGGCTGGGCCGTGGACAACGGTGAGCACGACACCTACGTGATGTGCGTGGCCGCACCGATCAGGGATTCCCGAGGGCAGGTCATCGCCGCCGTCTCGATCACCGCGATCGAGGTCATCGCGAGCCTCGACGAGCTGCGGAGCAATCTGCCGCTACTGCTGGAGACCGCCGACCAGATCTCGTACGAGATCGGCTACCCGCGGCCCTCCGCGACCTGACCGCGCCCCCGCCGTCCGGTGTCGCCACTGCGGAGGCGGCCCACCTCAGGGTAGGTCGCTGAGCGTGGACCGGACCTCGGCGGCGAAGAGGCCCGCCGGGTCGAACGGCATGCCGGTGAAGTGCCCGGCGACCTCCAAGCTGATCACCCCGTGCACGCGGGTCCAGAAGGTCAGCGACCGGCGCATCGACTGATCTTCACCCGCGTGCGCGAAGGCATCTCGCACCGGGGCGAAGATGCGGCGGGCGAGTTCGGTGGCCTCGGCCGGAGCGGCGTAGCCCGGCACCGGTGTCCCGTACAGCAGTAGGTAGCGGTGCGGATCGCTTCGGGCCCAGTCACGGATCACCGTGGCGATCGCGGTCAGCCGGTCGCGTGGGGTCGCGCCGGCGCCGGCCGCGGCCTCGACCACGTGTGCCAGGTCGCGGTAGGCGGCAAGGATCAACTCGGTGAGCAGGTCGTCGCGACTGGCGAAGTACCGGTAGAGAGCCGGTGCGGTCATCCCCATCTGCTTGGCGATGGCCTTGAGCGACAGCCCCGCCGCGCCGGCCTCGGCGAGTTGCTTCCACGCGTGTGCGCGTACCTCGGCCTGCACCTGCCGCCGATAGCGCTCGCGCGGCCCGACAAGCGACTCCGCCGACTGCTCACCGGCCGTACGGGTCTGGTCCGCCATGCCATACCTCCCCTTCGCGTTGACATCAGGTTACTGCAGTTATATGGTGTAACGGAAGCGAACGACTGTTACCCACCTGAGGAGTCACCGTGAAGCATCTCCCCGCAGCCACCATCGCCACCCTCCTGATCGGCGGCTCGGCGCTCGCCAGCGGCGCCGTACCCGCTCTGGCCGGCGGCACGGCCTTCGCCCACCAGCAGCCCGACGAGCACGGCACCGCCGGTCAGGCGCGGCAGGTGACCCGCGCCTGGGTTCAGCTCTGGAACGGCGACTACACACAGGCCGAGCGCATCATCTCCCCGGACGTCCGGGTGAGGGCCGCGCTGCTCGACGGCGGCGACGGCAGCGCCGTCAAGGGTCCGCACGGCATGGCCGACCTGGTCGGCCAGATCCGGTCCGCCTTCCCCGACCTGCGCTTCACCGTCGAGGTCGGCCCGATCATCGACGGTGACCACGTGGTCGTGCGATGGGTCGCCAACGGCACGTACGGCGGAGGCTTCCCCGGCGCGACCGCCGCGCCCGGCACCCGGGTCCGCTTCACCGGCACGGACACGCTGCGCATCAGGCGTGGCCTCATCACCGACTACTGGCTCAACGCCGACACTCTGCTGCTCGTCACGCAACTCAAGGTCACGGCGGCTCCCGAGCGGTAGGTCACCGGTCCGCATCCGTGCGGGCGGGACACCGACGGTGCGCGCTGCGATCGACCGCAGCGCGCACCCGGCTACCCGCGGCCGTCCGCGGACCCGGAGAGCGACGGCCGTTCACCGGCCTGACCGCGTGCCCGCTGCGCGGTGTCGCCACCACGGAGGCGGTCCAACTCGGCGAGGTACATCGCCTGCATGCGGTCATAGTGCCGGACCAGCAGCGCGACCTCCTCGACGCTGTAGCCCTCGACGAGTCGTTCGGCCCCCTCGGCGAACCGCTCGTACGGCCGCGTCAACTCGGCCATCCGCTCCGGGCGCAGGGTGACGATCACCCGCCGCCGGTCCGCCGGGTCACGCTCGGCCGTCACGTACCCCGCCTGCTGAAGCCGGCGCAACATGCTGGTCACCGCTCCGGTGGTGAGGTTGGTCCGCTCGGCGACCTGCCCCGCGGTAGCGGACCCGACGTCCGCCAGGTAGTCCAGGCACTCCAGGTCACTCACGGTCAGGCCCAGCCGGTCCGCGATGGCGTACCGGAACACCATGGAGAGCCGGGACATCTCCCGCCCGGCGCGCATGAGGTCGGCGATCGCGGACGCGCGGGCCGGCACCTGGGACATGCCGCAATCATGCCTCCGGCACGGTCACCCGGTGCAGCCGAGGTAACAGGCGGGTCAGCACCCAGTGTGGTGCGGTCGCGCCCCCGGTGAGACGGCGCATCAGCCGGCCGGCGGTGTCGACGGCGCGGAAGGCGTAGGGCACCATCTCGTCCTGGTAGGCGGCGATCGCCTCCTCCACCGCCCGACCGGTCGCCCGAGCCTCGAGCAGCCGGCGGCCGAGCAGGGCCGCGTCGCGGAGCGCGGTGTTACCACCGTGGGCGCCGAACGGTGGCATGACGTGTACGGCGTCGCCCATCATCGTCGCCCGGGGCACCGCCCACCGCTGCGGGCGTCGGCCGGTGGCGAAGAGGTTGAGCACAGTGGCGTCCAACTCGGCCGTGGCGACCACCCGTCGGATGAGCGGGTGGAAGCCCGTGCTCATCCCGGCGGCCAGTCGCCAGAGCGCCAGCAGGTCGCCGCGGACGCCGATGGGCACCTCCTCCTGCGGTAGCAGCAGTCCCCACATCACGTAGTCGTCGCCGGTGGGCGCGTAGCTGCCCGGGGCCAGCCGCGCGAACGCCTCCCGTGGCCTCTCGCCGAACCGCATGGAGGTGAAGAAGAAGGCGAGGCCGGGTCGATCGGCGATGGCCAGGACGCCGCTGTCGCGCAGCGCGTCCGGGATCATGCTCTCCCCGTTGCGGCGCAGGGGCGACCGGCCGTAGATGCCCGCCATCGGCGCGCTCGCCGGGGCCGCGTCGGGCATGAGCTGCGCCCGCAGTGCCGAGCCCACGCCGTCCGCGCCCACGACGACGGTCGCCGCGACGGCCCCACCGTCGGAGAACCGCAGTCGCAGCCCGGCCGGGCCGCCGCTGTCCACCGCGACGGCCTCCTTGCCGTAGTGGATCCGCCCGTCGAGCCCGGTCTGCAGGATCGAGCGCAGCGTCAACCGATCGACCTGGCGGGTCGCGTACGGCTCGTCCTTGAAGGCGATGGTGAACGCGTCCCGGAGTCGGCTGTCGGTGAAGCGGAGGTGTCCGCCGGGCTCGTCGCCGGTGGCCAGCGCCAGGTTGTACAGCGGACGGGGCAGGCTCTCGCGCAACGCCGCCAACCCGTACCGGTCGAGGATGATCCGGTAGCCCTGCCGCCGGACGAAGGGGCCGGGGTCCCGCTCGTAGACGTGCGCGTCGATGCCGGCTCGCGTCAGGTACTGGGCGAGGCAGAGACCGGAGAGGCCGCCGCCGGCGATAGCCACCGAGAAGTCCGTCGATATGCCCATGCCGTTATCTTAATGACTAAGATGATTTTCGCAAGGTCGCCCGCGACCACCGGCGGCGATGGTCTTGTGTCCACGCGCCGAAAAGCGAGATCATCACGCATGCTCGACGCCTCAAACGAGGACGACGGGATCGCGCCAACCGTCGCCACCCCGCGCTTCGTGGGTCGTGACCGGGAGCTGGCGGCACTGCGGGGCGCCCTGGCCCGGCCACCGGCGATCGTGCTGGTGGAGGGCGAGGCGGGCATCGGCAAGAGCCGGCTGCTACGCGAGTGGCACTCCGCCCCGGCCCGGCGCACCGCCCTGGTGTCGGTGTGCCCACCGCTGCGCGAGTCGCTCACGTTGGGGCCGATCGTCGACGCGTTCCGGGGGATCGACAGTCCGGTGTCGCGGCTGCGGCTCACCGCGCTCGCGGGCGCGCTCCGGCCCCTGTTCCCCGAATGGTCCGCGAGCCTGCCGCCCGCGCTGCCGCCCCTGGACGACGCGAAGGCGGCCCGGCATCGACTGTTCCGCGCCCTGGAAGAGCTGCTGCGGGCGCTGCGGGTCGACGTCCTCGTCCTCGAGGACGCGCACTGGGCCGACGAGGTGACGCTGGAGTTCCTGCTGTTCGTCATCTCCCGACAGCACTCGGACGGTCCGAGCCTCGTCATCTCCTACCGGCCCGAGGAGGTCGACGACGGATCGCTGTTGCTACGGCTGACGTCCCGGCTGCCCGCTGGCGTGACGCAGCTGAGGATCGCCCTCGCGCCCATGCGACCCGACGACACGGCGGCGCTGGTCTCCTCCATGCTGGACGGCAATCCGATCTCGCAGGAGTTCACGGCGTTCATGCACGAACGGACCGGCGGCGTCCCGCTGGCCCTGGAAGAGTCGGTCCGTCTCATGTGCGATCGGGCCGATCTCGTCTTCCGCGACGGCCAGTGGGTCCGACTGAAGCTGCGCGAGCTACAGGTGCCGCCGACGGTGCGCGACTCCACCCGGGAGCGGGTGAGCCGCCTGTCGCCCACGGCGCAGCAGGCGTTGCGCGCCGCGGCGACGTTGGCGGAACGGTCCTCGGCGGCGACGATCGCGATGACCGCGGGCCTGTCGCCGGCCGCGTGCCGGGCCGCCATCGCGGAGGCGGCCAACGCCGGTGTCCTGGACGGAGACGACCGCGGCAGGTGGCGCTTCCGGCATGTGCTGGCCGCCACCGCGGTCTACGAGTCGATTCCGCTGACCGACCGCAGACACGTTCATCTGCTGGCCGGGCGCGCCCTGGAGCACCTCCACCCGCCGCCCGTGGCGCGCCTCGCCCACCACTTCCGAGAGGCCGGCGAGACCCCGTCCTGGGCGCGGTACGCCGAACAGGGCGCCGAGTTGGCCATCGCCTCGGGCGACCACACCAAGGCGGTCGACCTGCTTGTCGACCTGCTGTCGTGGGCCGTGCTGCCGCCGGTGGACCGGGCGCGGGTCGCCCGTATCGCCGGAGTCGCCGCCCTGGGCCGCCGGGAAGAGGTCGACCAGGTCCACCACCGGGTGATCCGTACCCTGCGCTCGGTGCTGGAGACCCCCGGCCTCTCCGCCCGGCAGCAGGCCGAGATCCGCAACCCCCTGGGTCGGCTTCTCATCACCGGGGGTGAGGCGCAGGCGGCCCTGCGCGAGCTGGAGCAGGCGGTCGCCAACCTCGACCACGACCCGGTCGAGGCGGCTCGGGCGATGACCTACCTCGGCTGGGCCTACGCGGGACCGTGGCCGGCGTCCACCCATCGGCGATGGCTCGATCGCGCCGCCGATCTCACCGCCCAGATCGACTCCCCCGCCGAGAGGCTGAACCTGGCCGGGAACCGCGCCGCGGCGTTGCTCATGCTGGGCGAGGAGGAGGCGTGGGAGGTCGTCGCCGACCTGCCCCTCGGTGGCTCGACCTCGGCAGAGCGTCTCGACGTGGCCCGCATCCACACGAATGTCGGTACCGGCGCGCTGATCTGGGGCCGGTACGCCGACGCCGAGCAACACCTCGACGTGGCCATGAGTCTCGCCGAGGTCGAGCAGGCGTCCCGGTTGCAGCACAACGTCCGACTCGAACAGGCCAACCTGGCGTGGCTCACCGGTCGGTGGGACGGCCTGGCGGAGACGAGCGCGGCACTCGCCGAGGCCGACCGGGACCGGCCGGCGCACTACCTGGGCAGCGTTCGCCTCGCCGCCCGCCTGGCGGCCGCAGCCGGACGGCGGCGGGTCGCCGAGGAGCAGTTCCGACTCGTCCTCGAGGAGTCCGCCCGTCTCGGCGCGGCCGACGACACGATGGAGGCCGCCGCGGCGCTGGCCAGGTTGTGGCTGACGGACGGCAACAGCGGCCGAGCCCTGCGAATCACGAACGAGCCGATGGAGACCGTCCGGCGAAAGGGCGTCTGGGTCTGGGCGACCGACCTCGTCCCCGCCCGGATCGAGGCGCACCTCGCCGCCGGTGACCTGACGGCCGCGACCCGCCTGACCGACCAGTTCGCCAGGGGACTGCGCGGTCGTACGGCGCCCGCGCCGCGCGCCGCGCTCACCGTGTGTCGTGCCCTGCTGCTCGCCGCGTCCGGGGAGCACGCCCGCGCGGCGACGGCGTACGACCGCGCGGCGCGCGCCTGGAGCGCGTTGCCGCGTCCGTACGACGCGCTGCGCGCCCGCGAGCGCCAAGCCGAAGCGATCATCGCGCAGGGCCGGACCGAGCAGGGCGGCGAGCTGCTGGCGGCACAGTACGAGCGGCTGTTCCGGCTCGGCGCCCGCGGCGACGCGGACCGTGTCGCACAGCGGCTTCGCGAACACGGCGCCGAGGTCCCGCGACTGTGGCGCGGCGGCCGACGCGGGTACGGGGACCAGCTCTCACCCCGCGAGCTCGACGTGGTCCAACTGGTCGTCGCGGGCAAGACGAACCGGGAGATCAGCCGGATCCTGGCCAAGTCGCCGGCCACGGTGGACCAGCAGCTACGCGCGGCGATGCGCAAGCTGAAGGTGAGCAGCCGGACCGCGCTCGCGGTCAAGGCGGTGGAGGCCGGTGTGTTCGCCGAGGACGAATCCCTCGACAACGCATCGTGAATTTTGACGTATCCGCCGGATAGCTAAGGCCACCCGGCTCACCGAGCATGAGTCCATGATCCATAGCCCATGGGCGATGAATGCCTGAGCGTCCCGTCGTGCCTGACGACTCCGCCCTCGAACACCAGCCGCCACCCGAGCGGCTCGGCGAATCGCGCGTCACCCCGCGCGACGCCTCCGACGTACGCGACGCCGACGGTGCCGTCGACCACGAGAGCCACGACCCCTACCAACCCCTGTAGGCGAAGGACCCCGATGAGATTCAAAGCCCTCGCGGCAACGCTGGCCGCAGCGGTCGGCCTGAGCATGCTCCAGCCGATACCGGCGTCCGCCGCCGAGCCGGATCCCGGCACGGCGGCCAGGAAGATCGCGCCGACCCTGAAGGACCGCTTCCGCACGCAGCCGGCCTCCGACTTCTGGATCACGTTCGACACGAAGCCCGACCTCGGGCCGGCGAAGAAGATCGCCGACTGGACGGCCCGTGGTCAGTTCGTCTACGACGCACTGGCCACGGCGTCGAAGAGCTCCCTGGCCTCCGTCTCCACCGAACTCGACCGGGCCGGGGTCAAGTACACCCCCTACCCGATCGCCAACGCCGTACTCGTCAAGGGCGGCACCGAGAAGCTCGCTCTCGACGTGGCCGCGCGGGTGCAGGTCGCCGAGATCCACGCCACGCCGCAGGTCGCCCTGGTACAGCCCGTGGAGCAGAAGCTCCCCGCTGACCAGGCGGCCCGACCCGCGGCCCCGAAGGCCGGCGCGGACGACACCGTCACGTGGGGTCTCGAGGCCATCCACGCCCCGCAGGCGTGGGCCATGGGCGCCACCGGCGCGGGTATCACCGTCTCCAACCTCGACTCGGGCGTCCAGTTCGACCACCCCGCCCTGTCGCGTCAGTACCGTGGCGCGAAGCCGGACGGCACCGTCGACCACAACTACAACTGGATGGCCACCCGGGGATCGTGCTCGGCCGCGCCGTGCGACGACAACGGAC
Organism: Micromonospora sp. NPDC049662; assembly: GCF_040675055.1. Classification (NCBI taxonomy): domain Bacteria; kingdom Bacillati; phylum Actinomycetota; class Actinomycetes; order Micromonosporales; family Micromonosporaceae; genus Micromonospora; species Micromonospora sp. NPDC049662. The sequence continues at coordinate 82,418 of NZ_JBFAOC010000013.1, forward strand.
ACGGCACGCACACCATGGGCACCATGGTCGGCGTCGACGGCACCGACCACGTCGGCGTCGCCCCGGACGCGCAGTGGATCGCGACGAACGGCTGCTGCGAGAGGACCGGTGTCGAGTCGCTGCTGCGCTCCGGCTGGTGGCTGCTCGCCCCGACCGACCTTGAGGGCAACAACCCCGACCCGTCCAAGCGCCCGCACGTCGTCAACAACTCGTGGGGCCAGGACGTCGAACACAACTTCGACGACTTCTTCCAGGCCATCGACGAGGCCTGGACCGCCGCAGGCATCTTCAGCACCTGGTCGTCGGGCAACACCGTGCCGTACGCGGCCTGTGACACGGTCTCCTCGCCGGGCTCGGCGGCGACCGCCTACTCCGTCGGCGCCTACTCGGAGGACGGCACGCTCGCGGCGTTCTCCCGCAAGGGCGCGGGTGAGGGCGGTCGGATCAAGCCCGAGATCTCCGCGCCGGGTGTCAACGTCCGCTCGTCCTATCCGAACAACAGCTACGTCGAGATGGCCGGTACGTCGATGGCGGCACCGCACGTCGCCGGCGCGGTCGCGGCGCTCTGGAGCTACGACCCGACCCTGATCGGGCAGGTCGACGAGACCCGTCGCCTGCTCGCCGAGTCGGCGACCGACGTCGACGACACCGAGTGCGGCGGCACCGCCGAGCTCAACAACAAGTACGGCGAGGGCCGGCTCGACCTCGTCCGCCTGCTCGAGCTCGCGCCCCGCAAGGGTGGCACCCTCACCGGTGTCGTGACCGCCAACGGCGCCCCGGTCCCCGCCGCCGAGGTGACGATCAGCGGGCCGTTCAGCCGGTCGATCGGCACCGACAAGGACGGCCGCTTCACGACGAACCTGCCGGTCGGCGACTACCAGCTCACCACCAGGGTGTTCGGGTACCTGACCGCGACCGCCACCGTCGCTGTCACCCTCGGCCAGGACACCTCCGTCACGCTGCCGCTCACGGCCGCCGCGAAGCACGACATCGGCGGCCGGGTCGTGGACGACAGGAAGCGGCCCGTGCCGAACGCGGACGTCGCGATCCGGGACACGCCGCTGAAGCCGGTACGCACGGACGCCAACGGCGCGTTCACGATCACCGGTGTCCCCGAGGGCGCGTACAAGCTGGCCGTCACGCCCAACTCGTGCTTCTCGCCGAAGACGCTCCCGCTGACCGTGGGAGCACAGAACGAGTCGCCCGAGATCCCGGTCGGGCTCGTCGTCGACAAGGGCGGCTACAGCTGCGCCGTCACCGAGGGCGAGTACCTGCGCGGCACCGAGCAGGTCACCTTCGGCAGCGGTGTGTGGGCGACGGTGAAGCTGCCGTTCCCGATCGCGCTGTACAACGGCAGCCACGACACCCTCGGCGTCGGCCTGCGTGGCGTGATCGCCCCGGACGGCAGCACCGGTCCCGGCTACGGCGGCGCGGGCGCCTTCCCGTTCTACATGGAGAGCCCCGCCGAGTTCGCCCCCGGCGGCGGTGTCTTCACGGCCGCCACCAAGGTCAACGGTGAGGACGCGTTCGTCGTCGAGTACCGCAACACCAAAATCTGGGCCTACCCGACCCGGTCGGAGTACACCGAACCGGTCAACTTCTCGGCCACCTTCACCCGCTCGGGCACGATGATCTTCGGGTACGGCGACGGCGTCGGAACCGACGACCCGGTGACCGCCGGCGCGAACGCCGTCACCGGCATCCAGGGCTGGGCCGGCGTCGACGGCATCCGGTTCTCCGATCACGCCCCGGTGCTGCGCGACGGGATGATCGTCACCTACGACCTGCCGGACTTCGGGTACCTCGACGCGACCGTCGTGGACAAGAACGACGGGTTGCCGGTGGCCGGCGCCAAGGTCTCCTTCAGCACCAAGGACGGGCTCGTCGAGGCCGTCACGACCAACGGAACCGGTCTCGTGCACCGCCAGCTTCCGCTGGGCGACTACACCATGACGGTCGAGGCGCCGAACTACACGACCGGGTCGTACCCGTTCTCGCTCGACAAGCTCTACGCGCAGGCCAAGATCGACGCGCGTCTGACCACGGGTGTCGCCGGTCTGAAGGCCGACGGCCTCGAGACGCTGTTGGGTACCGACCAGAACGGCGTCGGCTCGCTGACGCTGACCAACACCGGCTCCGCCCCGCTCACGTACGACCTGGGCGAGGCCGCGCGGCACCCCGAGCTCGACGCCACCGGCGCCACCGCGCGTACCGGCGTGGGCGCGGCAAGCACGATCGACCTCGCCGGCTGGAAGGCCGGTGCGAGCGGCATGAAGCCGTCAAACGTCGACGGCAAGCCCGCCACGCCGAGCCTCGCGGAGGCCCAGGCGGCAGCCAGGGTCGGCGCGACCTCCGGCGGAGACGTCATCACCCGGATCGCCATTCCCGGCACGATCGCCGAGAAGGAGCCCTCCGGCATCGGGTACGACGGCGACGTCTGGGTCCACGACTACAACGCGCGGACCAACACCGCCTACACGGTGACCGGCAAGAAGACGTCGAAGGTCTTCGACGCGTCGTGGAACCCCGCGTACCGGGCCTTCGACATGGCGCTCGACACCAAGACCGGTGACATGTGCCAGATGGAGGACAGCCCGGCCAGCTACATCCACTGCTTCAGCCGGGAGACCGGCAAGGAGACGCGGCAGATCAAGGGTGACTGGTCCACGCTCCAGCTCACCGGCCTCGCCTACAACCCGGCCCGGGACGTGTTCTACGTCGGTGGCCGGGCGAACGGCATGATCGGGACGGTCGCCGGCACCTCGCACGACAACCCGGGCGCGCTGCTGTCCTTCTGCACGCCGCCGCTGCCCGAGGTGATGGGCCTGGCCTACAACCAGGCGTCCGACACCATCTGGTACACCGACCTCACCTCGAACCGGCCCACCCGGCTGTTGCAGGTCGACCCCGACGACTGCTCGCTGGTGAACGCGTGGTGGTTCCCGGGCCAGAAGGTGGGCCAGGGCGGCGGCCTCGAGACCGACTCCACCGGCGCGCTGTGGGCGGCGGACCAGATCGCCGACGACGTCGTCCTCGTCGACGTCGAGGACGACCTGCTCACCGACCTGCCGTGGCTGTCGCTCTCCTCGACCGGCGGCACCCTCGCGCCGGGTCAGTCGACGACCGTCCAGGTCTCGATCTCGTCGAAGGACGCCAAGCCGGGTGTTCTCGGCGCGAACATCGTCGTGCGGTCCGACTCCGGACGCCAGTCCAAGACGTACGTGCCGGTGACGCTCACGACCACGAAGTACCAGGTCGGCGTCAACGCCGGCGGCGCGAAGCTCACCGACGGCACCGGCTACACGTGGTCCGCCGACCAGCCGGCGAGCAAGAAGTCGTGGGGCTACGAGGGCAAGACGAAGGTCACCTCCACGAAGGCCCCGATCGCCGGCACGACGGACGACCTCCTGTTCCAGTCGCAGCGCAGCACGCCGGAGAAGCAGTTGTTCTACCGCTTCCCGGACGCGCCCAAGGGCACCTACGCGATCGACTTCGGCTTCGCCGAGATCGAGAAGGCGCCGAAGGGCAAGCGGGTGTTCGACGTCCTCGTGGACGGGACGCTGACGAACTACGCGTACGACCCGGCCGCCGCCGTGGGACCGAACACCGCCGACTGGCGTACCGCGGTCGTGCAGCACGACGGCGGTCCGCTGACGGTGGAACTGCGGGGCTCGAAGGGCCTGAAGGCCCCGAGCATCGCCGCGCTGCGGGTGACGCTCGACCCGCGGGCGGACGCGGCGGAGCCGGATCCCCAGCCCGAACAGCCGGACCCCGGCCCGGTACCGGTGGCCCCCGCCGGTCGCTCGTACTCGATGAAGGTGACCGAGGGGCTCTACCGCCAGGGCACCCAGGAGTCCGGGTGGCTGGGCGACGACCTCTGTGGCCCGTTGTGGTTCAGCTCCGACTACCTGCAGCCGTTCTACGACACGGCCTGGGACGGCGTGTGCGTCACGACGAACGGCACGCTCGTCTTCGACCGCGCCGCCACGTCGGGCAGCAACACGGCGCTGCCGTCGCCGTACCCGATTGACGCGATCTACCCGTTCTGGGACGACCTCGTCGTCGACGACGAGGCGGGTATCTACTTCGGCACGACCGAGGTGGACGGAGTGGCGGCGCAGGTCATCGAATGGCGGAACGTCACCTTCTTCGCTGACCCGAGCGCCCGGGTGAGCTTCTCGGTCACCCTGATCGCCGACGGACGGATCCAGATCGGGTACGGCGAGGGCGTCGGCGGCGACAACCCCCTCACCAAGGGTTCGTCGGCGACGGTCGGTGTGGAGAGCCTGAACCGCAACCCCGCGGGCCAGTACTCCTTCAACGAGCCGGTCCTGAAGGCCGGCCTGGGGCTGGAGTACACGCTCCCGGCCGCGGGCACGATCGAGGGCACGGTCACCGACAGGAACGACGGCAAGCCGATCGAGGGCGCGGTCGTCACGCTCAAGGGGCCGGCCGGTGAACGGGTCATCACCACCGACGTGAAGGGCCGGTGGAAGGCCCAGGCGCTGGTCGGCGGAAACACGGTGCAGGTGGAGGCGCCGAACTACGTCACCGCCAGCCACCCCGTGACCATCGCCAAGAAGGACCAGGCCGAGGTGGTCGACACGGCGCTGACCACGGGCATCGCCACCGTCGCCGCAACTGACCTCGACTGGCTCCTCGACAAGGGCCAGCAGGCGACGGCCGACGTGACCGTCACCAACACCGGTTCCGCGCCGCTTCAGGTGCGGGTCAGCGAGCAGAAGCGCACCGACGACGGTGGGCACGAGGCCGCCGACCTGCCGTGGCTGACCCTCACGGGCCCGGCCGCGACCGGCCCGGTCACGCTCGCGGTCGGCACGTCGACCACGGTCACGGTGACGGCCGACAACGCCGGCATCAAGCCCGGCGTACTCGTCGGGGACGTGCTCGTGGCGTCCAACGCCGGCAAGGGTGAGAGCCAGCTCAAGCCGGTCCGCCTGGCGACGTCGGCCTACTGGAAGGGCGTCGACGCGGGCGGGTCCGGGTACGTCGACGCCTCGGGCTTCTTCTGGGCGCCCGACCAGGCGCTCGGCTCGCGGCAGTGGGGCTACGTGGGCGGTAAGGCGCACACCACCAAGGCCGACATCGCCGGTACGACGGACGACGCGCTGTTCCGCACCCAGCGGACCGGCGACACGTTCAGCTACGTGTTCAAGAACGCCCCCGCCGGCACGTACCGGATCGGCCTCGACTTCGCGGAGCTCGAGAAGGTCAAGGCCGGCAAGCGCGCCTTCGACGTGCTCGCCGACGGCAAGGTCGTGCTGTACGACCACGACGTGCAGGCGAAGGTGGGCGCGCTGACCGTCGATGCGAACACGGTCACGGTCGAGCACCCCGGTGGCGATCTGACAATCCAGTTCACCCGGGAGAAGGGCGAGGGCGATCCGATCCTCAACGCCCTGAAGGTGCAGGAGGATCCGCGCCTGAAGAGATAGCCGCGCACTGGTCAGAGCCTCCCCGGCGACGTCGCCGGGGAGGCTCTGCCGTTTCCGCACGCGCTGCGGCGATCCCTACGCCCTTGACGGGAAGCCGGCCTTCTGCTGAACTTTTATCTATGCAGATAACACCGGAGGTCGATCGAAAGACGCAGATTCTGGAGGCGTTCGTCGAGCTGCTGGCCGAGCACGGCTACGCGGGGGCGACGTTCGCGCGGATCGTCGAGACGGCGCGACTCAGCAGCACCCGGCTCATCACGTACCACTACGACACCAAGCAGGAGTTGGTCGCCGCGGCGTTGCGCCACATCGTCGACCGGGCGCAACAGGTCATGGTCCCGGCGATCGAGGCTGAGTCGACGGCACGTGGCAAGCTCGCCGCGTACCTACGCTCGAACTTCCGCTTTCTGGGCGAACGACCGGCGTACGCCCGCGCGGCCGTCGAGATCGTCCGCAACCTGCCCAGGGACACGGCGGATGCGGATGCTCGCGAGGACGTACCCGTGATGCTGCTGGCGCACCTCTTCGTCGCCGGCCAGGAGTCCGGGGAACTGCGCACGTTCGATCCGGTGGTGATGGCGGTGACGGTCCGCGCCGCCGTCGACGCCGCCGTCGAGCGGTTCGCCAGCGGTGGCGGATTGGACCTGGCCGCCTACGCGGAGGAGTTGTGCGCGCTCTTCGACCGCGCGATCGCCGCCGAGCCGGCCACGAGGGATCGCGGGGAGGTGCTTCGGTGAGGCCGGTCAGGAACGACACCCAGCCGACGCCGACTGCCGCCGGGCGTACGAGCGAGCGCGCGCGCCGCGCTCTGGTCGGACGAATCGTCGTCGACGTGGTCCTGCCCCTGCTCGTCTACTACGCGCTTCGCGCCTTGGGCGCCGGCGTGCTGGCCGCCACCCTGGCCGCGGGGGCGGTCCCCGCGGCGAACGCCGCCCTGGTCGCCGCCCGCAGCCGGCGGATCGACGTCGCGGGCCTCGTCGTCGTCAGCCTCTTCCTGGCGGGGGGCGCGCTGAGCGTGGTCACCGGGGACGCGCGGCTGCTGTACATCAAGGACGGCTGGCTCACCGGCCTGCTCGGCGCCTGGGTGCTGCTGTCGCTGGCCATGAAGCGGCCGTTCATGCTCCACCTCGGCACGGCCATCGCCACCGCGAAGGTCGGTGATGAGGGCGCCGCGGCGTGGCAGCGACGCTGGACCGACGATCCCGTCTTCCGGCGCCGCCTGCGCCTGGTGAGCGTGGTGGTCGGCGTCGTGCTGATGCTGGACGCCGTGGTCCGCGTCGCCATCGCGTCAGTGATCGACCTCGACGCGGTCGCGACGGTCACCAACGTGCAGTACGTCGTCATGCTCGCCGGCCTGCTGTCCTGGTTCTTCTGGTACACCGCCCGACACGGGCTGCGCGCATGAGCACGAAGGCCAGTGCGCACGTCGCCGTCCTCGCCGTCGGGGCCACTGGTCACCTGCTGCCCGTCCTCGACGTCATCGAGGAGTTGCGGGCCCGCGGGCACCGGGTCACCTGTTTCGCCCCGGACGGCGCCGCACCCGCCGCGCGACGTGCCGGCGCGCACGTCGTGACGTACGAGTCCACGCTTGTCACGCGCCCGTCGTCGACGGTGCCGCCGGCTGATTTCGCGGTCTGGCTCCCGTTCGTGCTCCTGGCGGAAGCAGCCGCCGTCGTCCCCCAGATCATCCCCGTGCTGCGCGGCGACGTCCCCGACGTCCTGCTCTACGATCGGGCCGCGCATCCGGCCGGCCGCGCGCTGGCGCAGTTGCTGAACCGGCCGGCGGTGGCGATGTTTCCGTCCTTCGCACAGGGGCCGGCGTGGTCCTTGGCCGCGGCCACCGGGCAGGCGAGCGTCCTGGACCCCGCACATCCCGCCTTCGCCCCGTTGCAGGACCAGCTCGACCAGTTCTCCGCGCGCTGGGGACTGGAGCGCGGCACCGTACGCGACCTGGCCGAGGCACGCGAGCGGCGATCGATCGCGTTCCTCCCGCGGTGGTTTCAGTGCAACGGAGAGGGCTTCGGCCCGGACCACCACTTCGTCGGACCGTGCCTGCGCTCGCGGCTCGGCACCGGACCGGCAGTGCGCGAGCGCCTCGTGTACGTGAGCGCGGGCACCGCGGCGGCCGAGCCCGAGGCGCTACGGCCACTGATCCGAGCGGCGGCCGCCGCGGCGCCCAACCGCCGGGTGCTCGTGTCCACCGGCGGGCTCCCGATCGCCGCTCTCGGGACGCTGCCCGACCGGGTCGAAGCCCACGAGCACGTCGACCAGCTCGCCGCGTTGGCGCAGGCCGACCTGTTCGTCACGCACGCCGGGATGGGCAGCGTCATGGAGTCCCTCTGGTTCGGCGTTCCGATGGTCTGCGCGCCGCGTACCAGCGAACAGCACGTCGTCGCGGCACGGGTCGAGGCTCTCGGTCTCGGGGTGAACCTGTCGAACGGTGCTGGTCCGAACAGCGACGTCGAGGCCCGCATCCGCGACCTCCCGCACGATCCGACGATCCGTGAGCGCCTGCGTACCGCATCCGCGACGGTGCGGGCGGCGGGCGGGCGTCGAGCAGCCGCGGACGCGGTGCAGGGGGCCATCGCGTCCGACGGGGATCAGGTCCGCGCGTGAGCGCAGGCGAGTCCTACGTTGAGCTTGCCCCGCTGCCAGGGCTGGTCGACCACCTTCGGACCGTGTGGGTGCAGACCACCGGGACGGCGCCCTACCTGCAGCGGCACCTGCCCACCGGTGGCGCGGAGCTGCACTGGCCGCTCGGCGGAGAGCCACGCCTGCTCGGCCCGTTGACCGGACCCCGGGTCGAGGTGATCCCCGCGTCGACGATCCTGCTGGGCGTCCGATTCCATCCGGGGGCACCCGTTCTGATACCTGGTGGCGTCGGGGACCTGCTCGACCGGCAGGTCGCGCTGGACGAGCTCGGTCACCGGTGGGTGGACCGGCTCGGCGAGGCCATTGCCACCGCCGTCACACCTCGGGCGGGGCTGCTCGTCCTGCAGGAATTCCTGCTGCGCCGCACGCGGACCGCTGGCGGGGATCCCCTCGTTCGCGCGGCGGTACGCATGCTCATGCCCTGGGCGCCGCGTGAGATCGGCGTCGTCGCCGACCACCTCGGACTGTCGGTCAGCCAGTTCCGTCGCCGCTCTGTGTGGGCGGTGGGAACGGGTCCGAAGTCGTTGCAGCGGACGCTGCGGTTCCAGGGTTTCCTGGCGTTGGCGCAGTCGGGCACCATGGCGGCCGGACGACGCGGGGCCGACGGAATGGTGGGACTCGCGGTCGATGCGGGGTACGCGGATCAGGCCCACCTGAGTCGAGAGGTGCGGCGTCTCAGCGGGCTGACGCCGGCCGGACTGCTCGGCGCACAGGTCGACCGGTGCTCGTGCGGGCACGACCACACCGCGTCGTACGCGCCGTTCCTCGCGGCTCGATCGCCCGAGAAAGTCCAGGTCGGTGGAGACGCAGACCACGTGACGGTGCGCGATTCGTTCAAGACCGGTAAGCGCGTCGCTCGATAACGTCCCCCTCCGTGGCAGGCCGGCACCTACCCGGTCCCGCGACGAGTGAGAGGCGATACATGAGCAAGGTCCTCGCAGCCCTGTCGGTCTCGGTCGACGGATACATCACCGGTCGTGACCCGGGACCCCGACGCGGCCTCGGTGACGGCGGCATGCTGTTCGACTGGTATTTCGACGGCGACACACCGAGCGCGGTGTTCGACGGTTTCCGGCTGAGCGCTCCCAGCGCCCGCGTGTTCGACACGGCCGCGGCCAGGGTGGGAGCGAGCCTGGCCGGGCGCAACACCTACGACGACTCCGGCTGGGACAGCGGCGGCACCCCTCACCCCGACGCGCCGCTCGTGGTGCTCAGCCACCGATCGCTGCCCGCCGAGCATCCGCGCCAGATTCTGGTGACCAGTGGCATCGAGGAGGCCGTCGACACGGCCCGCCGCCTGGCCGGCGACAAGGACGTGGCCCTCATGGGGGGCGGAGTGACCACCGCCGCGCTGGCCGCGGGTCTGGTCGACGAGCTGATCCTGCACCAGCGGCCGGTGCTGCTGGGCGCCGGCCGGCCGTACTTCCAGGCCCTGTCCGCACCCGTCGAACTCCGCCTGATCGAGGCCGTCGCCGCGCCGGCCGTGACCCACCTGCACTACGAGGTGGTCCGGTGATCCTCGTGACGGGCGGCCTCGGCATGATCGGCGCCCAGACCGCGCGCGCCCTGACGGACCTCGGGCACACCGTCGTCGCGACCGCCCACCGGCGAACCGAGCGCCCGTCGTTCCTGCCCGACGACGTCATCGTCGAACAACTCGACGTCACCGACGCCGCCGCGGTGTCCACCCTCGGCGACCGGTACCGGATCACCGACATCGTCCACCTGGCCGGCAGCATCCCCGGCGAGGATCGAGTCGCGTACTTCCGGGCCGACACCGCCGGGCTGCTCACCATGCTCGACGCCGCACGCAGCTGGCGCGTGCGGCGTTTCGCCGTCGCCGGCAGTCTCGGCTCCTACCTGGGCAGCAGTGCGATCACCTGGCACGAAGACCTGCCCCTACCTGCGGTGGCCGTACCGCACCCGATCATCGCCTTCAAGAAGGCTGTCGAACCGCTCACCACGAATGCGCTGCGGGACACCGGGATTCAGGCGCTCGTGCTCCGCATCGGCAGCACCTGGGGACCGCTCATGGACCCGGCCACTCCCTTCAACGCGGTCCCGCCCTACATCAGCTCCGTGCTACGCGGGGAACGCCCCACCGCCCTGCACGCCCACGACGGGGGCGACTTCTGCTACGCCCCCGACGCTGGACGCGCAATCGCCCTGCTCATCACGGCAGACGCCCTCGGCCACGAGATCTACAACATCTCGAGCGGACAGCCCTTCACCAACGGGCAGCTGATCGACGCCGTACGCGCGGCCATTCCGGACGCGCGGCTCGACGTGCTCGACGGTCGCAGTGGCGGACCGGGGCGCGATCCCTACCTCGACATCTCCCGCCTCACCACCGACACCGGCTTCGAACCGGCGTTCGACCTCACGGCCGCCGTCGCCGACTACATCAGCTGGCGTGCCCATCACGCCCGATAACCACCACACCACCGGAGGGACCACCGTGCTGCGTCTCGACATCCGCCGTGTGCTCGACGGGTCACCGATCGCCCACCTTGCCACCGTCCTGCCGGACGGCGCACCGCACGCCACCCCTGTCTACGTCGGAACGCACGGCGAACACATCGTCATATTCACCGGGCCCGGCAAGCGCAAAGCGCGCAACCTGCGCCGCGACCCGCGCCTGGCGTTGTCCATCGCGCCGGCCGACGATCCGTTCACTCCGATTGTCGTACGCGGCCGTGTCGTCAACTGGCTCGACGGCGACGCCGCGTGGTCGATCATCGACCGCATCGTCGCCAAGTACACCGACGGGACGTACCCGCGCGACGACGAACGCGTCGTCGCCGTCATCGAACCCGAGCACCAGAGCATCGGCATCCGCTGACGCGCAGCCCGTCCCCGCACACTGGCAGCGGTCGCCCAGGTCTGTCTCGTCTCGGTCGTCGCCGCCCAAGACATTGACACCCCTAATTGCGTGATCTAGCGTCGAGTCGAATCGGTTCGACCCTCGGATCTGGTGCTCCGGCATCCTCCGACGGCCGGGCGCGTGGTGTTCGGGCGAACGTTGTGGGCCACCGACGATTCGACGACCATCCGGTCCCGCACGGGCCGCAGGACCGGTGGCGTCCAGCCGGCCCTCGTCATGGGCACGTCCCGCGCCGCGCGTGGATCACCTCGTACCGAACAGACGAGGCGTCGTGCGGCAGGCCGACGTTCCTTTTCGCACAAGGAGATTCAACTGTGCCACTTCGCAGACTGTCCGCCCCCTGGATCGGGGCAGCCATGGCGGTCCTGGTCCTGATCGCCGTCGGAACCTACATCGTCACCAGCGTCACTCCGGCAGCCGCGGCCAGCACCGCCGGCTGCGGCAAGGCGCCGGGCTTGAACAGCGGCACCCACACCATCCAGAGCGGCGGGAAGAGCCGGAGCTTCATCCTTCGGCTACCCGACAGCTACAACAACACCTACGCCCACCGGCTGGCCTTCGGTTTCCACTGGTTGGGCGGCACCGCCAGCCAGGTCGCGTCGGGCGGCACCGACGGCGCGCCGTGGGCCTACTACGGCATGCTCTCCCAGGCGAACAACACCACGATCTTCGTCGCCCCGCAGGGACTCAACAACGGCTGGGGCAACGCCAACGGTGAGGACGTCACCTTCACCGACGACATGGTCCGCGTGATCGAGAACGCCCTCTGCGTCGACACGACGCAACTCTTCTCCGTCGGGTTCAGCTACGGCGGAGCGATGAGCTACTCGCTGGCGTGTTCCCGGCCGACGGTGTTCCGCGCGGTCGCGGCCATCGCGGCCCCGGGAGCGATCAGCGGATGCAGCGGCGGCACCCAACCCGTGGCGTACCTGGGGATCCACGGCATCAACGACAACATCGCGAACGGCCGGGCGTTGCGTGACAGGTTCGTCCGCAACAACGGATGCGCCGCGCAGAACCCGCCCGAGCCCGCGGCCGGCAGCCGGACCCACATCACCACCGCCTACTCCTGCCAGCCCGGATATCCGGTGCTCTGGGCCGCGTTCGACGGCGGACACCAGCAGGGCCCGGTGGACGGGTGTGCGGGCTGCGAGAGCGGCGCGCGGAGCTGGGTCAAGCAGGAGGTGTGGAACTTCTTCGCGCAGTTCGGCGGCGGCGCGCCGCCCACCACTCCCCCGCCGACGACTCCCCCGCCGACGACCCCGCCACCCAGCCAGCAGAGCGTGCTGATCGTCGGCAGCCAGTCCGGCAGGTGCGTCGACGTCCCCAACTCCAGCACGGCCAACGGCGCGCGCCCGCAGCTCTGGGACTGCCACGGTGGCGCCAACCAGCGTTGGACCCGGACCGCCAACCGCACGCTGACCGTCTACGGCAACAAGTGCCTGGACGCCAGCGGCAGCGGCAGCAGCAACGGCACCGCGGTCATCATCTGGGACTGCAACGGCCAGTCGAACCAGCAGTGGAACGTCAACTCCAACGGCACCATCACCTCCGCGCAGTCGGGGCTCTGCCTGGACGCCGTCAGTTCCGGCACGGCCAACGGGACACAGCTGCACCTCTGGGCCTGCCACGGCGGCGCCAACCAGCAGTGGAGCACGCGCACCTAGGGCATCGCCCACCACCTGTCAGAGACGCGCCGCCCGGGTTCTGTCCCGGGCGGCGCGTGTCGTTCGGGTCCGATCGAACGGCCGAACGAGTGGCCGCCGGATGCTCGTACACCGGGTTTCGCGGTGCTGACGCCCGTTGCAGAATGCGCCGCATGGCGGACATCGACCCACGACGGCGCTGGCGCGAGCAGCGGCGGGCGGAACTGCGCGGACGGTTCCACCCGGATGTCGCCCAGGGTGACCTCGAGGGATTCGCGTTGGTGCGTCCGGACGGCACGCTGACGGCCGAGGTCGTCCATGTGCAATGGCTGGACAACCACCCGGCCGGGCCCGACACCCACGTCACGGTCTCCTTCGCGGACGGCGCCAGCGTGCAGTTCACGTTCGACACGCGGGTCGTCAAGGGGCGAGCGGCCGATCTGGAGGTGCTGAGTCGAGACGAGCTTCGTCTGGCAGCGCCGTCCGGATGGGGAGCGAACGTCGGACACTGGGACCAGCGCTGACTCGGGTCCCGCGACACCCGAACCGCGTGCCGACGCGCAGACCGGGGAGCGTCAGAGACGAGGGCGATCGGCCAGTTCTCGGCGTGAGGTGATGTCGAGCTTGCGAAAGATCTTGCGGAGGTGATAGTCCACCGTGCTCGGGCTGATGAACAGTTGTGCCGCCACCTCCCGGTTGGACGCGCCGTCCGAGACCCGGCGAGCGATGTCGCGCTCCTGACTGGTCAGGCGACGGCTCTGGGCGAAGCGATCGGTCGTGCGGTGGCTCAACCTCCCGCGCAGTTCGCGGCGGGATGCGACGTTCAGCCGGTGGAACACTCCGCGCAGATGGTGTTTGACGGTGTGGGGGCTGATGACCAGGTGTCTCGCGATCTCGATGTTGGTGGAGCCGGCCGCCACCAGCAGGGCGATCTGTTCCTGTCGGGGGGTCAGTGCCGCACCCGGATGAACGCGGGAAGAGTCGGCTGGGGGGCAGTGCATGGTGCTCCTCGGGCGCGGGTTCGGGGTCTCGACGACCATCCGACCGCACCGCTGTGCGCGACGAGTGCAAACTGAGTGCTCGCGCCCCTAGCCGCTCACGACGCGTCGCTCATCAGACTCAGCCGGGCCCGGACGTACGCAACCATGGTCCGATACGTCTCGGCGTCCTCGATGCCGGCGAACTCGATGAGTTCCCGGAAGCCGTTGTCGGCGATCAGGCCCTCGAACCGCTGGCAGCCCTGTTCCGCGCGCGCCTGGTCGCCCAGGTCGAACGCGGCACGCGCGAGGATCGCCGCGACGGCGCAGCGGGGACCGTTCGACTCACTGACGCCTTCGGCCAATCCCCACTCCGAGATCGTCACCGCTCGCTCAAGCTGACCGAGTTTCCAGGACGATTCCGCGAGGAGTTGCGCGTAGCGGACGTTCAGGTGATCAAGGTGCTGCACCATCGCGATGGCCAACCCCTCGTCCGCGATCCGTACGCCGTCGTCGAACCGACCCGAACCGAGCCGCGCTCTCGCGAGTGTCAGCAGCGAGACGGCGAGCGGTTCCTGACGCTCCGTCTGCCGAGCGAGAGCCACCGAGCGTTCGCCGTACGCGTTGGCGGCGTCGTGGTCGCCACGCGCCGACGAGAGCACGGCCAGGTTTCGCAGGACGTCGGCCTGCCCGGCGAGGTCGCCGGCGCCGGCGAAGATGGACAGGGCTCGACGGAGGTATTCGTCGGCCGGTGGCAGCGGGGCGAAGACCTCACCGATGGTACGAAGAAGCTCGGCCTCCATCAGCGGCTCGCCGAGCGCGCCGGCCAGGTCGAGGATCGCGAGGACGGTCGGTGTCCGGCCCGCGGGGATGGAGTTGCTGCCCGGCGCCGAGGCCGCGAGGACCATTGCCGCCGCATCGCGCGCCAGGCCGTGGGCGAGGGCCAGCTCGATCGTCGCCCACAGCGCTGGCCGTTCCCGTGCGTACCAGGCGGCAGCCTGGGACACGCTGTCGAACGACTCGGGCGTGACGTCCGGTGGCGTCCCGGTGGCGGTGCCGACCGGCTGCCGGTGGTGTCTCGCGTACGCGGCCCGGGCCGAGTGCAGGTAGTGCATGACGAGACGCCGCTCGTACTCCGGTCGCTCTCGATCCTCGTCGAGAAGCTCACCCGCGTAGGCCCGCAGCAGGTCATGCAGGAAGTACCGCCCGGACTGCGCCTCGTCGAGCAGGTTCGCGGTCACCAGTTCCGTGAGCAGCGTGCGCGCCCTCGTCCGACTGACCCCGGCGACGCTCGCCATCGACTCCAGCGAGACCCCCGGACCCGGGTGGACGGCGAGAGCGCGGAACACCTGCGCTGCCGATGGATCGAGAGCGCGGTACGACCACGAGAACACCGACCGGACATCGTCTGACGGGTCCGCGCTGGACAACGCGTCGAGTCTGGCTGACGGGGCCGAGACGGCGCTGACGACAGCGCTCAATGGCAGGGCCGGATTGAGCGCCACGCGGGCGGCGACGATCGCCAGTGCGAGCGGCAGCCCGGCACAGAGGCTGATGACCTTGTCGAGCGAGGCCGGGTCCATGGTGGCGCGGCGGGTGCCGAGACGGTTGATCAGTAGCTGCCGGGACTCGGCCCCGGTCAGCCGGTCGACCTGCAGGTAACGTGCCCCCTCCCGGGTGACCAGGCTCGTCATCCGGTGGCGGCTGGTCACGATGACCAGACAGCCTCGGGAGGCCGGCAGCAGCGGACGGACCTGATCGGAGTCGCGGGCGTTGTCGAGGAGGATCAGAACGCGACGACCGGCGAGGCGACTGCGATAACGAGCCGCCTGAGCGTCGACGGTCTCCTGCGGTGACGAGACCGCCGGCTCGCCCAGTGACGCGAGCAGCGTGGCGAGCGCCTCCTGCGGTGACATGACCCGTCCGTCCGGGTCCAGGCCCCTCAGGTCGAGGAACAACTGACCATCGGGAAACTCGTTGGCGATCTGGTGGGCCCAGTGCACGGCGAGGGCGGTCTTACCGATGCCACCCATACCGCCGAGCACGGTGATCACGATCGTCGCGTCGCTGAACGCGTCGGAGAGTAGGCCGTCGAGCACTGCGGCCAGGTCGTTCCGTCGGACGAAGCCCGCGACCGGCGGCGGCAGCTGCGCGGGCCGGGGAGCCTCCAGCGGACGCAGCTCGTCCGGCGAGCTTCCGCCGCTGGCGAGCAGCTCCCGGTACGCCTCCCGCAGTTCGGGCCCCGCATCCACCCCCAGTTCCTCGGCGAGACGTTGGCGCGTCCGCTCGAATACCTGCACCGCTTCCGCCCGGTGGCCGGTGGCCACGTACGCGCGCATCAGGCACGCCTGCAGCGCCTCGTCCAGCGGCGCCGCGGCGGCCACGCTCACCAGCGGGGTCAGCGCGGCGTCGGCCATGCCATGGGCCAGCGCGGCTTCGCTGGCCGCGAGCGCCACCGCGACGCGCTCCCGTTCGATGGCCACGAACTCCGGCGAACGCAACGCCCCGGTCGGCAGGTCGGTGAACGCGGGGCTGCGGCCGAGTTCCAGGGCGGTCAGGTAAGCCCGCACGCCGGACACCGCATCCCCGCCCGCCAGCGCCTCGCGGGCCCGCCGGACCAGCTCGCGATACATGGCCAGATCGGATGCCTCGGTCGCGAGGATCAGCCGGTAGCCCGTACCGGCCGGTAGGAGGTAACGACCGGTCTCGCGGACGTCCAGGTCCGGTTCCAGAATCCGACGGAGGTTCCCGACGTGCCGGTGGATCTGGTTGGCGGCGCTGGCCGGAGGTCGGTCGTCCCACACGCTGTCGACGATGCTGTCGAGGCTGACCGCGTCACCGCCGGCCGCGAGGAGCTTGGCGAGGATGACCCGCTGGCGGACCGGGCCGAGATCGACGTCCGAGCCATCCCGCCGGCAGCCCATACCGCCGAAGACCTTGAACTCGCAGTGCGACGGCGGCCCGTCCGAGAGCCTGCGGTCGGGCATGGTCACGATTGACATCCTAGAGACGAAGGGGTGGCGGCTTCGCTTTTCGGCCCAAGCCTGCGACTCCTGCCAGGCCCGCCGCATCGCCCATCGCTCGTTGTCTTTCGGGCGGCCGACGACGCCGGGGACTACGTGATTCGGGTGATTCCGAAACGCCGCCACCTCCGTACCTTCGGCAGGGTTCCCAGCGTGGAACGCAAGCCCAAGGAGTACGCATGCCCCATGTCAGCGTTGGCTCAGAGGGAGCCAACCCGATCGACATCCACTACGAGGACCACGGCGCCGGCACGCCGGTCGTGCTCAGCCACGGCTACCCGCTCAGCGGGCAGGCCTGGGAGAAGCAGGTCGCCGCACTGCTCGCCGCCGGGTACCGCGTCATCACGTACGACCGGCGCGGTTGGGGCGATTCCAGCCAGCCCGCGGGTGGATACGACTACGACACGTTCGCCAGCGATCTGAACGTGCTCCTCACGACACTGGACGTACGCGACGCCATTCTCGTGGGCCACTCGATGGGGACCGGTGACGTCGCCCGGTACCTGGGTCGCTACGGCACCGAACGCGTCGCGAAGGCCGTGCTGATGTCGCCGATTCCGCCGTTCCTCCTGAAGACGGACGACAATCCCGAAGGCGCGCCGCAGGCGTTGTTCGATGGGTTCATCCAGGCCGCGCGGGCCGACCGGAACGGGTGGCTCAAGCAGTTCCTGGAGAACTTCTACAACCTCGACGTGTACGGCGGATCGCTGGTCGGCGACGAGGCGTTCCAGGCCAGTCTGGCCGTGGCCGAGGCCGGGTCCCCGGTCGCCGCGGTGGCGTGTATCCCCACCTGGCTCACCGACTTCCGCGAGGACCTGGCCAAGGTTGACGTGCCGGTGCTCGTGATCCAGGGCGACCAGGACCGCGTGCTGCCCATCGGGGTGACCGGCCAGCGGGTTGCCGCCTTCGTCGGGGATTCCCGGTTGCTCGTCATCGAGGGCGGGCCGCACGCCATTGCCTGGACCCACGCCGATCAGGTCAACGCCGCCCTGCTCGATTTCGTGCAGCAGTAAGGAGAAACCGTGAAATTGTCCTTCAAGCGCCGCCTCGTCTCGGTAGGCGTGGCCATCGGTGCCCTCACCCTGACCGGTGTCGGTGTCGGCACCGCGCAGGCCTCGGCGACTCACGTCACGCAGTCGCGCCCCGCCGCGACCAAGCCGACAGTCGTGCTCGTGCACGGCGCGTGGGCGGACGGGTCGAGCTGGGACAAGGTGACCGCCAAGCTCCAGCACGACGGCTACCGGGTGGTCACCCCGCCGAACCTGCTGTCGGGCGTGGCGAACGACGCCGCGAGTCTCCGCGCGTACCTGGACACCATCACCGGGCCGATCGTCCTCGTCGGGCACTCGTACGGCGGCATGGTGATCACGAACGCCGCCCTGGGCAACGAGCGGGTCAAGGCCCTGGTGTACGTCGACGCGTACATCCCGGACCAGCACGACACCGTCTTCTCGCTGACCTCGGCCGTGCCGGGCTCGGTCTTCGGGGGCGACACGTCCGCCGTCTTCGACCAGGTCGCGATCCCCGCTGAGACCGGCAACGTCAACCTGTACGTGAAGCCGTCGGTCTTCGGTACGGCGTTCGCCGGCAGGAGCATTCCCGCCAAGGACGTGGCGGTGCTGGCCGCCCGGCAGCGTCCGCTGGCCTTCAGCGCTCTGGTCGAGGAGTCCGGCGCGCCGGCGTGGAAGACGATCCCCTCGTGGTCGGTGATCGGCAAGCAGGACGCCGTCATCCCTGCCGCCGAGCAGGTCGTCATGTCCGAGCGGGCCAAGGCGCACAGCGTCCAGATCAACGCACCCCACCTGTCCATGGTCACCGACTCGGGTGCGGTCACCAACCAGATCGAGGCCGCCGCCAAGGCGACCAACTGACACGGCGGCCGGCCGTGGCACCGCACAGCGCGATGCCACGGCCGGTCGGGAAGTGGCCGCGTGGGCTGGTCCAGCCCACGCGGCCACTGCTGCCGATGTCACGAGACCTCGTCAGGCGGTCGTCCGGGCCGCCTCCAGAATGACCCTGGTGACCTGGTCCGGGTGCGAGATCAGGCCCAGGTGACCGGCGTCGATCCGGGTGATGTCGGCCCCCGCCCGCTTCATCATCTCCTCCTGGCGGGCCGGCGGAATGACCAGGTCCTCGGTGCCGACCACCGCCCACGCGGGGATCGTCTTCCACGCCGGCTCCGTGGCCGGCTCGCCCAGCGCGTTGGTGGCCAGGGCGGTCTGGGTCACGGCGAGCACCTCCGCCTGCCGCCGGGGCAGACCGTTGGCGAAGCCGGGGATGAACACCTTCGGCAGGACGTACGCGTCGGCCGCGCCCTCCGGGGCACCGGGGAACGGCACGAGCCGGAAGACGCTCGTGGGGTCGGTCAGGGCCGGCTCGAGGATCGAGCCGGAGCCCGCGGTGAGCTCCTCCACGGTCTCCCCCTTGTCCGGCGCGAAGGCGTCCACGAACACGAGCGCCTTGACGTTCTTGTTGCCGGTGGCGGCGTCGCTGATCACGAAGCCACCGTACGAGTGGCCGGCGAGCACGATGGGACCTTCGATGGTGGACAGGAAGTCCTTCAGGTAGCCGCTGTCGATCGACGGCCCTCGGCCGGGTTGCGGCGCGACCTGGACGTCGAAACCGCGCGCCTGGAGTCTGCGGATCTCCCCATTCCAGCTTGAGCCGTCGGCCCAGGCGCCGTGCACGAGGACGATCGTCGGTCTGCTGCGGTGCCCCTCGTCGGGGGTTGGTCGCACACCGCCGTCCGCGAACACGCTTGGGGTGCTTGAGCCGAGCACCGTCACCAGAGTTGCGGCGGCGAGCGCTGCGGCGATCACCTTCGGCCGACGTAGCGAGATTCTGAGCATGTCTGTTCCCCCTCGTTGGTCAGTGGATGCCGAACGCGGGCAGATGCGGGTGGCCGCCAACGCTGCCCGGTCGGAGCCGCGACCGGTCGGGTCCACCGCCGAGCGGTGCGTCGACCGGTGACGGGCCGGCCTCCGACGCCTCGGTGACTGCACGATCGCCCGACTTCACGGTACTCACAATGAGTCGGAATAATGGACGAAACAGGAGAAGTGCTCAGATTTGCTATCTTCCGAGGAAACCCGCCAAACGGGTTGCTTCCCCAGTCGCCGCGTGTGCTCGGAGCCGACCGCCCCCACCGGCCCGGCGCCGGGAAACGCCCTCCACGGAGGTGCGAGACGTCCCTTAGGTTTCGGCAATGCAGATCATCGAAGGGGCGGGCCGGTGGACCACACCCGGCGGAGCCGTCAACGACTGGATCGAACACCTGAGGGTTCCGGACCTGTCGGTGGGAACGTACTGCATCCCGGCGGGAGGTCTCGACGATCAGAGCCCGCACACCGAGGATGAGATCTACGTGGTCACCGCCGGCCGGGCCCGGATCGTGACCCCGGACGGCACGGCCGAGGTGGCCCCAGGTTCGGTGATCTTCGTGCCGGCCGGCGAGGAGCACCATTTCGACGAGGTGACCGAGGACCTGACGCTGCTGGTGGTGTTCGGTCCGGCGTACGGCTCGCGCGCTCCAGATCGGCGAGCCGACCAGTTCGGCCGGGGTACGGCAGCAGAGCCGCACCCCGGCAGGAACGTCGATCGCGACTGACATCACGACCACCGGCGTCGAACGCCCCCGCGCACCTGCGGGGGCGTCAGCTCAGCAGCCGAGCCGCTTGGTCGACAGGGCGATGTCGTCGATCCAGAGGTCGAACTCACCCGGCGTCGTGCCGCCCTGGTAGAGCTGCCAGCCGATCTTCACCGTGTCGACGCTCGGCAGGACGAAGGGAACGTCATTACCGCCGTGGTCGTTCGTGGAGGCGGTCAGCTCCGGGTTCGCCACGCCGTCGATCCACACGGCGACGCTGTTGTCCGCCCCGTCGATCTTCCACTCGAAACACTGCCAGGTGTCCTCGACGACCGGGGCGGACTCCCGCCAGTTGGTCCAGTCGCCGGTGGGACCGCCGTCGGCCCCGATGCCCCAGAACGTGCCGGGCACGGTGGGGGCGTACTGGCCACCGATCGGACGCACGACCTCCGCGCTACCGCTACCGGTCGCCTCGACCAGCGTGAAGTGCGCCCAGTCCGGGGCGGTGGGGAAGGCGTCGACGCGCAGGCGCATCCGGCCGTAGAAGCGGTTGCCCGGCGCGGCGAAGTCGTCGACGCGCAGGAAGGCACGTCCGTTGTCGACCGTGTGGACGTGCAGCACCTGGTTGCCCCGGCGAGCACGTTCGACGGTGAGCGTGCCGTGGCGGGTGTCGACGCCCCAGTTCACCGTGCTGGCCCCGCCGGCGGGCAGTCGCTCGAAGTCCTCACAGAAGAGCAGGCCACGGGGGCACGAGGGCCGGGACGCGCCCGACGCCCCGGCCGGAGCGCTGCCGACCGTGGTGCCGAGGATCAGGGCGGCGCTGAACACCGCGAGAAGTCTGCGCATGGTCGTTCTCCCTATCGACGAGGTGCGGTACGCGAGGACGGTTACTTCGGTCGCGTACCGGTCCGACCACGACGGCGCCCGGGCCCGGAGCGGGTGGCTCCGGGCCCGGTCAGCGTCCCGACGCGGAGGGACCGGTACGCGTCGTCGCGCGTCAACTGGTGCAGGAGAGACCGCTCGGTGCGGTAGTACTGCTGCCGTTGACCAGGAAACCGAAGGTGGTCGAGGCGTTCGCGCCGAGAGACCCGTTGTAGTCGGCGTTACGGACGCTGACCGTTCCGCTGGTGCCGGTGTTGATGCCATTCCAGACATTGGCGATGCTCTGCCCGCTGGCCAGCGTCAGCCGTACGGTCCAGCCGCTGAGGGTGGCGGAGCCGTTGTTGGCCACCGTGACCTCGCCCTGGTAGCCACCGTTCCAGCTGTTGACCATCCGGTACGTCGCGCTACAGGCACCCGGCGGCGGCGTGGTCGGCGGAGGCGTGGTCGGCGGAGGGGTCGTCGGCGGAGGGGTCGTCGGCGGAGGGGTCGTCGGCGGAGGAGTGGTCGGCGGAGGGGTCGTCGGCGGAGGGGTCGTCGGCGGCGTTCCCGGCACGGTGGTGGAGGCGGCGTTGAGCGCGTTGAGGACGGCGGTGTACGCCGCCTTCGGGTTGCTGTTGCGGTCGAAGAGCAGCGGGTTCTCGCTGCCGCGCCACGAGTCGCTGTCCCGGATGCCCCACGTCGTGATGCCAACGCAGCGGGGGACGTTCATGCAGGCCTGGGTGAGGCCCTGGTACTGGCTGGTCGAGGCGTTGGTGACGTCGGCCTCGGTCAACGCCACGTCGACCCCGAGGGCGGCGAAGCTGGACAGGGTCTGCTGGAAGTTGCCGGGCAGCGAACTGCCGCCGGTGAAGTGGGTCTGCAGGCCCACGCAGTCGACCGGCACGCCCCGGGACTTGAAGTCCCTGATCATGTTGTAGACGCCCTGCGTCTTGGCGTACGTCCAGTTCTCGATGTTGTAGTCGTTGTAGCACAGCTTCACGCTCGGGTCGGCGGCGCGCGCGGTCCGGAACGCGACCTCGATCCAGTCGTTGCCGGTGGACTGCAGGTTCGACGACCGCCGACTGCCGTTCTCGGCGAAGGCCTCGTTAACCACGTCCCAGTACGCGAACTTGCCCTTGTAGTGGGCCATGACCCCGTTGATGTGGCTGATCATCGCGTTCCGCAGGGCGGTGCCGCTCAGGCTCCCCCAGAACCTCGGCTGCTGGGCGTGCCACGCCAGGGTGTGACCACGGAACCGCATGCCGCGCTGGGTGGCCCAGTTGTAGATCGCGTCACCGCGATCAAAGTTGAACTGGCCGGGGTTGGGCTCGGTCGCGTCGGGCTTCATCTCGTTGACGGCCGTCATCATGTCGAACTCACGGCTCGCGATGGTCAGGAAGCCCGAGTCGTTGAGGCGGTCCGCCCCCATGGCGGCGCCGAAGTACCGGCCGCTGCGCTCGGCGGCGGCCTTCAGGGTGGTCCCGGGCGATCCGGGGAGGTCGGCGCGGGCGAAGGTCGCCACGGCCATCGAGGACACGGTGATCGCCAGGGCGCAGGCCCCACCCAGGAGCAGCCTGGCGGCCCCCCTGGTTCGGCGCTTCGGTCGAGCGGGTAGGTCGTTCATCTGTGCACTTCTCCTCGGTGTTTCGTCTGGTCCGTTGCCGACTCGAGGCACGGAACCGAGGAGCACCGCACGGCCGACGACCGGAGCACCGCGCTCGCCACTGGACCAGCACGCCGCAGGTGACGCCGAGCCGGCGTCAACCCCGCCGCGCCCGAAATCGGTGGCCACCGCCGGCTGCCCGGCCCGCCCGGTGGATGGCGAACACTCCGCGCCGCACGCCCCTGCGGAGTAACACTGCCCTGCCGCGATGCTATATCGAATCAGCTCGATCTGGACAGCCGGCGACCGACAACGGTGGCGCGCACGGCGGAGGACCAGCCGGTTTGGCATCGACTTAGATCGATGTAGTGTGGAAACGCTCCCACACCACCACCCACCTGATCGAGGAGCCGAACATGCAGCGACGGCGACAACGTCCGGCCACCATGCTGGCCGGCCTGCTCATCCTGACCCTGTCCGTGCTTCTGTCACCACCCGCGTCGGTGGCCAGCACCGCGGCGACCGGCACATCCCACGCCCGCGCGACGCCACTCACCGAGCTGACCGTGGTGTCCGAGCGGGTGGCGTTCGGACTGCAGCGCCCGATCGCGATCACCGGCCTGCCGGACGGTCGAATGTTGATCGCGGAGAAGAACGGCACCGTCCGCGCGTACCACCCCGCCACCGGCCTGGCGGCCGATCCGGTGCTCGACCTGACCGCCCGGATCGACACGTCCGACAACGAGCGCGGCCTTCTCGGCATCACGCCCGCACCGAACTTCGCGCGCACCGGGATCCTCTACGTGGCCTACACGAGCCTGCCGGCCGGAGCGCTGACCCTGGCGCGGGTGCCGCTCGGCGCTCCCGACCGGCTACAGGTGCTGCTCACCCAGGAGCACGCCGAGTTCGGCAACCACAACGGCGGACAGGTGGCCTTCGGCCGCGACGGCTACCTCTACTGGTCCACCGGCGACGGCGGAAACGCGAACGACCCGTTCAAGAGCGGCCAGAACCTCGGCACCCTGCTCGGCAAGATCGTACGGATCGACGTCAACCGCAGCTGCGGGGGCAAGCCCTACTGCGTACCCCTGGACAACCCCTTCGTCCGCACGGCGGGCGCGCGGCCGGAGATCTGGGTCTACGGGCTGCGCAACCCGTGGAAGTTCTCCATCGACCCGGTCGACAACTCGCTCTGGATCGGCGACGTCGGCCAGGGCCTGATCGAGGAGATCAACCACATCCGCCCGTCGCAGCGTGGCGCGAACCTCGGCTGGTCCTGCAAGGAGGGCACGCCGGTCTTCGACCAGACGCAGTGCCGGCCGGGCGTACGGCTCACCGACCCGGTCGCCGAGTACGAGCACTACCTGACGGACAACTGCTCCATCATCGGCGGCCTGGTGTACCGGGGGTCCGTCACCCCGGAGGCGCGGGGGACCTACATCGCGAGCGACTACTGCTCGACCCGCGCGTTCGCCGTGCGTCCCACGTCCACGGGCGGCTACGAGTCCGCCGAGATCGGCACCTTCCCCACCCAGCCGACGGCGTTCGGCGCGGACGTGAACGGGGAGCTGTACGTGCTCAGCGACCTCCCGGGCTGGCTGAGCAAGGTCCGGTTCGAGCGGGTCCAGCCCACCCCGACCGCCGGGGTGGCCAACCGCTGAGCCTCGGCGGAAACCGGCACCGGTGACACCGCGGTGGACTGCCACGCACCCGTGGCGGTCCACCGCGGCACGGGGCCAACCACGTCGTCGGTCCTGGTTGGCCGCCGCCGGCTCACGGGCCGGGGAGGACGACGCGTTCCCGGCCGGGGAGCTGATTCCGCGCGTAGTTGCCGTAGGTCTCGGCCACACGCCTCGACAGGAACGCCTGCCGGGACGCTACCCAACCACCGACCCGCACGCGCCACCGTTTCCCGGCGGACCGGGCCGACGGTCGTTCCCGACCAGTGGTACGTCATCGCCAGCAGCGGCCGAACGAGCGCGACCCGGCAGGCCCACGATGTCATCCAGTTCATCGACCACATCGCCCGGAGGCGGTCACCCAACGCGAACATGGTCCACACTCTGGGCGACGGCTATGGTTGGGGCATGCACGACAGACGCGGCCCCCGGCGCGTCGGCGAGCGGACGCCGCAGCTGACATTGCTGCTGCTCGCCGTGCTCCTGCTGGTGCTCTCAGCCACCCGCTCGATCGGGTTGTGCATCGTGTTCCGTTCCGCACGGCGGGCGACCCCCGGTTGCGTGCCCGCCTGGTCAGCGGATCGCGCTCCCCCGCGCCACGCGCTGCGCCTCGCCTGATCCACCCGCCCCGGCTCGCGCCGACCCATGGTGTGTCCAGTTCGCCGCCATGACCGGCCGTGCCACCACCACGCCCACCGCACTTCGCCCGGCCACGCTCGCCGGCCTGCGCGCCGCCGAGCCGCTACGCGGATGCGCCGCCCTGCCCGCTGGAGTCCCCATGATTGTCGAACTGACCCCGCTGCCCGGTATCGGGGTACGCCGCATGTTCACCACCGCTGACGGTCGTCGAGTGGGCGTGGTCACGCACCACCCGGGCGGGCGACGAGATCTCGTCTACGAGTCCCCCGACGACCCCGACGCCACCTGCTCGCTCACCCTGACGCGCTCCGAGGCCGTGACGCTTGCCGGACTTCTGGGCATCCTCGACATCGTCACCGTGACGGAGCCATCTCCCGCGTGACGGCCGGTGTGGCTGCCGTACCGCTGCGGCACGGCAGCCACACCGCCGGTCAGCCGTTCTGCTTCGCCTGGCAGGACACGCAGAACTGCGCATGCGGAAGGATTTCGAGCCGCTCGGCCGGGATGTTCTGGCGGCACTTCGCGCAGGTCCCGTAGGTACCGGCGCTGATGCGGCTCAGCGCACCGGTGATCTGCTCGATGTTGCGCCGGGTGGCCACCAGCAGCGCGGCCCGGTTGTGGGCCTCGCTCGGGTCGCCGGTGTCCGCGTTGAGCTCGGTCAGTTCCCGCAGCCGAGCCGTCTGCGTGGCGAAGTCTTCCGCCAGCGAGGCTCGCAGATCAGCCAGCCAACGCTGGTCGACAGCTCGTTGATCGACGCTCATGGTCCTACCTCTGCTTCCGAAGGGTAAAAAGAAAAGGGCCGAAGCTGGATAGCTTCGCCCTGGCGGTCGTTCCGTGATGCAACGGTTCCGCTGGGGGCCCTCGGCCGGTTCGCGCCGGGCTCGTCAACCACGAGATGGGCGCGATGCGCGGCACGCGGACAACCGGTACCCGCATATCGACCGTCCGGCACGCCGCCATCGCCACATGGGCAGCCCCGACCGCCGCCACGCCGGTGACGGCAGGAGAGCGGAACGTAACCGAGGACATGTCTCCACCATAGGCGGCGACCACGGCGATGCCAACGCCGGAGGAACGGCCGGCCTCACGCGCGGTGTGGGTGACGGGTCACTCCTCCGGCGCGATCAGCCGGTCGTCCGTGACGTCCCGGACGATTATCGCCTCCACCGGGCACGAGTTGGCGGCGTCGAGGACGACCTCGGCCGGGGAGACAACGCCGGCCAACGGCGCGGACACACCGTCGACCAGGCGAAAATGCTCGGGCGCGGTGCCGGCGCAGATGCTCGTGCCGATGCAACGAGCCGGGTCCACCCCGACCCGCCAGGCGGTGCTCACCACGCCACCGGCATGCTGAGCAGGCCCCGTACCAACATGCCGCGCTTCCACTTCAGCTCGGCCTCCGGTACGGCGAGCCGCAGGCCGGGCAGACGGGTGACGAAGGTGCTGACGGCTACCTGCAACTCCATGCGGGCCAACTGCGCGCCGACGCAGTGGTGTACGCCGTGCCCGAAGCCCAGGTGCGGTTTCTGCTCGCGATCGAAGTCCAGCCGGTCCGGGTCGGCGAAGACCGTGCCGTCCCGATTCGCCGACGACAGTGAGCCGAGAACCGGTTCACCGGCCCGGACCAGCACCCCGCCGACCTCGACGTCCTCCTTGGCGTACCGGGCGAAGGAGGAACCGACGCCGAGCGGCACGTACCGCAGAAGTTCCTCGACCGCGGCCGGCACCAG
This sequence comes from Micromonospora sp. NPDC049662, assembly GCF_040675055.1. Lineage (NCBI taxonomy): Bacteria > Bacillati > Actinomycetota > Actinomycetes > Micromonosporales > Micromonosporaceae > Micromonospora > Micromonospora sp. NPDC049662. The sequence continues at coordinate 109,154 of NZ_JBFAOC010000013.1, forward strand.
CGACGGATCGGACCGCAGCCGCGCGAGCTGGTCCGGATTGTGCAGCAGGACGTAGACGAAGTTGGGGATCTGGGTCACGGTCGTCTCGTGACCAGCGGCGAGGAGCCCCGCGGCCAGCTCCACCAGTTCGGTCTCGCTGAGCCGATCCTGGTTCTCGTCGCGGGCCCGCACCAGCGCGCCGAGCAGGTCGTCGATCCCCGGGTCGCGGCGACGCTCGGCGACCAGGCCACCGATGTAGCCCCAGAGATTGTTCAGGTACTCCTGGATCGTCTCCAGCGGCAGTGAGGTCGTCGAGACGATCGCCTCGGACCAGACGTGGAAACGGTCGCGGTCGGCGTACGGGACGCCGAGCAGCTCACAGATCACCTGGATCGGCAGTGGCGTGGCGACGTGCTCCACCAGGTCGGCCGGGGGACCGAGCCGGAGCATGTCGTCGACCAGCGTGTCGGCGATCTCCTGGGTGCGAGGTCGCAGCGCCTCCACTCGACGTGCCGTGAACGCCTTGGCCACCAGCCGGCGCAGCCGGGTGTGATCGGGCGGATCCATGGTCAGCATGCCGCTGTACTGCTGGCGCGGGGTGAGCCGGGGCTCGTCACGGTCGACGGCTGGCGCGCGGCCGAACCGCACGTCACCGAGGACCGTACGGACGTCCTCGTACCGGGTGGCGAGCCACGCCTCCTCCCCGTAGGGGAGCTGCACCCGGGTCATCGGCTCGTGCTCGCGCAGCTCGCCGTAGGTCGGATCGACGACGAGGCGGTCGGGCACACTGAACGGGTACGACCGCACGGGCGGAACGGTTCGGCTCTCGGTGCTCTGCGCGCTCTCGGTCATCCGGCTTCCCTTCGTCGAGACGGGCGTGATCCGCAGGCCGGCGCCACCTTCACAGCGGCTTCAGATCGCCTACGCCCAGGGCGTGGATCAACACACCCCTACGCATCGTGACGTTTCAATGTCGGATCGTAGCGAGGGACGTCGATGATCGCCATGGAAACCGATCCGCGCCCCGTACGGGACAGCCGTGCTCCCAGCGGATCGCTCGCGGCAGGATTGAGCTTCTCGCACGGACTGCGGACCGTAGCGGCGACCGGCGCGTGGTTCAGTGACCTCGGTCCTGGCCGAGGAAGCACGACAGCAGTTGCCGGAACTCGCGCGGGTGTTCGACCGCCGGCACGTGCCCGCATCGACCGAACACGTGCAGACGCACGTCGGCCAGGTGTTCGAGCAGGGGTCGGGTGGCTGCCTCGATCGGGGTGACACGGTCCTGGGCGCCGTGCACGAGCAGCACGGGCGCGTGGATCGCTGCCAGCCGCTGCGCGGTGAGGGTGAGGTCGTCGACCCATCGTGCCCTCGGTGCGGGGAACAACGACGCGTACGCGGACGCCCCATCCCGCATCGCCGCCGCACGGGCCTCAACGGCCGCGTCGGTGACGAGAGCCTGGTCGAGGAGGAGGCGGCTCAGCATGTCCCGCGCCCCGAGCGGGCCGGCGGGGGCGGCCCAGACCGCGTCGAGATCGGCGGACAGCGGCGCCCCCGGAGCGCCCATCGTGGAGACCGCCACGACACGGGTCACCCGCTCAGGGCGGGCCGCCGCCAGTGCCAGCGCCACGGCGCCGCCCATGGAGTGACCCACCACGGCGTAGGACTCGATACCGAGAGCATCCATCAGGCCCGCCGCCTGCTCCGTCCACAGCCGGAGTCCGCTCGGGGAGCCGGCCGGCACGGGCGTACGGCCGAACCCCGCCTGGTCAGGAGCCACCACGTGCCAGGACGTGCCCAGCGCCTGCGCCGTCGATGCCCAGGCGCCGGACCCGGTCGTGCCGGGTCCGGAGCCGTGCAGCATCAACACCGCGGGCCCGGCGCCGCTCTCCAGAACGTGGACGGGTGAACCGTCGACCGCGACGGTCCGAAGTGCTGTCACCGGGGCAGGCCGGGCGTGCTCACGCCGAGGCGGAGCTGACGGACTTCGAGAAGACCTCCATCATCGCCCTGCCGAACTGCGGCATGTCGGGCCATCCCCGGCAGGAGACGAGGTTGCCGTCCACGACGTCGGGTGCGTCGATGACCGTCGCGCCCGCATTCTCCATGTCCCCCGTGATGGGCGGGAAGCACGCCGTCTTCCGACCCTTCAGGAGCCCGTACACCGCTGGCACCTGCGCGCCGTGGCACACCAGAGCGATGGGGAGGTTGCGCGCGAAGAAGTGCTCGGTGATGCGCCTGACGTCGGCGTCCACCCGGATCCACTCGGGGGCACGTCCGCCGGGGATGATGAGGGCGTCGTAGCGCTCGACGTCGACCTCGGCCCAGGGCACGTCGACCGGCAGCTTGCGCCCGTTCTTCTCCACGTAGGCGTCGGAGTTGGGGTCGAACTCGTGGATGACCAACTGCACGTCACGCAGCGTCCGTGACGAGACGTCGACGTCCCAGCCGCCCTCCTGCACGCGGTAGTAGGGATACATGGTGTCGAGTTCCTCGGCGGCGTCGCCGGTCAGGAGCAGCGCTCTGGGCACCTGCTTCTCCTCGCGTCTGGTGGCGGGTGGTGGAGATCCAATCCGATCCGATCCGGTGGCGATAGCATTCCTCGACCCAGCCCACCCGTCAAGCCTCTACCGCCATCGATTCCGCGTCCGTGACCTCGTCGAACAATCGCCGGAACCGGTCGCCGGAGCGCAGGATGTGCCGACGCATCGCGTAGGCGGCGGCGTCGGGGTCACGCGCGGCGATCGCGGCCACCACGTCCTCGTGCTCGGCCATGGCCAGGTGGGTGACCTGGGCGTCGTGGTGCAGCCGGAAGAGGTGCACGTGGCTGTGCAGGCGGGCGAGCGCCTCCCGGATCACCTGGTTCTCCGCGCTGCGGGCGACCAGGTCGTGAAACGCGGCGTCGCGGAGCCCGAAGGCGCCGTACGCCGCGGGCCCCTTGCCCCCCTCCAGCTCGGCCATCTCCTCCAGCATCCGTCGCAGGCCGGTCACCTGTTCCACCGAGGCGCGTTCGGCGGACCGGCGCGCCGCCGCGGGCTCGAGCAGCAGGCGGACCTCGAGCATGTCCTCGAATCGGTGGCGGGTGATCTGGGGAGGGATGCGGTAGCCGGCGTGGGGCACCCGCACGACCAGCCCCTCGGCCTCCATGCGGTTCAGGGCGTCCCGGATCGGCGTCTGGGAGACTCCCAGCTCTCGCGCCAGGACGTCGATCGTGACGCGGGAGCCGGGCTCGATCCGTAGCGACATCAGCTGCCCGAGCAGCGTGTCGTACACCTCGTCGGCGAGCCGGCCGCCCGATCTTCCCACCGACATTCCTCCCGTCACGGCCTTGCGGCCCCGCGCGATCATCGCTCCGTCGTCCATCGTGACGTGAGGTCCCTTCTTGCGCCGTTGCGGCCTGTTGACATCAGTCACAGCGCTGCGGCATGCTGACGCCCCCACCAGATCGTATAGGAAAAGTGGCGGATGATCTTCATTCTCCACCTCGCGGCGCAGTCCTGACGCCGGCCCTCACGACGGCCCGGCGCCACGCCCAGAAAACCCAGCAACCGCTCGGCGAAGCACATAGCGAGGCCTAGAAGTCCCCATCCAGAAAGCAGGCATAACATGCGCGCTCAGAAGCGAATAGGACGAATGCCCGTTCCCGGTCGCAAGGCACGGCTGGCGACGGCGGCCATGCTGCTGGTGGCCACGACCCTGGCGGCGTGCGGCGGCGACAAAGACGACGACGCGAAGGCGAGCGCCCCCAAGGCGCCGGCGGCCGTCCCGGAGCTCAGCAAGGACCCGCTGACCCTCAGCTTCATCTGGTTCGACTGGCCGCCCGCCCAAGCGCTGGAAGCCTTCGCCAACGCGGAGTACAAGAAAGAGCGGCCGAACGCGACCATCAAGGTCAACACTGTGCCGAACGCGAACTGGCACGACGCGATGTTCACCCAGTTCGCCGCGCGCAAGACCGACTTCGACATCGCGATCCTGGACTCGCAGCACATCGGCGAGGCCGTGACGAACGGCAACATCCTCGACCTCACGGACTTCGTCAAGAACAACATCGAGGTGCAGGCCTACGACCCGTACCTCCTGGCGGCCTACGGTCAGTTCCCCCAGGCGGAGACCGGCAAACGCGACGAGAACGCCAGCCTGTACGGGCTGCCGCTGCTCGGCGACACCTGGACGATGATCTACCGCAAGGACCTGATCGGCGACAAGCCGCCGCAGACCTGGGACGAGATGATCTCGGTCGCCGGGAAGTGCCAGGCGGAGCACCCCGGCGTGAGCGGACTGGCCTTCCACCAGGCCAACGGATCCGACGCCGCGGCCGTCACCTACAACACCGTGAACGGCGTCTACGGCGGCAACCTCTGGGACCCGAAGGCACGCAAGATCCAGGGCGTCCTCAACGACGCGGCCGGCCAAGAGGCGATGGACGTCCTGGTCAACAAGATGAAGCCGCTGACCGCCAAGGGCTCCGGCAACTGGTTCATCGACGAGACGAACGCGGCCGTCGCCCAGGGCAAGGCGTGCATCGCGTTCAACTGGATCGCGGCGAGCGGCGGCCTGCTCGACCCGAAGCAGTCGACGCTCGGCACCACGCGCGAGCAGATCCTCGACAAGTTGGGCTTCGCCACCCTGCCGACCCAGAAGACCAACCTCGTCCCGCTCGGCGGCATGGGCATGCACATCTCGGCCTACTCCGGCGCGGCGAACCAGGCGGAAGCCCTGAACTTCATGAAGTGGTTCGAGCGGGCTGACGTCCAGAAGAAGTGGGCCGCCGCCGGTGGCGTGCCATCACGTACCGACGCGATCCAGTCACCCGAGTTCCTCAACGCCGGGCCGTTCAACAAGGTGTACGCCGACTCGGTCCCGCGCATGCGGGACATGTGGAACGTGCCCGAGTACGCGCGCCTCGTCGACATCGAGAACACCAACGTGAACGCGGCCCTCAACGGCGCGAAGAGCCCGAAGGACGCGCTCGACGACATCGCCAAGGAGCAGCAGAGCGTGCTCGACTCGAGCAACCGCAAGGGCGGCGGCGGGCTGTGAGCGACGCCCCTCTGACGACCGAACACCCCGGGCAGGTGGCGTCCGCGACGCCACCTGCGCCGGGTCGGTCCCGCCGGTTGAGCGACCGTGGGCTCGCCGTGGCCTTCATCTCCCCCTCGCTCCTGCTGTTGCTCGCCATGTCGGTCTTCCCGTTGCTGTGGTCGTTGTACCTGTCCTTCACCGACTACTCGGCCACGCGCGGGGGTCCCGCCGAGTTCGTCGGTTTCGGGAACTACACCGCCATCCTGACGTCGGCCCAGGTCCACACGAGGGCCCTGACGACTCTGGTCTATGTGATCGGCGCGGTCTCCCTGCAGACCGTGCTCGGGTTCGGCATCGCCTACCTGATCTCCCGGCGCACGCGCGGGCGAGGAGCGCTGACCACCCTGTTCCTGGTCCCGATGATGCTGTCGCCGGTCGTGGTCGGGTTGTTCTGGCGCTTCATGCTCGACGCGCAGTTCGGCGTGGTCAACAGCATGCTCGGCTCGGTCGGCCTCGGGCAGGTGGAGTGGCTCACCCGGCAGCGGACGGCGCTGATCTCGCTGATCGTGGTCGACACCTGGCAGTGGACGCCGTTCATCATGCTCATCGCGCTCGCGGGCCTCAGCGCAGTGCCCAAGTACCTCTACGAGGCCGCCTCGATCGACCGCGCGTCCGAGTGGTTCAAGTTCCGCACCATCACCCTGCCGCTGGTGTGGCCGCTGTTGCTCATCGCCGTGATGTTCCGGGCCATCGAGGCGTTCCGGCTGTTCGACCTCGTCTACATCCTCACCAACGGAGGCCCGGGGGTCTCCACCGAGACGTTGTCGTTCCACATCTACAAGGTCGCGTTCCTGGGCTTCAACACCGGAACCGCGTCAGCGTACGGAATCCTCATGGTCCTCGTCGTCATCGTCCTCACGCAGCTCTACCTGCGTTATCTGAACAAGCTCAAGGAGGACTGATGGCCGTCTCCGTCGACGAGGCCGTGTCCACCGGTCCGGCCGGGGACCACACACCTCCCGTGCGCCGCCCCGGCGGCCGGGGCCGCTCCGCGGTGGAGGTCGTGCTGCTGACCGTGCTGGCCGCCGTGATGCTCTTTCCGGTGCTGTGGATGATCGAGACGTCGATCAAGGAGAACCGGGACGTCTACGCCATCCCGGCCAAGTTCTTCGACTTCGCCGTCACGTTGCAGCACTACAAGGACGTGTTCGTCGCCCAGGGCGACGGCCGTACGCCCGTGTCCGTCAGCTTCCTCAACTCCTTCTTGGTCGCCGGCGCCTCCACGGTGCTGGCCACCGTGCTGGGAGTCCCGGCGGCCTGGGCCTACTCACGATTCGCCGTGAAGGCCAAGAAGGACCAACTGTTCTTCATCCTGTCCACCCGCTTCATGCCGCCCGTGGTGGTGGTGATCCCGATCTTCCTCATGTACCGCCAGGTCGGACTCATCGACAACAAGATCGGCCTGATCCTCATCTACGCCGCGTTCAACGTGCCGTTCACGATCTGGATGATGAAGGGGTTCGTCGACGAGGTGCCCGCGGAGTACGAGGACGCCGCCATGCTCGACGGCTACACCCGGCTACAGGCGTTCTGGCGATACACACTTCCCCAGCTCTTACCCGGCATCGCCGCGACGGCGGTCTTCGCGCTCATCTTCTCGTGGAACGAGTTCGTGTTCGCCATCTTCCTCACGTCCAGCGACAGCGTCCGGACGGCCCCACCCGCCATCGCCGGCCTGATCGGCGGCACCACCACCGACTGGGGTCTCGTGGCAGCCGCCTCCGTGGTGTTCGCCCTACCGGTGCTCATCTTCGCCTACCTGGTGCGCAGGCACCTCATCGCCGGTGTGACGCTCGGGGCGGTGCGACGCTGATGGCGGGTATCGAGGTAACCGCGCTGCACAAGCGCTACCCGGACGGCACGGTCGCGGTCGAACAGGTGGACCTGTCCATCGGCCACGGCGAGCTGTTCGTGATGCTCGGCCCGTCGGGCTGCGGCAAGACGACCACGCTGCGGGCCATCGCCGGCCTGGAGAGGCAGACGTCCGGCGACATCCGCATCGGTGACACGCTGGTCAATGATCTGCCGCCCGCCGAGCGCGACATCGCCATGGTGTTCCAGTTCTACGCCCTCTACCCGCATCTGCGAACCCGCGACAACCTGGCGTTCCCCCTGCGGGCCGAGGGACTGCCCAAGCAGGAGGTGCACGCGCGGGTCGAGGAGGCCGCCCGGCTGATGCGGCTCGGTGCCCTTCTGGACCGGCGACCGCGCCAACTGTCCGGCGGGGAGCAGCAGCGCGTCGCGCTCGCGCGCGCCCTGGTGCGACGACCGCGCGCGTTCCTCATGGACGAACCTCTCACCAATCTGGACGCCGAGTTGAGGGCGGACATGCGCACGGAGATCAAGCACCTGCAGGGGGAGCTGGGGGCGACGATGGTCTACGTCACCCACGACCAGGTCGAGGCGATGTCGCTCGGTCACCGGATCGCCATCCTCAACAAGGGCCGCGTGGAGCAGATCGGCACGCCGCTGGAGGTCTACGACCGCCCGGCGAGTCTCTTCTGCGCCGCGTTCATCGGCTCCCCGCCGATGAACCTGGTCGACGTGGAGGTGGTCGACGGCATGCTGCACAGTCAGGGCGGACTGGTCCTCACACCACCGTCAGGCCTGCCGCGCGATCGTCGCCTGGTGGCCGGCGTCCGGCCGGAGGCGCTGGAAGTCACCGCGCCAGGGACGGAAGGCACGATCCCGGCCCGAGTGGTCTCGGCGGAGTGGTTGGGCGACGAAATCATCTACGTGGTCGACCACGGCGGCGAGCGCGACGTACGGGTTCGGATGCCACCGACCATTCGTTTCGCCCCCGACGCGAAGGTCGGGCTGCGGCACACCGGCGGAACCCCGGCGGTCTACGACGTGCGCACGGAAGAGCTGGTGGCCTGATGGGAACCGTGGCAGCGCACGGGCTGCGCAAGTCCTTCGGCAAGGTCCAGGCCCTGGACGGGGTGACGCTCGACGTGCCGGACGGCTCGTTCTTCGTCGTGCTCGGGCCCTCCGGGGCGGGTAAGACGACGACCCTGCGGGCGATCGCCGGCCTGGAGAAGCTCGACGCGGGTTCGGTGCACCTGGACGGGAGGGACGCGACCGGTGACGCGCCGGCCGAGCGGGACCTGGCCATGGTCTTCCAGAACTACGCCCTCTACCCGCGACACACGGCGTACGAGAACATCGCCTCACCGCTGCGGGCACGCCGCCGTTCGTCGAGCGAGATCGCGGCCGCCGTCGAGCAGATGTCGAAGCTGCTGCACATCGAACGTCTGCTGAAGCGTCGTCCCGCCCAGTTGTCCGGCGGTGAGATGCAGCGGGTCGCGCTGGCTCGGGCGCTGGTCCGCAGCCCCCGGGCGTTCCTCATGGACGAGCCGCTGACGAACCTCGACCTCAAGCTCCGCGTCGAGATGCGCACCGAGCTCACCCGTATCCACCGGAGCCTCGGCGCGACCTTCGTCTACGTGACCAACGACCAGGTCGAGGCCCTGTCCATGGCCGATGCGGTCGCGGTCCTCAAGGAGGGGACCGTGCAGCAGGTCGGGACACCGACCGAGGTGTACGAGCGTCCCGCCAACCAGTGGGTGGCGGGGTTCGTCGGGAGCCCGCCGATCAGTCTGCTCGCCTGCCGCGCCGAGGGGGATCGTCTGGTCGGTGCGGACGGCTGGACGTTACCTCGGCCCCACTGGACCACTGCGGAGGACGGTCGTGCGCTGCTGCTGGGCGTACGCGCGGAGGACCTGTCCGTCGAGCAGCGCGGGGACGCGTCGTTGTCGGGAGAGCTCTACGGGCTCGAGCCGCTCGGCGACCGCACGGTGGTCGACGTCCGGGTGGGGACCGAGATCCTCAAGGTCAAGGCACGACCCACCATCACCGGTACGCCGGGCGAACGGCTGTCGGTCACGGTCGACCTGGACCGTGCGCACCTGTTCGACGCGGACACCGGGCTGTCGCTGTCCGAGGCGGGGCGGTAACGCGCCGGACAGACCGAGACACCTTCGCCCTCGCCCCGACGAGGGCGGGTGACCCGTCCGTCCACCCGCACGGCGCGATCGCTGGGGCACTCCGCACAGCACCACGAAGATCACAGGAGGCGACGCAATGAGTGACCCGATGACCGTCCTGGCCCCCGAGCACCGGCGGCTCCGGATCGGCGACGCCTGGCGCGACGCCACGAACGGGGCCACCTTCGCCGTCGAGGACCCGGCCACCGGCAAGACCATCGCCGAGGTGGCGGACGCCGACGTCGTCGACGGGCTCGCCGCCCTGGAGGCGGCGAGCACGGCGATGCCGGGGTGGGCGGCGACCCCACCACGGAAACGGTCGGAGTTGTTGACCGCGACGTACCGGGCACTGGTCGAGCGGTCCGAGGAGGTCGCCCGGCTGATCACGCTCGAGATGGGCAAGCCACTCGCCGAGGCTCGGGCGGAGGTGTCCTACGGCGCGGAGTTCTTCCGGTGGTTCGCCGAGGAGGCGGTCCGCGTCGAGGGTCGCTACAGCGCCGCCCCCGCCGGCGGATACCGCATCCTCACCGTGCCGAAGCCGGTCGGACCGTGTGTCTTCGTGACGCCCTGGAACTTCCCGTTGGCCATGGGCGCCCGCAAGATCGCTCCTGCGCTGGCCGCCGGCTGTACGACGATCACCAAGCCCGCGGGCCAGACGCCGCTCACCATGCTGTTCCTGGCCCGCCTCATGGAAGAGGTGGGCGTACCGCCGGGCGTCGTCAACGTGGTGACCACCAAGCGTTCCGGCGCGGTGGTCTCGGCGCTGCTGGCCGACAACCGGACCCGCAAGCTGTCGTTCACCGGGTCGACCGAGGTCGGACGCGTGCTGCTCCGGCAGGCTGCGGACAACGTGCTGCGTACCTCGATGGAACTTGGCGGCAACGCGGCCCTGATCGTGTGTGCGGACGCCGACCTGGACGTCGCCGTCGACGGCGCCATGGTGGCCAAGATGCGCAACATCGGGGAGTCCTGCATCGCGGCCAACCGGATCTACGTCGAGGAGCCGGTGCGCGAGGAGTTCACGGCGCGCTTCGTCGAGCGGATGGGCGCGCTGTCGGTGGGTCATGGTCTGGACGACGGCGTGGACGTCGGGGCGTTGATCGACGAGGCCTCGGTCACCGCGATCGACGAGCTCGTCGGCGACGCGGTGGATCGGGGCGCCCGGGTGCTGGTGGGCGGCAAGCGTCCGGATGGGCCGGGCCACTTCTACCCGCCCACCGTGGTCGTCGACGTGCCCGACGACGCGCGGATGCTGCAGGCGGAGATCTTCGGTCCGGTTGCGCCGATCATCTCGTTCACGTCCGACGACGAGGTGCTGGCGAAGGCCAACGACACCGAGCACGGCCTGGTCGGGTACGTCTTCACCCGTGACCTGCGGCGGGCGCTGAGGTTCACCGAGGGGCTGGAGACGGGGATGGTCGGCATCAACCGTGGTCTGATCTCGGACCCGTCAGCTCCGTTCGGGGGCGTGAAGCAGTCCGGCATCGGCAAGGAGGGGTCGCACGAGGGCATCCTCGAGTACCTCGACCTCACCTACGCGGCGATCGACCTGCCGTGACCGGCCCGCCGCCCCGAGCTTGCGCCCGCACATCGCCGCCGACGTTCCGAAAGAGGCACCGACATGCTTGAGACCGTCCGCGGACCACGCCAGCTCATCGTGGGCGAAGGGGTCGCGCAGAACATCCCCCGGGTGGTGGCCGAGAGTGGATCGCGGGTCCTCGTGGTGACCGACCAGGTTCTCCTGGGCCAACCGGGCGTCGCCGAGATCGTGGCCGCCGTGCGGGAGCGGGTCGACGTCGTCGAGGTGTTCTCGGACGCGACGTCGGACGTGCCACTCGCCGACGTCGCCGTGGCCGTCGCGGTCGCCAACGAGATGGAGGCCGACGTGATCCTCGCCATCGGGGGTGGCACGGTGATCGACCTCGCCAAGATCGTCGGCGTCATCCGACGCCACGGGGGGACGCCGCGCGACTTCTACGGCGAGTCGAGGGTGCCGGGGCCGACCCTCCCCCTCGTCGCGGTCCCGACCACGTCCGGGACCGGTTCCGAACTCACCCCCGTCTCGGTGTTGACCGACCCGGACCGCGAGCTGAAGGTGGGGGTCTCCAGCGTCCACATCGTGCCCGACTTCGCCATCGTGGACCCCGAACTCACCTATTCCTGCCCGGCGACCGTCACCGCCCACTCCGGCATCGACGCGTTCTGCCACGCCGTGGAGAGCTACACCGCGCGACCCCGGGCCCACGGACCACGCGACCCGGTGGAGCAGGTGTTCCTCGGCCGTAACCCGATCACCGACCACTACGCGCTCCTGGCCGCGGAGCGGATCGCCCGGAGCCTGCGTCGTGCGGTCCGCAACGGCGGCGACCGGGACGCGCGCGCGGACATGTCGTACGGGTCGATGCTCGCCGGGCTCGCCTTCTCCCACGCGGGCAACGCGGCCCCGCACGCCCTCCAGTACCCCATCGGCGCGGCCACGCACACCCCGCACGGCCTGGGCGTCGGACTGCTCCTGCCGTACGCGTTGGACGCGGCCCGGGATGCCGTGGAGGACCGGTTGGCGATCCTCGCCGGGGTGTGCGGGCTCGACGTGGCCGACGCCTCCGATGCCGAGGCCGCGGACGCGTTCCTCACCTGGCTCGACGGTCTCCTCGCCGACATCGGCATCCCCCGCACCCTGGCGGACATCGGCGTGGCCCGCGCCGACCTGCCACGTTTCGCGGAGATGGCCACCGGCGTCACCCGCCTCATCCAGAACCACCCGGGCCCGACCGACACCGCCAGCCTGACCGCGATCCTCGAAGCGGCCTGGACCGGGGACCGGACCCGACACGTCCTGACTCCGAGCGGAGATGGTGCCGGCAACGGGTAGCCCGACGACGCTCGCCGCCGGCTTCCGCGCGTCGAGGACGATGGCCGGTGCGACCACTACCATGCGAGCGTGGCTCACGTTGCCCAGCCTCGCAGGCCGTACCCGCTGCTCGTCGCCGTGGCGATCGTGGTGGCGCTCGGCGCGGCCACGGCCTGGGCGGTCGGCGACACGCTGGGGCTGAGCCACTCCCCCGCCGCCGTGCCGGGCGAGGAGGCGGTCGCGGCGCCGGCGCGGACGCCCGCGCCGGTCCCGCCGTTGACGTCCCTCGTCGTACCCGACAATCCCCGGCTCACCAAGGCCGCGACCGCCGTCGCCGACGCGGTCGTCTTCCGCGGCCGGCCCCGGCCGGTGCTCGCCCCGGCCGGGTCCGCGACCACCGCGCCGGGCACCGGTACGGCGGGCGGCGGGCCCCCCGACCTGTCCGCGGTACGCACGCTGCGGGCGGGCGTGCTGGCCGCGCTCGGTGGGACGCCCGAGTCGTACCGGCTCGACGTGCGTGGCACCGAGTTGGCCGTCCAGGGCGGTGATGTCGCGGGCGTGGCAGCCGGGATGTACCAGCTGGCCGACCGGATCCGCTCCGGAGTGGAGGCGCTCCCCCCGGCGGACACCGGCCGGGTGGTCACCCCCCGGCTCGGCCTGCGGCTGACCGACGCCGGTTCGGTGGGCCGCGAGCCCGACCCGGCCGCCTTCGCGGCCGGCGACGACTACGGCCTGAACACCGACGTGGTCGCGTCGGCGGTGCTGCCCCGAGCGCCGTGGGTGGACGCCGCCGCGGTGGCCCGCATCGACGCGCAGTTCCGCCAGCTCGTCGACCACTCGGTGGCGCAGGGCTACAACGGGATCGTCGTGCCCGGCTTCCTGGAGTACGTCACGTTCGCCACGGTCGGCGACGGACGCGCGGTCTATCCGCCCGGCGACCCGCACGTCGACCGGGCGCGGGCGATGGTCACGGCGTTCGGGCCCGTCTTCCGGTACGCCGAGGACATGGGGATGAAGGTCTTCCTGCTGACCGACATGCTCGCGGTGTCGCCCCCGGTGGAGGCGTACCTGACGCGGACCGTCGGCGGCCTCGACGTGGCCGACCCACGGCTGTGGGCGGTCTACCAGGCCGGCCTGGCCGAACTGTTCGAGAGCATGCCGTTCGTCGACGGCCTCATGGTCCGCATCGGCGAGGGCGGCGAGGTGTACGCCGGAACCGGCTGGGACTACTCGTCCCGGCTCGCGGTCACCACGGAAGCGTCCGTACGCGCGATGCTGCGGGCGCTGCTGGACACGGCGGGCCCGGCCGGAAAGGAGATCATCTTCCGGACCTGGACGGTGGGCGTCGGCGCGGTCGGCGACCTGCACACCAACCCGGAGTCGTACGCGCAGGTCCTCGGCGGGCTCGACGACCCGCACCTGATCGTCTCCACCAAGTACACCCTCGGCGACTTCTACAGCCACCTGCCGCTGAACACCACGCTGCTGGGCGGCGGGCACCGCCGGATCGTGGAGTTCCAGGCCCGGCGCGAGTTCGAGGGGTTCGGCTCGCTGCCCAACGACCTCGGCCCGCTGCACCGCCAGGCGCTGCGCGCGTTCCTCGCCGCCAACGCAAACGTCGAGGGCGTCTGGAACTGGACCCAGGACGGCGGACCGCTGCGCGCCGGACCCATGTCGCTGTACCTGCGCGCCGGGTTCTGGCAGCTCTACGACCTCAACACGTACGCCGTCGGCCGCCTGGCCTGGGATCCGCAGGCCGACCCGGCGCAGGTGACGGCGGACTGGGCGTACCGCACGTTCTCCGCCGACCCGGGCACCGTCGCCGCGATCGGGCAGGCCATGGCGCTGTCCCGCCCGGCGGTCACCAGGGGCCTCTACATCGGTCCGTACGCCGACCGCTCGGTACGGGCGCTCGGGCTGGAACCGCCGCCCATGATGTGGATCTTCGAGTGGGACATCCCGACCGGCGACTCCGCAGCTCAGGACAGCATCTACGCGGTGACCGGCAGCCGCGTCGACGAGGCGATCCAGGAGGGTACGCAGGCCGTCGCGCTGGCCCGGCGCATGCGCGACCTGGTGGCCGCGACCGACCCGGCGACCTGGCGGGACGCCGAACTGCGCGGACGCTTCACCGCGACGCTCGACTACCAGGTCGACCTGTTCGAGACGCTGAGCGCGTACCGGACCATGGTGCTGCGGCACGCGCAGTGGCTGGACACGGGCGCACCCGCCGCCCGTCACGACTGGCGGCGGGCAGCGGCCGCGTACCAGGATGCGCGCGACGCGCACCGGCAGCGCTACCACGCCGACCTGGACCTGCCGGCGTACAACTTCACCGCCGCCGACCTCGGCGCACGCCGCGCCGACCGGGACCCGGCGATGGCCTGGGCGGCCCGGGCGCTGCTCGCGTCGATCCTGCTGGTGCTGCTGCTCGGCCTGCGCGGGCGCGGGTTCGGCGCGGCCGCCGCGCGCGGATTGCTGCTCGGCGCGCTCCGGCCGTGGCGGGTCGCCGCGCTGCCGACACCCCGCACTCGAGCGGACCGGCTGATGGTGTGGCTGGTCCCGGCCGTGGTCCTGGTGGCCAGCCGGCTCGTGTTGACCTGGTTCGCCGCGCCGGCACACCTGCTGGTCACCCTCGGTGGATGGGCGCTGTTCGCCCTCGTCGTACGCCTCGTCGTCGGCCGTCGGGATCCGTTCCACCTGTGGGCCGCGCTCGGCGGTGTCGCGCTGCTGCGCAGCGTCCTTCTCCTGGCGGCGCTCGCCCCGCGCGGACCCGGCGGCTACTGGTTCGCCTTCTGGACCGCGCCGGGCCTGCGCGCGGCGTACGTCACCGTCGCGTTCGCGGCGTTCTGCTGGCTGTTCGTGGTCACGGCGGTGGTCCTGCGGGACCGCTACGGCCTGCGTCGCGCAAGCGCGGTCGGACTGACCCTCACCGCCGTGGGCGTGCCGCTGGGCGCACTGTCCGCCCTGGTCTCGGCGGTGGGCCTGGAACGCGCGCTGACGGTGTGGAACGACCAACTCGCGCTGCTGCCCTGGGGCCTGTCCCGCATCCTCGGCATCACCGTCTACCTCGGCATCCCGGCCCAGCTTCCGGCATACACCGCCACCGCCGGGATCGCCCTGGTCGCCGTCGGTCTGCTCCTGTCCCTCGGCCGCGAGTAACGCTCGGATGAGCCTGGTATCGGCGTTCGTACCGATCTGGATCCTCACCGCGGTCGGCTACGGGGCCTGTCGCCGGGGCCTGCTGGGCGAGGCGGTGGTGACGGTGCTCGGCCGGTTCGTGTTCCACCTCGCGATGCCGTCCGCCCTGTTCCTGGCCCTGTCCCGAATGCCACTCTCCGGGTTCGCCGGCCGCTCGCTGCTCGCCTTCGGGATGAGCACTGCCGCGGTCGTCGGCTTCGGCTGGGTCGGCGCGAGTCGGCTGTTCGGTCGTCTGCCCGGCGAACGGCCGATCTGGGGCATGGCCGCCGGCTACGTGAACTCGGCGAACCTCGGCATTCCGATCGCGACACAGGTGCTCGGCAACGTGTCGTTCCTGGCGGCGGTGGTACTGCTACAGGTGCTGGTGGTGACGCCCGTGGTCCTGATCGCCCTGGACCGGCACAGCGACCCGGCCGGGCGGGTGCGGGTCCGCCGTATCGCCTCCCTACCGGTACGCAACCCGGTGATCCTGGCGTCGCTGCTCGGTGTGGCGTGCTCGGCTGCCGACCTGCACCTGCCGTCGGCAGCCGACGCGTCGCTCGCCCTGCTGGCGGGCGCAGCGGTTCCGGCCGCCCTGATCGCGCTCGGCGCGTCGCTGCACCGCCCGGCGGGGGCGCGGGCAGAGCCGGCCGACCTGGCCGAGCTGGCCGTGCTCGCCACGCTGAAGCTCGTCGCGCAGCCGGTGATCGCGTACGTGGCCGGGCTGGCCCTGCACCTGTCCGCGCCGCAGTTGCTCGCCGTGGTGGTGTGCGCGGGCCTGCCGACAGCGCAGAACACGTTCATCTTCGGCCAGGAGTACGGCGTCGGCGAGACCATCGCCAACCGGGCGGTCGTCGTGACCACGACCCTGTCGCTGGGCACGCTGGCCGCGACGGCGACGCTGCTCGGATAGGCCTGGGGGGGTACGTGTACCCAGGAGGGGCTGAGTATGCCGGCCGATCCATCGCTCGCCGACGATGCGCAGGATGGTTCGCATGCGAAGGACACTGATGGTGATGACGGCCATGATCCTGGGGCTGGTCTCGGTGAGCGGGCCGGCGGCGGCGCAGCAGCGGCCACGGGGAATCCCTGACCGGGTCATGTTGCAGCCGGACGATCTCGGCGGAGCCGTGCCGGGGCCGGTGGAGGACGGGCTCGTGTGGCCGCTGCTACCCCAGCCGTGCGCGGACACGCCCGTGCCCGGGCCCGTCGTGAGCCGCACCCAGGCGGCCGATCTGGGTACCCGCTTCCGGATCTACGAGAACGTCGCCCGGTACGGCGGCGATGGCGCACACGCGTACCTCACCGAACTGAAGGCGCAGCTCGCCCGGTGCGGGGTGGGTGGCGACGAGGAGGGCTTCGACCCGGTCGCCGAGGACCACCTCGGGCCGGACTCGGTGCTGTTCCTCGGCACCTACGACGAAGGCGACCGCTACGTCGGCTATGTCGCCGCCGCGGTCGGCCACTACGTGGTGGTGGTCATGATGTCGGACTCGTACCTGGGTGCGGCTGACCTGACCACGTTGAACGGCCTGGCGAACGCCGCGCGGCACCGGGTGGCCGCGGCTTGACGCGATCGGAGGCCGGCCCTCTTGGGAAGGGTCGGCCTCCGGTCGGTACACAGGTCGCGGCGGCGACCATGTCAGCAGTCGGTCCAGCGCGCCGGGAGCAGTCGGGTGCCGCCGTTGACCGACCCGACGACGAGGCCATCGTCGGCGATTCCCCAGCCGATGATGATTTGGACGCCCGGGATGGCGCCGGGCAGGGTGACGAGCCGGCCGTCGTGATCGACGGCCGGGTCGCCGAGCACCGTGCCCTGACTGTTGACGCCCTGCGGCGACACCAGCGCCGGGTGCACGGCGGCGGCCACGCCGGTGCGCAGATCCCAGCGCACCAGGGTGCTCTCCTCGTCCTCGCTGCCGGTGCCGAAGCGGCCAACCGCCCAGTTGCCCCGGGCCGCGTAGACCCACGCCCACCGGGCGCCGGGCACGGTGAGTCGATCGGTCGTCCCGTCGGGATGGCGTACCCAGCCGAATACGGGGGTGCCGCCGACGATGGTGCCGTCGTCGAAGATCTCCGTCGTGCCAGAGTTGGACGGGGCGTCGATCACCTCGACAGTGCCCGGCCGGTCGGCGGGCCAGAGCAGCGGCAGAGCCGTCTCGGTCTCCTCGACGGCGCCGCTGCCGACGATGTCACCGCGCGAGTTGATGCTCTGCGCCGAGACGTTGGCGACCACTGGCGGGACGGGTAGCCACTCCAGCCGCCCCTGCACATAGCGCCAGGGGCGGTAGACGTCGCCGACGTAGGCACTGCCGACGGCGACACCGTACCGGTTGATGCTCTCGACCTGCGGCGTCGCTGGAACGTCGACGACGGTGAGGCGGGGCTGGTTCCACACCCCGGGCCGCGTGGCCCAGAGCAGCAGCAGCGGCTGCCGATCCTCGCCATCGATCCGATAGCCGGTGCCGGCGATGAATCGACCGGTCGGGTCGACCACCCGAGCGTCGCCATTCAGGTCCGCTGGTAGGGGCAGTGGTCGTAGCGTGCAGGCCGACACGGTTCGCGCCCGCGGCCCGGCCGTGGCGACGCCGGGCAGGCCGAGCGTTGCGATGAGGACGCCAGCGGTCAGACCGGCCAGGAAACCTTTACCAACAACCCGGGTCATCTCTGCCTCCAGCGACGCGCGGTGGTGATGTGCTCACACCAAAGCACGCCGACGTCGCCACCGGAAGTGCTCCGCCGGCAGCTGTGCAGGCGGCCGGTTCGGGGTTGCTGTGCCAGGTCGCGGCCCGGTCCGGATCGACCGGGCCGCGATCCTGATCCCGGCTGGCTGCACCCGTCTCGCGGTCAGGGCAGCGCCTTGAGGAACGGGCCGTGGTTCAGCCGGAATTCCCAGGAGTAGTAACGGTCCCAGTTGATCGACCAGGTCATGAGCCCTCGGAAGTTGGGGTTGGTTCCGCTGCGCGGGGTGTACGCGCCGCAGTTCTGGCCTCGGACCAGGCAGGTCACCGCCTGCTGCACGCCCGCCGGGGCGAGGTAGCCGTTGCCGGCGCTGGTAGAGGAGGGCGCGCCGAACGCGACCTGGTCCTCGCGCAGTGCGGGGAAGACCGCGTTGGCGTTGCCGGCCACGGGGAAGCCGGCCAGCAGCATGTCGGTCATCGCGATGTGGAAGTCGGCGCTGCCCATGGTGTGGTACTGACCATCGAGCCCGACGATGGGACCGGAGTTGTAGTCCTGGACGTGCAGGACGGTGAGGATGTCCCGCAGCGCGTAGATCACCGGCAGGTACGACCCGGCCCTGGGATCCTGGCCACCCCAGGGGCCGGAGCCGTAGAACTGGTAGCCGAGCTGCACGAAGAACGTCTCCGGGGCCATCGTGAGCACGAAGCCGCTTCCGTTGCGCTGTTGGAGCTCGCGGATCGCCGAGATCAGGTTCACCACGACCGGGGTGGTCGGGTTGCGGAAGTCGGTGTCGCCGGTGTTGAGGTAGAGGGAGTGGCCCTCGAAGTCGATGTCCAGGCCGTTGAGGCCGTACCGGTCGATGATCGCCGACACCGAGCGGACGAACGTGTCACGGGCGGCGGTCGTGGTGAGCTGCACCTGCCCGTTCTGACCGCCGATGGACAGCAGCACCTTCTTGCCCTGCTGCTGCTTGGCGCGGATCGCCGCCGTGAACTGGGCCTCGGTCTCCACACTGGGGCACTCGGCAACCGGGCAGAGTTGGAAGCGGATGTCGCCGGAGGTGACGGAGGTGGGTTCGCCGAAGGCGAGGTTGACGATGTCCCAGTCGTCGGGCACGTCGGCCATCCGCAGGTATCCGGCGCCGTTGGCGAAGCTGGCGTGCAGGTAGCCGATCAGCGCGTGCTTCGGCAACCCCGTGTTCGGCGGCGGGCTCGTGGGCGGTGTGGTGGTCGGCGGCGGTGTCGTGGGTGGCGCGGTGGTCGGCGGTGTCGTGGTCGGGGGTGCGGTGGTCGGCGGTGTCGTGGTGGGGGGTGCGCCACCACCGCACGCGGCACCGTTGAGTGTGCAGTCGACGGGCGAGCCGGAGCCGGTGGCCAGGAAGCCGAACGACGCCGACGCGCCGGGGGCCAGGGCGCCGTTCCACGAGCGGTTGGTGAAGGTGTGCCGCTGCCCGATGCTGCTGACGGTGGCGTCCCAGTACGAGCCGAGGGTGGTGCCGGTCGGCAGGGTGAAGGCCACCTGCCAGCCGGTCATCGTGCTCGACCCGCCGTTGGTGATGGTGTAGCGACCCTCCCAGCCGGTACCCCAGTCGGACGTCTTGCTGAAGACCGCCGTCGGGCCGGCGGCCAGGGCCGGGTAAGCGAAGGTCAGGGTCGCCGCGGCGGCGGAGACCAGGGCTGCCAGGGCAGCCAGCAACGGTGTACGTAATCTGCGCGCCATCCGGTCCTCTCGAGGGGTGCCCGGCCGAGGGATATCGACGGGAGGCTAATTATTAGGTTTGTTAACTGAAGATGTCCAGGGGTGGCCGGACTACGCGAACTGAAACCATCGGTCCGCTTCCCGGTAGCCGTGACGGCGCTCGGCCCCGTCACCCACTCCCCCCACTGGCGGCCGCCATCATGATCAGGGTGCGCCTCCGCCGTCGACTCATCAGTGCGAAGCAGGCGGTGAGCACCACCAGCTCCACCTCGGCCCACTCGCCAGTGACGTCGACGCGGATCGGCCCGCCCAGTGGGCCGGGGAGGCGCACGACGATGCGGTTCCCGTCGCGGACCAGCTCACCTCCGCCATGACCGGCCTTCCAGCGGGTCACCCCGCCGGGCCCTGGCACGTGCGACCGGTCCGGGTCGAGCCGCACCGGCACGCCGTGCTGACCCTGGGCGGTGAAACCGGTGCGTCGGCGGCCGGTCGGTTCGACCGTCCAGCGGCCGGTGCCGGTGCGGATCTCGCCGCACCGCCAGGTCCAGCCGGTACGCAGCGAGGCACGCGGCCCGGTCGCACCGGAGTCGAGGACGAAGGCCCCGTCCTGTTTGCGTACGGTCAACGCGGTCATCGCGTCGCCCCTTGCGGACGCGGCCGGGACAGGCCGAGGATGAGGATGAGGCCGACGCTCAGGTGCAGCAGCGCGAGGGCCGCCTTCGCTCCCCCGCCGACACCACTGGGTGGGCCGACCACGAGCGAGAGCAGCAGAACCACGACCGCGACCGAGGTCCACCAGACGTGGGCGCGGTTGGTGAAGCGGTGCAGCGCCGCGAGCAGCGCCCAGCCCGCCAGTGCCGCGACCGTGGTCGCCCCGATGACCGCGCCCATCGTGACCGGCCGGGTAGCGCCTCCGGAGCGGACCGCCAGGTCGACGCCGGCCACCGAGCGCAGGAGCGCGAACTCGGCCACCGCCACTACGACCGCACCGGCCGCCACCGCGGCTCGTCGAAGGAGAGGGTTGTTCGTCATGGCCTGAGTCTGCGGACCGGGCCGGGCCGGACACGTCGGTCCAGACGCCACGACGGGTACGTCCTCCGGTGACCCGGCGTACTACCAAAGGAGGTGGTCCGGCGCGTGGCGAGCCCAGTAGCCTGCGCGATGTGGATGCCGCGGCGTGCGAGGTCGGGCGGCCGAGGACGTGGCGTTCCGTCCCGGCCGGCGTGACGACCCTGGCGGTCGGTGTCCTCGTCGCGACCATGCTCTGGTCGGCAACCCGATCCAGCTCGGACGGTCTGGCCGTCCTCGATGTCGCGCTGGCGGTGACCGCCCTGGCCCTCGTTCCGGTGGTCCTGCGCCACCCGCGGGTCGGTGGCGTGCTGGCCGGTCTGCTCGTCGCGCTGTCTGCGGTAGCCACGCCGGTGGCCAGCTTCGCGGTGCTCTTCACCGCCCGCAACCGACCGTTTCGGCAGGCGGCGGTGGTGGCGGCGGTCGGCGTGGCGGGCGAGGCGGTGCAGGCGTTCTGGCGGCCGGCGCCCAGCCTGCCGTACGGCTGGCGGCTGGTGCTGATGTCGGTCGCGTACGCCGCCCTGCTCGGCTGGGGCACCTGGGCACAGGCCCGGCACGCGTTGCTGGCGGCGCTGCGGGAGCGGGCCCGGCGGGCCGAGCAGGAGCAGGAACGGCGGGTTGGCGAGGCACGCGCGGCGGAGCGCAGCCGAATCGCGCGGGAGATGCACGATGTGCTGGCCCACCGGTTGTCCCTGCTGGCGGCTGCCGCCGGTGCGATGGAGTACCGGCCGGACGCGCCGCCCGAGCGGCTCAGCGCCGCCGCGGGGGTGATCCGAGCGAGCGCGCACCACGCCCTCGACGAGCTACGCGAGGTCATCACCCTGCTGCGCAACGACGACACCGATGCGCCGACCGACGCGCCACCCGGACAGACCCTCGCCGACCTGCCCCGCCTGGTCGACGAGGCGCGGGCCGCCGGGCAACAGATCGAGGTCCACGACCCGCTCGGCCCACCGGCCGAGATTCCGCCGCCGGTGGGCCGCACCGCCTACCGGATCGCACAGGAGGCACTGACGAACGCCCGCAAGCACGCCGCCGGGCAGCCGGTCCGCCTGGTGCTCGGCGGCGCGCCCGGCTCCGGACTGAGCATCGCCGTGAGCAACCCGACCACACCGGACAGCGGTGCCACCGACAGCGCCGGCACCGGCCTGATCGGCCTCGCCGAACGCGCCGCGCTCACCGGCGGTCGCGTCGCCCACCACGTCGACGCCGCAGGCCGGTTCCACCTCACCGCGTGGCTGCCATGGCCGACGTGACCCCGCCGATCCGGGTCATCATCGTCGACGACGATCCTCTCGTACGGGGAATGCTCACGCTGATGCTCGACGGCGCGGACGGGATCGCCGTCGTGGGCGAGGCGGCCGACGGCGCCACGGCGATCACCGCGGTGGACCGGCACCTGCCCGACGTGGTGCTGATGGACATCAGGATGCCCGGCGTCAACGGCATCACCGCCACCGAGCGCCTGCGCCGCCGCCACCGACCACCCGAGATCATCGTGCTCACCACCTTCGACACCGACGAGCACGTGCTACGAGCCCTGCGTGCCGGCGCGAGCGGCTTCCTCCTCAAGGACACCCCGCCCGAGCAGATCAGCCAAGCGGTACGCGCGGTGGCCGCCGGCAACCCGATGCTGTCTCCGGGCGTGACCCGCCGCCTCATGCAGCGGGTCGCCTCCGACGCCGAGTCGTACGATCGGGCGAACAACCGATTGGCCCTGCTCACACCCCGGGAACGCGACGTCGTGCTGGCCATCGCGCGAGGCCGCTCCAACGCCGAGATCGCCGGCGAGCTGCTGATGAGCGTGACGACGGTGAAGGCCCACGTCTCGCACATCCTGACCAAGCTGGATCTTGAGAGCCGTACCCAGATCGCCCTGCTCGCCCACGACGGCCGGCTCCTGTGACCCACCTCGTCGGCGGAGGCAGGGTGGCGGCCGGCTTCGGGACGACTCAACCCAGCGAATCCGCTGCACCCTTCGGCATGGTCTTCTAGGCTGCGTGGGCGGGCCGTCCGGTTCGAGCAGGCGTCGTGTCGACGCGGTACGAATCGTCGGGGCGCCGCCCTCGGCGGCCTGGCTCCACCACCATGTCAGTCGGCAAGGGATCTGCCGTGACGACGCCTCAACGCCCCCGGCACTCGCCGTCGGCGCCGAGCCCGACCACCGGTGAGGAGCAGCGGTGACCCAGAGCGAACGACAGGGCCCGGAGATCGTCGTGGGACTGGTAGCAACCCCACCGGATCACCCCGCCCGGGTCGCCGCGCGGCTCACTTCGGAGCTGGCCAGAGGGCTCACCGAGCGGGTGAGCGCGGACGTGCGGTGGACCGTCCGGGAGGGTTGGGGGGAGGTGGTGCCGCGCCGCGACGGCGGCGCGGAAGCGCTGCTCGATGATCTTGCTAGGCGGCGCGCGGACGACCAGTGGGACGTCGCCATCTGCCTGACCGACCTGCCACTGCATGCCGAGCGGGCGCCCCTGGTCGCGCAGACGTCCGGCCAACGTCACATCGGGGTCATCTCCCTGCCCGCGCTGGGACTGCGTCAGATGCACTCGGTCCGCGCAGCCGTTCCGGATCTCGTGGGCCGGCTGCTGGCCGACGCCTCCGACCACCGGATACCGCCGGCCGAGCGGGCACCGGCAGAGACGAAACGGCGTGTTCCCGCCGTCCATCGAGTGATCGGCGGGGCCGACTCCGGCGAGCGGCGTTACCTCGCCTCGGGGCTGATCGGCCGAGTTCGCCTGTTGACCGGCATGGTCCGAGCCAACCGACCTGGACGTGCACTGCTGGGCCTGTCCAAATTGCTGGTCGGCGCGTTCGGCACGGCTGCGTTCGCGCTCACCACGGACACCATCTGGCAGATGGGCGATGCCCTCGGCGGACTCCGGCTCACGGTGATCATGGTGCTCGGGTTGACCGCGTTGGTGGCCTGGTTGATCGTTGCGCACGACCTGTGGGAGAGACCGAGCCGCGAGACGCCGGTTGAGCTGGCACGGCTCTTCAACCTGGGTACGGTCCTCACTCTCACTCTGGCCACCACGGTGTCCTACGTGGTGCTGTTCGTGGGTACGGTGCTCGTCGGGGCGCTGTTGATCGACACATCCGTGCTGGAACAGGTTCTGCAGCGCCCGGTGAATGCCGGTGATTATCTGGCGCTCGCCTGGATCACCAGCTCACTGGCCACTGTCGGCGGCGCCATCGGCTCGGGGCTGGAGAACGAGCAGACGGTACGAGCTGCCGCCTACGGCTATCACCCCCAACCCGGCGGCTGGCGGGACGAGAAGGGCGGGGAGCGGTCCCACACCGGAAGATAGTCGCGCCGGCAGAATCAGCCGACCGGCCCTACAACATCTCCAACGGCTGCGGGCCAGCAGGTGGCGGGAACGCCACGTCGAGTGCCCTGATGTCTTCCTCGGTCAGGTGCAGGTCGCGCGCTTCCGCATTCTCCCGGGTGTGTTCCGAGTTGGACGATCGGGGAATGGCCGCGACCATCTCCTGCCTCAGCACCCAGGCCAACGCGACCTGGGCGGGCGTCGCCCCGTGCCGGGCGGCGACCTCCGCGACCCGGTCGTGGCCGAGTACCCGCCCCTGCTCGATCGGGGAGTACGCCATCACCGGGATCCGGTGTTCACGTAGCCACGGCAGCAGGTCGTACTCAGGACCTCGCCGGGTCAGGTTGTAGAGGATCTGGTTGGTCGCGCAGTCGTTCCCACCCGCGTCGAGTAGCTCGGTCATGTCGGAGAGGTCGAAGTTACTCACGCCCCACTGCCCGATGTCGCCGGCTTCGACGAGTTCGGCGAACGCTTCGATCGTCTCGGTGAGTGGATGGCTGCCGCGCCAGTGCAGCAGATAGAGGTCGATGTGGTCGACGCCGAGTCGCTGCAGGCTGCGGCGGCAGGCCTGCACGGTCCCCTGCCGGCTCGCGTTCGACGGCAGCACCTTGTCGACCAGGAACACGTCATCGCGTCGTCCGACAACGGCCTCGCCGACAAGCTCCTCGGAAGCACCGTCGCCGTACATCTCCGCGGTGTCGATCAAGGTCATGCCCAGGTCCAGGCCAGTGCGCAGTGCGGATATTTCCGCCCCGCGTCGCTCCGGGCGTTCACCCAGGTACCACGTGCCCTGGCCGAGCACGGGCATGGTCTGGCCCGACGGCAGTGGGAGGGAGGCGGTAGGGAGAGTCATGTCGGCCTTTCCGGGTCCTCGGCGCCAGTGGTTCAGTCCGTTACCCGCATCGGCAGGAAGCAGTCCCGCCCTTCGTCCGCGCTCTGTCTGATCGGCGAGCGGGTCACCCCGTCCGCCCTCGATCGGCGATCGGCGCTGTTTCCCGGTTCCCACACCGGGAAGGCGACCGCGAGCGCAACGATGCGCCGCCGACGGGGCGGCGCCACGAGGGAGAGGCCACCCAAGATGGCGCAGAGCCAGCAGCCACTGACCGGCAAACGAGTCGCTTGCCTCGCCGCCGACGGGGTGGAGGACGTGGAGTACACCCAGTCCCGGGCCGCCGCCGAGCAGGCGGGTGCCGAGGTCCACCTGATCTCCTTGAACTCCGGCGAGATCCAGTCGATGAACCAGGACATCGACCCGGCCAACCGCTATCGGGTGGACCGGACCGTCAACGAGGCCAATGCGGCCGACTACGACGCCCTGCTGCTGCCGGGCGGGACGGTCAACCCCGACCGGCTCCGGATGAACCCGCAGGCCATGGACTTCGTCCGGGCGTTCTTCCAGCAACAGAAGCCGGTGGCGGCGATCTGCCACGGCCCCTGGTCGTTGGTCGAGACCGGCATGGTCAACGGTCGGACCGTCACCTCCTTCCCCAGTCTGCGAACCGACATCCGCAACGCGGGCGGAAACTGGGTCGACCAACAGGTACAGGTCGACAACGGCCTGGTCACCAGCCGCAACCCCAATGACCTGCCGGCCTTCTGCGCCAAGATGGTCGAGGTGTTCGCCCAGGGCGAGAACGTCCGCAAGATGGCGACGGCCTGACCCGGCGAGCTCGGAGTCCGGAGGATCAGGACCCGACCTGAGCCCGCACCGCGGCGGCGCTTCGCCGGTCGAAGCGCCGCCGCGGTGAAGCCCGTGGACCCCCATCCGGATACGGGCGCTTGACCGGGGTCGACGACGTGGCCGTACCGCTGCTGGCGGTCGCGGCCGGTACGCCGTGCTGAGCAGCGGGACAGGGATCACCTCCGTTCCGCGACCGATGCACGGATTGAGGTGGTTTCCGAGGGGTATTCGGGCCTCTACGGGTCTCGTCCCGGACTTGCATGAGCCGGAATGGCTCGGCCGGGCTGCGACCGGATACGGAGGCTACCCGTGACTCAACTAGCAACCCGAGAGGCTGCCCAGGCCAGGCAGGAAGACGTGCGACGGCGAGGACGCCGGCTCGGCTGGATCAGTCTCGGTCTGGGTGTGGCACAGCTCGCGGCACCGGACACGGTGCGCCGGATCAGCGGGGTGGACGACTCCTCGACATCCCGGGCGGTGGTGCCGCTTGTCGGGGCGCGGGAGTTGGTCCACGCGGCCGGCCTCCTGGCGAGCCGGCGCAAGGGCATCTGGGCGTGGACCCGGGTCGCGGGCGACGCGATGGACCTGGCGTCTCTCGGGGTGGCCATCGCCCACCGCAGCGGGCACCGCCGGCGTCGCCTCGTCGGTGTCACTGGCGCCATCGTCGGGATCACTGTGGTGGACCTGCTGACCGCAGTGCAGGCCACCCGTGCCAGGAAGACCGGTTCGGCGCCAGCGGTACGAGGCTCACGCGAAGGAGGATCCATGGAGCTGACAGCCACGACAACCATCCGCAAACCTGCGCCCACGGTCTACGCGTTCTGGCGTGACCTGGACAACCTCCCGACGTTCATGGCACACCTCGAGAAGATCCAGGCCACCGGCGACCGTACGAGCCACTGGTCCGCCAGCGCGCCCTTCGGCAAGAACGTCGAGTGGGACGCGGAGATCATCGACGAGGCGCCCGGCGAGAAGATCGCGTGGCGGTCCACCGGGAACGCCGACGTGCCGAACGCCGGCACGGTCCGGTTCGTACCCGCCCCGGATGGAGTCAGCACCGAGGTGCACGTCGTCATGTCGTACGACATCCCGGGCGGCGCGGTCGGCAAGGCGGTCGCCAGGTACTTCGGTGAGGAACCGCACCAGCAGCTCGACGACGACCTGCGCCGGCTCAAGCAGGTGCTGGAGACCGGGCAGGTGGTCCGGTCCGAGGGTGCCCCGTGGGGCAAGCGGGCCCGCAAGGAGTTCCCGCAGCGTCCGGCGCAGCCGCTGTCGGATTCCGAGTTCGCGAAGGGGGCAGGCGAGTGAGGGCGAACACCTGGGCCGGCCGCAACAAGGTCAAGGTCCGTGACGTGCCAGACCCGAAGATCCTGAACGACCGGGACGCCATCGTACGGATCACCTCCACCGCCATCTGCGGCTCGGACCTGCACCTGCTCGATGGGTACGTGCCCACGATGCAGGACGGCGACGTCATGGGCCACGAGTTCATGGGCGAGGTGATCGAGGTCGGCCGGGGCGTCGACCCAGGCCGGCTGCGCGTCGGCGATCGGGTCGTGGTGCCGTTCCCGATCGCGTGCGGCGCGTGCGGCGCCTGCGCCGCCGAGCTGTACTCCTGCTGCGAGAACTCCAACCCCAACGCCGGGATCGCCGAGAAGATGTTCGGCCACCCGGTCGCCGGGATCTTCGGCTACTCCCATTTGACCGGCGGGTTCGCCGGCGGTCAGGCGCAGTACGCGAGGGTGCCGTTCGCCGACGTCGGCCCCCTGAAGATCGAGTCCGACCTCACCGACGAACAGGTGCTGTTCCTGTCCGACATCCTGCCCACCGGCTACATGGGCGCCGACATGTGCGACATCCAGCCCACCGACGTCGTCGCCGTGTGGGGCGCCGGCCCGGTCGGGCAGTTCGCGATGGACAGCGCCCGTGCGCTCGGCGCCGCGAAGGTCATCGCCCTCGACAAGGAGCCGTACCGGCTGCAGATGGCCGAGCGGGCAGGCCACACGCCGGTGAACTTCGAGGAGGTGGACGTGCGGTCCCGGCTGTTGGAGCTGACCGGCGGACGTGGGCCGGACAAGTGCATCGACGCGGTCGGCATGGAATCCACCCACGGTGCCACGCACGTGAACGCGTACGACCGGGTTAAGCAGGCGGTCCGGTCGGAGACCGAACGCCCGCACGCGCTGCGCCAGGCGATCCTGTCCTGCCGCAGCGGCGGCATCGTGTCGGTCATCGGCGTGTACGGCGGCTTCCTCGACAAGTTCCCGGCTGGGGCGTGGATGAATCGGGCGCTGACCCTGCGTACCGGTCAATGCCACGTGCAGCGCTACATGAAACCGCTGCTGCAGCGCATCGAACGGGGGGAGATCGACCCCACCCGGGTCATCACCCACACCCTGCCGCTCGACCAGGCAGAACGCGGCTTCGAGATTTTCAAGAACAAGCAGGACAACTGCGAGAAGGTCGTTCTCAAACCCTGACGACCACCCGCATCCGGCCACCGCGACGCGCCCGGTGGCCGGATGCGACGTCCGGATGTCCGGCCGTTTGCCCCGAAGGACCGCGGGTAGCCGCAGTTGGTGAGTGGGCCAGACGCAGACCTAGGCACCCGGTCAGACACCAGCCGCGCGGTGGCGTTCAGCGACGCCATATTCGCCATCATCATCACGTTGTTGGTCCTGGACCTTCGGGTACCGGACGTTCCCCCTGGCCGCCTCCTGCGTGGCCTGCTCGACCAGTGGCCCTCGTACGTCGCGTACCTGGCGTCCTACTCCTATGTGGCCGTTGTCTGGCTCAACCACAAGGCGGCGTTCAACCGCATTCAACAGGCCGATCGCGGCCTGCACTTCGTGAACCTGTTCGTGCTGTTCAGCACGGCGCTGCTGCCATTTCCGACCATCGTCGTGTCAGATGCGCTGCAGGAACACAACAACGCCGACCAGCGCGTGGCTGTCGCCTTCTACGCGCTGATCGGCGCGTTGCTGTGCGCGACGTGGCTGGCGTTCTACCACTACCTGGCCCGGAACCCCGACCTGCTGAAGGATCAGGTCAAGGACGACTTCTTTCGTGTCGAGCGAGTCCGTGCCCTCACCGGGGTCGTCCTGTACGTCCTCGCGGGACTGGTCGGCTACCTGGTTGCTCCCCTGATCGGCCTGGCCGTCTTTCTCCTTCTGCCCGTCTTCTACGCCATCACCAGCGCCGGCCTGTACCAGTCGCGCCTGACCCGGGGTATGACCCGCCGTCCTCGGCCACCGACCTGAGGGCGGACGGACGAGCCGCCGTTTCACCCCGACAGCGGCGGGTACTCGCCGAGGACCTACGCGGCCTGGTGTCCGGGCCCACAAGACCGCAACGCCGCCGGTCGTCACAGCCCGAGGAGTGCGGCAGCCCGGGGATGAGTACGACGAGCGAAGGTGAGGAGGCCGGCCACCTGGGCAGGCAGGTGCGTCATGCCCTCCGCCGCCTCAGGGGCTCTCGCCGAAACGTTCCCGCGTGAGCCGGTTGGCTGTCTCCGGATCGAGACCGCTGGCGCGGAGCAGGTCACTCGCCACGACCCGCGTCTGGGTGACCAGGGTCTGACTGAACCGGCCGGTGGCACCATCGACGGCCCGACGGGCGCTGTGCATGGCCGCCAGGGCCGTCGCTCGCGCCAGCCGCGGTTCACGTCCCGACACGCGTTCGGCCCGCAGGCGCTCGTTGGCGTCGGCGAGTTGCCTGAGTGTCGTGGTCAGCTCGGACGGAACCGCCTCGTCGTACTGCAAGACGGTCGCCGAGGTACGCGCCAGATCCTGTGCGTCGCCGATCACCCGCTGGGCATGCTCGGCGAAGTGGGCAAACTGTTCCACGTCGTCTCGCCGGTGCCATCTCACCGGTGCCAGACTCACCACCTCCCTCGCCCCGTCGAGCGCCTGTGACAAGCGCGCGAGATCCGGTCCCGAGGCCCGCAGGCGCTGCAGGGACGCGATGGCCTGCTCGGCGTCACGTTCGTTCAACGCGGTCGCGATGGTCCGTAGTTCCGCGCTGGTCAGCTGGACGATCGGCGTGGCCGCCCGGTCGAGAACGCGCATCGGGTTGACCGGGAACAGCAGTGTGACCACCAGCAGCCCCACCGCCCCACCGATGAGGGCATCCAGGATTCTAGGCCACTCGAGATTGGGATCCACCGGCGACAGGGTCGTGACCACGACGGCGGAAGCGCCGGCCTGGGCCACGATCGCACCGCTGCCACCGGAGAGCACCAGCGCGATCGCGATCGCGATACCCACCGCTAAACCGATCTGCACCGGTCCCGGACCGACGGTATAGAGCAGACCGTCCCCGATGAGGATTCCGAGTACCACGCCGACCAGCGACTGGACGGTTCGTCGGACCCGCTGGCCGATTGCCGCGACGATCGTTCCGACCGCCGCGGACGGAGCGAACACCGGCGCAGGAATACCCAACAGGTCGTGTCCGATGAACCAGGACAACGCTGCGGCCAACGCCGCCTGGACCGTGATCACCAGGATGACGTGCGTCAGGTGCAGCCGCACCCGCCACCCCCGACGCCCACGCTGGCGAGCCTGCTCTGCCGCCTGCCGCACCTCGCTCGCCACGGCGTCGACACCGGAGTGCGGATCGGGCGAACGCTCCTGGGCACCACTCATGCGGGTAACTACCCGAAGCAGCGACAAACAAGTCAGCGACAAGTGCCAGCTGGCTCGCTCGTGTCCCGTACCGCAGCTCCAGTCGACCGAACGGGCCACGGGCCCAGTGCGGAGTTAGACACCACCCGCAAAGCATCCTAGGAGGATGCGTCGGGCCCCTCCAACCACATGCCGTTCGCCACGGGTTTCGGTGCGGGATCACCAACGAGACTGTGGCCTCTGCTCGTACTCGACGCTGACCGCGATGACGACCCGTTCTGCGTCGACGCCGAGTACGACCAGATCAGCACCGCCGAGCAGCACGACAGCGACGCGTTCCTCGCCGAGTGCTGGCGGGCGGGTGACCGCCGAACACTTCGCCTTCTGCCCGGACAACATCTGGCAGAGCAACACCGACACCTTCCGCACGTACGCCGAATCAGTCATGGGCGTGAACTGCTGGAGTTTCTGGTGGGACTGATGGCGAAGGCTGCTGCCCGCACGTGCCGGCCTTCATCGCGCGGCCGGCATGGCACCGGACCACCGTCCTGTCGTCGTCACTTCGGGCGGACGGCGGGCTTCCTGCACTTGTGAGCGCGCACCACCATCGATACATAATGGGCTGTGTACTGAGCGCCGCTTCAACGACCAATGTGATCCGCCGACCCGATGGAGGCCCGTCCATGGCGTTGACCCCGGCGACTGGGGGCGGTTGCGGCGAGTCGACGCCACGTTCGCCGATTCAGTCGCCGAGGCCGGTCAATTCCGACGTCGAGTGGGACAGCTTCGACCCGCAGGCGTATGTCCGGCACAACTACGCGGATCTGCGGCCTGACGATCGGGAGATCCTGTGCCGCATCCGAGACTTCTTCGGCGAGGCGAAGCTCTCCGACGCGCGGTGCGTCGACGTGGGGTCGGGGGCGAACCTGTACCCGGCGCTGTCGCTCCTCCCGTTCGCGAAGGCCGTCGACCTGTGTGAATGGTCGACGGCGAACGTGAACTGGCTGCGTACGCAGGTCGACAGCTACGACGAGCTCTGGGACCCGTACTGGCAGGTGTGCACGGAGCACCCGGCGTACGCGGCCCTGACGGATCCGCGTCGACGACTGGCACAGGTGGGCCGGGTGGTGCGGGCCAGCGTCTTCACCCTGCCGAGGCACGCCTGGAGCGCCGGGACGATGTTCTTCGTGGCCTGCTCCATCTCGGCGGACCAGGCCGAGGCCGAGCACGCGATCGGTCGGTTTCTGGACGCGCTGCGGCCCAGGTCGCCCTTCGCCGTGACGGTCATGCTCGGATCGGTCGGATACGACGTCGGTCGGCGGAGGTTCCCGGCCGTGGCCCTGCAGCGCGCCGACGTGGTGGCCACCATCGCGGCCGGCGCGGACGACCTGGACGTCCACGAGGTACGGCCCAAGCCGCCGCTGCGGGACGGATACGTGGGCATGCTGCTGGCCACCGGCCGGACCCGCGGATAGCGCCCATGCGTACCGGCGGAATGCGCCGACCTCGTGCTGTCGGCGCAGCGGGGCGGCGGGGCATTCCCCCCGCGTCCGATTGGCCGGATTGCCGACACGCGGCCATCGAAGCCTTTCAAGTGCCACTCGACTGGCCCGCTACCATGACGTTGTACGGCACCGTGGATCATCGTGGGCACGGCTATAGCAGCGGTTTCAAGTCGACGACTACAACAGACGGCGGTGGATCATGCGGATGCAGCCTCGCCAGGAGATCCTCGACATCTGGCGGGCTACGGTTCGCAGTTGCTGGGCGAACGGTGAATGGCACTGGGGCGGCCGAAGTGGTACCAACTCGATCAGCGACGCGGAGCAACTACTGACCCTGTTGCTCCCCGCGGCCAAGGTCCCCGTGCTGTCACTTGACGACCCGGACCGCGCCGACGAAGAGGTGATCGAGGCGCTCAGCCCGCTCGGCGGCGCGATCGAGATTCCCCGCCGGCTGGTCAGCGTGATGATCGACTATTTCCGGCGGTACACCGACGACGCCGGCACTCCGATCTTCGGCGGCGGCAGTTACCTCACCCCGCTGGAGGGTGGTCCGGAGCTCACCGAGGAGCAGCGTTCCCAGGACATCGTCGACTCGTTCGCGGTGTCGGTCACCCTCACGTTGGCGACGATCGGTTTCGTCAAGGTCTACCGGGGGTCCACCCAGCGGCGTGACCTGTTGGCGCAACTGGACGAACTGGAGGCCATGGCGAGCGCGCGCCTCACGGCGGCGATGGTCGGCCTGCTCCGCAGCTTCAGCACCTTCGTCTTCACCTCCACCGACGAGTACGGCATTCGCCTGTGCGACATGGTCAATCAGGACGAGCTACCTCGCCGCGAGCTGGTGGCCGCGCTGCGCGAGCAGTTGCGGGACACCATGGCGAGCCTGCGTAGCGTGGTCATCGGTTCGGGTCGGGTGACGGAGGACCTGGACAACAGCGAGATGCTGTTCGAGTGCGGCTGGTCGTGGGGGCTCATCTCCGGGACCGAGGAGGTCCCGACCACCGAGCCGATCGGCCGACAGCGTGCGGGCTCCGCGGAGAACGCCCCCTACCTCTACTTCACCGTGATCGCGATGGACGCCATCGAGGACCTGAACTCCGAACGCACCCGGCTGCTCGGATTGCTCAACGAGGAGCAGCAGCGGCTGTCCCGGGCGCTGCAACTTCGCTGGGAGCTCACCCGGACGTACTGGGCGACGGTGGCGACCTTCGGCAACCGACGACGGTGGCCCATCGAGGACATTCCCTGGCGGACGACCGATGGTGACCGGACCGACTACTACACGCTCCAGACGACGTCGCTCGCCGTGAAGGGTCTGCTCGCCGTCGGGCGCGGCGGTGACGAGGAGCTCGGGCGGATCGCCTCGGTACTGGTGGAGCTGGCGCAGCGCGCGCGGATCACCCGGCGGGCGTCACCCGGCGAGCCGGCGCTGTTCGTGCACGCGCCCGGCAAGCAGGTGACCCTGAACGACGACACGTCGAAGCCGATCATGACGTGGAACGTCAACGAGTTCTCCGTGGTGCTGCTACAGCGGGCGGCCGCCGTCGCCGGTCTGCTGAGCAACGCCCGTCAGCGCAGTGAACTACTCGAGCTGGCCGACGAGGTGTGGGATCACCTGCTGCTGCGGCGCATCCCGGACGGCCGGCACCAGGGGCTGTGGGACCACGCCAGTGGCGCCTTCCCCGGCCTGGCGCCGAAGCCGAACGCGCCCTCCTGGTATCTGACCGTGCGGGTGGCGCAGGCGCTGGTCACCTCCGGTCAGCTGCTGTGGGAGCGACCGTTCCCACGAGCCGGCCGGCTGGCCGACTACGCACAGGATCTCATCGACGAGGCCGAATACCTGTTCGACCGGGAGTTGATGCGCGGCACCTTCGACGGTGAGGCGATGCAGCGCAGCATGCGCAGCATCCGAGCCAGCCTCGGCCGGGCACAGTTGCTGGTCGACGAGCGGCCCGGCACGGCGGCGGCGCTGGTGAACACGCTTCTGCTGCTCCTCAACGACGTCGCCACCGGGCAGCAGAAGGCCAGCGAGGGGATCTGAATGCTGGTCTTCGTCACGTCGCACAAGGGCGGCACCGGCCGGTCGGTGACCGCGGCGAACATCGCCTATCGCAGCGCGTTGTCCGGTCACCCCACCTGCTACCTGGATTACGACTTCGGCTCGCCGACCGCCGGCATCACGTTCCAGATACCCCAGGCCGTCAACGGTGTGGAGGGCGCCGGGCCCAACGGTGGCGGCCTGCACCGATATCTGCGCGGGGAGATCCCGTCTCCGGAGCAGTTGGACGTGTGGGGCACCTCCGAACGTGCCAGCCTGCGTCAGCGGCCCATCGGGTCCGGTCCGCTGGTGCTCCTGCCGGGGCAACGCAACGGCAGCGAGTTCGGTTTCACCAACGACATCGCCAAGCGCTGCGCCGAGCTCTTCCTCCGACTGGAGGAGGAGTTCGACCTGACCCTGGTGGACCTCAGCGCCGGCCGGTCGTACGCCAGTCAGATCGCGCTGGCCGCGACCGCGACCTCGACCCTGCGCAAGGTCGCCGTACGCTGGCTGGTCTTCCACCGGTGGACTCCCCAGCACGTCACCGCGGCGGCGGACCTGGCCTTCGAGGCGGGTGGGATCGTGGCCATGGGCAAGGAGTACGGCCACGAGCCGGAGAGGCTACGGGAGTCGCTGCGCTTCATCCGGACGGCGGTGATCGACTCACGTGGCCCCGAGGTCGGCCATCTCGGCCTCGCCCAGCAGGCCTTCCTGCGCAAGTGCGACGCGGAGCTGTCGGAGCTGGCCCGACGACGGGGTGTCGGACGTACGACACTTCTCGGCGTGGTGCCGCTGGATCCTCTGCTGCAGTGGCGGGAGCAGCTGATCTCCGACCACGACGTGCAATCCAAAATTGCCAACGTCAAGACGGTGGACGCCTTCGTTGACCTGACTGAGAAGCTTTTCGACGAGACGGCATGGGACACCGCGTGATCGGCATGGATGTCAGGTTCCAGGAGGCAGCTGCGGTGCGTCGTACAGAGAGCGTGGCGTACTCGCATCTGTCCGTGGAGCTGGGGCATTTCTACGCGGAGGACTTCGGCGACGGGTGTGCGGAGCTGAGGCGCAAGTTCGAGCGGATCGCGGACTGGTCGGCCGCGATCCCGGCGCTGGCCCGACGCGGGCTGCCCGCATCCCGGGAGCCGCGGATCAGCACCTGCTTCATGTTGGACGACTACTTCCACCGCTTCGGCACCCCCCGCGAGGTGATTCCGCAGGTGCAGAGCGCCGCGGCGGAGCACGGCCTGACCTTGGACTACGTGGCCCGGGAGTCCAGTTTCGCCCGGCACGACGGCGCCGAGCTGGCCCGGTTGGTGGTCGACACACTGGTGGTGGAACCCCCTCGGGGCACCACCGGGAGTCGTCCCCCGTTGAGCGAGTCGGGCTGGCTGTCCAACGGTAAGCGGTCCCCCGGGCACGTCGACGCGCCGGCGATGACCCTGCCACGTCCGTGGTCTCCGCCGTTGCAGTCCGGCGATCCCCGGCACTCCATCTTCGTCGACATCGAGCTCTGGTCCGACGAGCCGAACGCCCGGGTGTGGGCCTGCGCCCTGCTCGCCTCGGTCTGGCAGATGACCCGACTCGGCGTGCTACGGCATCGGGGCGAGACGATGACGCAGCCGCGCCAGCTCGCCGGCGAGCTGCCGACGGACTGGGACGAACTGCCGGCGATCGTCCAGCTCAACCCGACGGCCGCGCCGTTCTGCGCGTATCGCACGCTGACCCTGATGGGCACCGAGTACCTGCCGGTGGAGCTGGCCGTACGGACCATCCTCGGCCAGGTGGCGGTGCCGCAGGTGGTCGCGCAGCAGGTCGCCAAACGGGCCGGCGGCGAGGGCCTGCAGCTACCCAGTGAACTGGTCGACCGGCTGAGCTACGTGTTCATCAGCGACTGAGTGTGCTCAGCGCCCGCACGGCTCGTCGACGGCCATCCGGCCGGCCAGGTCGCGAAGCAGAGCCATGTTGCTCACGCTGATCTGGTCCCGGATCCAGTTGACCGACGAGTTCCACTGACGGCTGAAGCCGGGTACCTGCTCCAACTGGTCCCAGATCGGCCGCAGTCGCGGGTGCACCCGCGCGCCCGGCAGCCACAGGTGCAGCAGGTGCTCCAGCACCGGACGCAGCCGCTCGACATGCTCCTGCCCGGAGGCCGATCGGGTGACCGCGGACTCCACCAGCGAGGACAGGATGGTCAGCAGCCAGTCGTGCAACGCGAGGTCTTCGCAGAGCCCCGCCACGGCCGCCGGCACGTCCTGCGGGGCGAGCACGAGTTCGACCGTACGCAGGGTGGGTGAGTCCACGGTGACCACCGCCGAGACGTCCCGGTTGGGACGCTCGTCCGTCTGCGCGGTCCAGCGCAACCGTGTGCGGGCGGTGCGCAGGGGCGGGCGCCGGTCCAACAGGTCGGACATCTGCACACCGTCGAGCACCCTGCCGGTGATCGCCTCCAGGTTCAGCACGTCGGCGTTGTTGCCGTGCAGGAAGCCCGCGCTCAGGTCGGCGACGTCCAGCTTGCCGACCGTCTCGAGGACGCCGGGGTTGGCCAGGTAGTGCGACCACGGCCGACGGCGTTGCC
This sequence comes from Micromonospora sp. NPDC049662, assembly GCF_040675055.1. Lineage (NCBI taxonomy): Bacteria > Bacillati > Actinomycetota > Actinomycetes > Micromonosporales > Micromonosporaceae > Micromonospora > Micromonospora sp. NPDC049662. The sequence continues at coordinate 145,430 of NZ_JBFAOC010000013.1, forward strand.
CGGCGACGACGTGGATGACCGAGGAGGCCTGCACGATCCGGCCGCCGGTGATGATGGCCCGGGTGAGAACCGCGCCCACCCCACGTAACTGGCGCTTTCTGGCGCTCGGGAGCCAGCAGTCGACACCGGTGCGAACATCGGGTGACACCGCGTACAGCGATGGACGCCGGGAGGTCAGCACGGCCTCGCCCTCGATCAGGCTGAGCACGTCGGCGCTCTGCTCCTGGGCCAACGCCGTACTGTGCTGCAGAAGACTGGTGTGCACCTCACCGACCGTGAGCATGGCTTCCTCCGCGACGCTGCCACCGACCCGCGTTCGTCCCGCGTACGCGGCTCATGCTGATTGACGTACACCCCTCGCGACCGGCACTGACCCGGATCCGCATCGGACAACCGCAACTCCACGAGTACGCGATTCGACCGCCGGATTCGTTTCCGTTGGTGGCCATCATAGGCCCGGGGTCGGCGGGAATCCCATGCACGGCGGGCGTTCGGAGTGTTCGCGGGTCGGACGGACGTGACAACGACTGATATTTTCGATGATGCGGTCGCCAGCCACCCCCTGGAGTTTGCCGTTCATGAAGGTCTACATTTCGGCCACCCAAAAGGACTTGCTGGAATACCGCGCTGCCGTGCACGCCGTGGCTCGCCGTCTGGAGATCGACGACGTGGCCATGGAGGCGTACGGCGCCGACATCCGGCCGCCGCTGGAACGCTGCCTCGCCGACGTGCGCCGGTGCGACCTCTACGTGGGGCTGTTCGCCTGGCGGTACGGGTTCCGACCGCCGGGCCAGGAGTCCTCCATCACCGAGTTGGAGTACCGGGAGGCGCTCGCGGCGGGAAAGCCGTGCCTGGTCTTCCTGCTCGCGGAGGACACACCCTGGCCGGTCGACATGATCGACCGCGATGCCGACTGGCAGCAGATCGTCGCGTTGCGCCGTGAGCTCAAGGAGCGCCACCTCTGCGCCTTCTTCTCCGGCGTGGACGACCTCACCGCCAAGGTGACCGCCGCACTGGCCGACGTACGCAGTGGCAGATCCCCGGCGCGCGAGCCGGCCGACCCGGACACTCATCTGCCGACGGTGGTGCGCAATCAGTACTACAAGCAGTTGTCGCTGCGATACCACGCCGTCTCGGTGGACGCCGTCTCACCGCGTCCCACCATCGGCTACCTCACCGTCGGGCTACCCAACGTGTTCGTGGAGCCCCGCGTCCACGAGGACGCGCGACCCGAGATGCCGCTGGCGTGGTGGCGTTGGGCCGGGTCCACGCCGGGCGGCGACGTCGGCGGGCTGCCCGGGGTGGTGAACCCGGAGGAGGTGGAGCGGCTCTGGGAGGAGTACGCGGCAAAGGACGAGCTGTCGTTGTTCGACGTGGTGTCCGACCCGGGGCGACGCACGATCGTGCTGCTGGGCGACCCCGGCTCCGGCAAGTCCGCGGCCGCGCGGTACCTGGCGCTGACGCTGGCCGGGGTCTGCGTCGAGCCTCGACTGAGTGCGCTGGACCGGTACCTACCCGTCCTGGTCGAGCTGCGCTCCTACGCCACCCATCACGGGGACGGCCGGTGCGACGGTTTGCTCGACTACGTCGGCCACCGCCACCAGCAGGGGCTGGCCGGTATCGACCAGGACGTGCTGGAGGCGTACCTGCGCCAGGGCGGCCAGGCGCTGTTCCTCTTCGACGGCCTGGACGAGGTCTTCGACCCGGCGCAGCGGGAAGAGGTGGCTGCGCAGATCGCCACGTTCGCCAACGAATACCCCGGGGTGCTGACCGTGGTCACGTCGCGGGCGGCCGGCTACCAGCGGCACACGTTCGCCAACGCGGGCTTCGACCACTTCACTCTGGAGGATCTCGACGACGAGCAGATCGCGCGGTTTCTGGACAACTGGTACCGCTACGTGATGCCCACGTCGGCTGCGGAGGCGGAGCGGCAGCGGCGGCAGATCCTCGACGTGGTGAGCAGTTCCCGGGCGATGCGCGAGATCGCCGGTAACCCCCTGCTGCTGATGCTCATGGCGATCGTCGGGCGGGGTCACCCGCTGCCGCGCAACCGACGCCGGCTCTACGCGCACGTGACCGACGTACTGATCTCGGAATGGGATGTGACCAAGCAACTGCGCGAGAGCCACGGCGACGTGCCGTCGCTCGACCTACAGGCGAAGCGTCGGCTGCTGCGTCGCCTGGCGTACTGGATGCAGTTCCGCGAGTCCGGCCCCGCCGGCAACTACATTGAGTCCGACGAATTGGCGCGCATCTTCCGCGACAACCTCGTCGAGTTATACGGTTTCGAGAATGAGCGGGCGCTCGCCATGGCCTACTCGATGATCGAAAAATTGCGGCAGCGAAGCTTCATCCTGGAGCGTTACGGCCTACGACTGTTCGGGTTCGTGCACCGCGCGTTCCTGGAGTTCTTCTGTGCCGAAGAGATCGTGGACAGATACGAGCGCGATCCGTCCGCCGCGGGCCTCGATCATCTGCGTTCGTTGTTTCGCGGGCGCTGGGCCGAGCCGTCGTGGCGGGAGGTGCTTCGACTGGTCGCCGGCGCCCTGCCCGCCCGGGTCGCCAACGAGCTGGTCACCCTACTCGCCACCGAGGCCACCCAACTGTGGCCGCCGCTGAACCTGACCGGGCCGCCGTGGAACCTGGTGCTGGCGGCGCAGTGCGTGGCCGAGGCGCCGCAGCCCGCCGAACTGGCCGGTGCGGGCGACGCCCTGCTGCGCCAGGTCGTGCGTCTCATCGAGCATGGCATCTCCGCCGACGACCCGAACCTGGTGGATCTCACCGAGCAGGATCTGCTGTCCTCCATCCGGACTCTCGGCCCGGGTTGGCCCGGCCGGGAGGTCTTCCTGCACTGGTACCGCCGCCGCGGGGTCCGGACCAGTTGGCGATCCGGCTCTCCCTTCGCCACCAGGATCGCGGCGGTGCTGTCCACCGCCGACGAGCAGATGGAGGACCTGCTCGTCCGGGAGCTGGGGCAGGGCCGCGAACGGCAGGCGCGCCTCACGTTGGTCGCCGGGCTGGCCGAGGCCGCCGGCCGCATCGAGGCCACCGGCGGTAACAGTGGCCGATGCCGGGACATCCTGCTCGCCCAGGCGCAGGCCGAGGTCTCCACCGCGGTACGGCAGGCCGCCGTACGCGCACTGGTCGCCCACCTCGGCACCGGCCCCGATTTCGTGGACGTGCTGGGCGACCTCGCCAACTCTCCCGATCTCGCGGTGCGGGCGCTGGCCGTGCAGTCGCTCGGCACCCGGTCCGAACTCTCCGACGACGTGCGTCAGGTGTTGGCCAGGGCCACCGGGGACCCGGCCGTCGCGGTACGGCGAGCCGCCGCGGGAGTGCTCAGCACGCGCTGCGCCGACCTGCCGGACGCACCCGAGACGATGCAGCACCTGCTGGCGACCGACACCGATCCCGGTGTGGTGCAGTGCGTGCTGAAGCGTCTGCTGGCTCTGCCGGAGTACGCCGAGACCGCACGAGCCACGGCGTTGCGGCGGATCACCGGCGACTCCCCGGACGAGGTCCGACGCTGCATGCTGACCGGGCTGCTGCCGGAGCGACCCGGTCCAGAGGACACCGAGCTGTTGCTGAAGCTGGCCTGCTCGGACGCGTCCGCCCGGGTCCGCGCGGTCGCCGTACAGCGGTTGGCGCTCGTACCCGATCCGGAGGGGCGCTGCCGGGCGCGGCTGATCGACCAGATCGAGCAGGACGAGGAATCCTCCGTACGGGCCGCCGCGGTCTCCGCTCTGATCGACCGGGACCGCGCCGACGACACCGGGTGGACAGTGGTGGCCCGCTCTGCTCACGTCGACGAGGACGCGACGGTACGCCTCGCCGCGGTGCGCGCGCTGGCCGAGGCCTTCCCCGACCACCGCACCGGGGAGCTGCTGCTGGAGAGCGCTCGACGCGATCCGACCGCGAGCGTCCGGCTCGCCGCGGTCGAACTGCTCACCGGGCGACCGCTGTTCGGCCACGCGACCCGGGATCTGCTCATCAGCCGCGCCTCCCAGGAGCGGGACCCGATCGTCCGGCTACGGGTCACCCGTAGCCTGGCCCGCCTCGCCGACCCGCCGGACCTTGAGGTGCGGGAGTGCCTTGCCGAGCAGGTCAGTCGGGACCCCGACCCGAACGTGCTGTGCGCCGCCGCCCAGGCGCTCGCCCGCCACGGCAACGCCCCGGGCCTCATCGAGACCCTGTGCCGGCGGGCCCGCCGAGACAGCTACGTCGGCATCCGGTTGGCCGCCGTACAAACCCTCTGTGCGTACGGAAGCCCGGAACTGGTGACCGACGTGCTGCTGGAATGCGTCGAGTCCGACACCGACCCGACCGTGTTCGACGCGGCCGTACGCTGTCTGACCCAGCAGGGTTCGGCATCCATGGCGGTGACGCTGCGGCTCATGCGCCGCCTGTCGGACCAGGACCCGGCGATCCGCGCCCGCATCGCCGCCGCCCTCGGCGAGCACTTCGGCACCGACCCGGAGGTGCAGGTGCTGCTGGTCGGGCTGGTCCGCGACGATCCGGCGCTGGAGGTTCGCCGCCGGGCCGTGGAGCAGCTGGGTGCCAGTCTCGCCGGTCGCACGGGGGTACGGGACCTGTTGCTGCGGCTGGCCGACGACGATGACTGGGAGATCCGCCGGACCGCGCTGCTCGCGTTGACCCGGCACTACGACGGGGACACCCGGACCCGGGAGGTGCTCGTACGGCTCGCGCATCAGGAGGACGACGGCGCCGTGCGGCGGCTGGCCGGGCAACTGCTGGCCACGCTGCCCGACACCCGACCCGACGACTTTCCGTAGCCGAACCGGGGCCGTCGGTGCACACCCGCGTGCGCGTCGAGCGACAGCCCGATCGACCTCGTCAAATACCATGGACTCATGACGGATCCGGTCGCCGGCTCGTCCCGCCCGACCGGCTGGAGTCTGCGAGTCCTCTTCGGCTTGATCGGGCTGGCTGCCCTCGTCCTCGGCTATGTCGGCTTCGAGCGCCTGCTCCAAGCCCGTCCGGACGTCGCCCACGATCCGTACGACGTGCTCTACTACGACCTGCAACTCTTCGTCTTCGGCGCCGAACCCTTCCAGAACGCCGGCCCCTACCCGTGGCAGCTGCAGGTCGCCCGGTTCGCCGCCCCGCTGTTCACGCTCCTCGCCGTGGCCGAGGCCAGCCGGCTGCTGTTGGCCGCCGAGAGTCGCCGCCTGCGCGCCCGGCGGGCACGTGGTCACGTCCTGGTCTGCGGCGACTCCCAGTTCGCCCACATGCTCGCCGACCGGCTCTTCGCCGACGGTGAACGTGTGGTGGTGGTGCGCTCCGAGCCGTTCGGGCCGCTGGAGTACCGGCGGCGCCGGTACCTCGGCGTGGTCGGCGACCCGACCAGCCCCGAGGTGCTGCGCGGCGCCGGACTACCCCGAGCCCACACCATCTACGCCTGCAGCGAGGACGACGACCGCAACCACGCGATCGCCAACACCGCCAACCGGCTCATCCAGGAACGACGACAACCACCGCGGGTCTACATTCTGGTTCACGACGCGGAGATGTGTCTGTCCCTGCAGGCCCGACGGCTCGGCGCCGCCGGTTCCAGCCGGCTGCGGCTGGACTACTTCCACGTCGACGACGTCGCCGCACGCGCGCTGCACCGACACCACCCGCTGCCCGGCGCGGGAGTCCGACCAACGAGGATCCTGATCGCGGGCACCGGCACCTTCCGCCGGGCGCTCCTGGTGGAGACCGCCCGGCACTGGCGTGCGTTCCGCGCCGACACCCCCGGGGGCCACGCCGCGCCACCCCTGCGGGTGGACGTCGTGGCACCGGATGCCGGTTCCGAGATCGCGCTGGCGTCCTCGCGTTACCCGTTCCTGGCCACCGTCTGCCAGATGACCGCGTACGACCTGGATCTCGACGGCGTCGTCGGTCTCGGCCGCGACCGCTACGACCGCATCTACGTGTGCGCGCCGGACGAGATCAACGGCCTGCAGTTCGTGCTGGACACGCCGGCCCTGTGGCAGGGCGCCGAGAGTGCCGTGTTCGTGCCCGTCTACCGGCAGGCGGCGCTCGCCGCGGCTTTTCACGGCGACTCCCGGCACGACCTGCTCGACGAGGTGCACGGCAAGCTCCGCCTCTATCCGGTGCTCGCCCACGCCTGCGACGCCCGGCTGATCGCCGAAGATCTCACCGAGCGGTTGGCCCGGCTGATCCACGAACGGTACGTCCAGGCCCAGCAGCGCGCCGGGATACGACTCGGCGACGCCTCGGCGATGGTGGACTGGTCACGACTACCCGAGTCGTTGCGGCGGGCCAACCGGGCCTACGTCCAGGACATCGCCGCCAAGCTGTTGGATCTCGGTTGCGTCGTGGCGCCCCGGCACGGCGGCACCGTTGACGCCTCGGCCGCCGGGCAGGCCATCGACGACGGGATCGAGGAACTCGCCCGCCTGGAGCACGAGCGGTGGTGCCGGGAACGGCGCGGGGACGGTTGGACGTACGGCGACCCGCGCGACGACGCCCAGCGACGGCACCCCGCCCTGCGGCCGTGGGACGAGCTGCCGTCCCACGTACGGGAGCAGAATCGCGAGGGGGTCCGGGCACTGCCTGACGTGCTGTCCGACAGCGGGTTCGAGCTGATCCGGTTGGCACCCCCGGTGCCCACTCAGCGGACAGGCCCGACGGATGCCGCCTGACCTCGACCCGGTCCGCGTCGGCGTGACCGGGCACATCAACCTGACCCGCGACACCGAACTGCTCGTCGCCGCCGCGCTCCGCGTCGAGCTGGGCCGGATCAGCGACCGGCCGGTACACGGCGTGACCTGCTTGGCGGCCGGCGCGGACCAGGTCTTCGCGCGCACGATCCTCGACCTGGGCGGCACCTACGAGGTGATCCTTCCGGCCCTCGACTACCGGCTCGCGGTCATCAGGCCGGAGAATCGGCTGGTCTTCGACGAGCTGCTCGACCGGGCGGTCGCGGTCGTCCACACCGGACACGACCGCTCGGACACCGCAGCGTACGTGGTCGCCAACCGGGAACTGGTCCGACGGGTGCAGCGACTCGTGGCGGTGTGGGACGGCAGACCTGGCCTGCACCCCGCGTCGACGGACCGGACCATCGAGTGGGCGCGGCGCCACGGCGTCCCGACCACGGTTCTCTGGCCCGTCGGCGCCCGTCGAACGCCCATCGAGGGTTGACGAGCCGGTCCTGCTGTCGATCGACGACGCACCGGCTAGAGCCGCCGTTGGCCCGATAACTGGTCCCACCCGATCGACTGCGGCTGGTAGCGTGCGCCGATCATGAAGATCACGGGGGAAACATCGATGAACCGAACTCGACTCGTCCTGACTGGCCTGGCCGTCGGGGCGGCGTTCGCGATGTCCGGCTGCGATCCGCAGCCCGAATCCGAGAGCACCGCGACCGCGCCATCTCCGGCGGCCTCGAGCGCCGCCCCGACCGGCGGTCCGGCCACCACCGCAGCCAGCAGTGCGGCCAACGACGCGGCCACGGTGCAGGCCTGCGCCGACATCAACAAGGACATCAAGGACAACGCCACCAAGATCGCCAAGGCCGAGAAGATCGGCCCGCCGGCCGGGCACTTCGCGGTCAGCGCCCAGTGGGTCGCCGGCTCGGTCGCGATCCTGGCGCACACGATAGGCGCCAACGACGTGGTCACCACCGCCTCCGAGAAGATCCAGAACGAGATGATGGCCCTGAGCGACGCGTACAACAAGTCCGCCGACGCCAAGCCCAGCAAGAAGGCTCTGGAAGCAGCCCTCAAGGAGTTGGACTCCGCCTGCTCCGCCGCCTGACCGGTTCGACTACCGATCGGCGGTGACCCCCACTCGGACGGTCACCGCCGATTCGCATGTGATGCGACCTCCGGCACCCGCATCAGCGGCCGCTGAACAACCCACGGAGGCCCACGCGACGAACGGCGGGCCTAACCAACTGCCGGCGCAGTGCTATGGCCTGTTTCCGAAGGGCGTTCGAGATGCCCCTCAACGGTGCGGTGGGACCGTGGGTCGGAACGGCGGCTGGGGGGTAAGTCCCAGCAGATGGCGTAGCGGGAGGAGCAGCGACGGTGGCCCGAGAGGGGATGACGCTCACCGATGCCGGCGCGGACCAGCGCGATACCGGCGGCGAGCGGAGCAATCTGGTCCGATATTCGCTGCTCGCCTCACTCGCCCGGCTGGCCGACGAGGGTGCCCGCGTGGGGCTCGTCCTGCTCGCCGTCGAGACCACGCGGAGCGCCGGGTTCGGCGGCCTGCTGGTCGCTGCGCTCATGGTCCCGCACGTGGTCGCGGCGCCGCTGGTCGGCGCGGTGGCCGACGCCACCTCCCGGCGCAAGGTGTTCTACAGCGGTGCGCTTCTGGTGTACGCCACAGCGCTCGCACTGACCGCGGTGGCCACCGGCTCGTCTCCCCGATGGGTGGCCGTCGCCGCCGCACTGGCTGCCGGTTGCGTCGGCCCGTTGCTCAGCGGCGGGCTCACCAGCCTGCTCAACGAGCTCGTCCCCGGGCGCCTGCGCAGCGCGTACGGCGTCGATTCGACCCTGTACGGCCTGGCGGGCATCGTCGGACCGTCGGCGGCGGCGGTGTTGGCCGGCGCGTTCGGCGGCCGGATCGCGGTATTCTGCCTCGCCGGCTCGGCCGCCGCCGCCTCGTTGCTGCTGTGGTCGCTGCCGGTGGCGCGACGCGAGCGCTCGGAGAGGTATCACCTGCGCGGGGCCGACTTCCTCGCCGCCGCCAAGGTCATCATCAGGCGGCCGGCCCTCGGCTCGGTCACGCTGGGCAGCTGCCTCGGGCAGCTGGGCGCCGGCGCGCTACCGGTGACCGCCGCGCTGATGGCGCAGCGCGTCCACAGCACCTCGCTGACCGGTGTCATCCTGTCCCTCATCGCGCTGGGCGCGCTGGCCGGATCACTGCTGTATGTGTACTTCCCACTGCGCTCGTGGCTGCCCGAGAACGTCATCCTCGTCTGTCTCCTCGCGACTGCCGTCCCGTTCGCCGCAGCCGCCGCGTTCCACACCACCCCTGCCGTCTACCTGCCTGCCTTCGCGATCAGCGGCCTGGTCAACGGCCTGATGTTCTGTTCCCTGCTGGTGGTGCGTGGCCGGGAGGCGCCGCCCGAGCTGCACACCCAGGTGTTCACCGTCGGTGCCGGCCTGAAGAGCGCGTCCGGCGCCATCGGATCCGCGTTGGCCGGCGGGGCGGCCGGTGCCGGCGTGGCTGTCCTGCTGGGCGGGGTGAGCCTTTGCCACGCGCTCGGCGGGCTCCTGGGCGCCGCGGTACTCCGCGCGCCGCGTCGACGCCCGACGGACCCGGAAAACCAGTGACGCAACGCCGGCATCGGTGGGAGCACCCGGTGGTCGCCCACTGGTCTTTCGAGGCGCTCGTCAACCACCGTGCTGGACGAGCCCGACCGACGCATCCGCGACGTCGCCTGCTCGACATGGACGCGGCGCATCTGGCGAAGGAGTGATCACATCAGTCAACCGACGACCGAGGCCGACCCCTCGACAGACCGGCGGACGGCGGTGGCGGCACTCGTTGCGCTCGCCGTGGGGGCGTTCTGCTACGTCGCGATGGAGACGATGCCCGTCGGCCTCCTCCCCTTGATCTCGGAGGAGCTCGGGGTGTCGCTCGCCGACGCCGGGATGCTGGTGACCGGCTACGGGTTGACCGTCGCGATCGTCTCCGTGCCGCTGGCGTACGTCACTCGCCGCGTACCGCGACGGCTGCTGATATCCGTGCTACTGGGTGTCTTCGTGGTGGCGACCCTGCTGTCGGCGGTGGCGGTGGACTATGTGATGTTGCTGGCGGCGCGGGTCGTCGTGGCGCTCAGTCAATCGGTGTTCTGGGCGGTGGTCGGACCGGCGGCGGCCAGCCTCTTTCCGCAGCGGGTACGCGGCCGGGCCATGTCGACGGTCTTCGGCGGCTCGGCTCTCGCACCGATGCTCGGCGTGCCGGCAGGGACCTGGCTGGGCCAGCAGGCGGGCTGGCGCTGGACCTTCGTGGCACTGGCCGGCTTCGGCCTGCTCGCGCTCGGGCTGGTCGCCGTCCTGATGCCAACGACACCGGTCGGAGCCGCACACGCCGCGACCGGCACCGCGCCGAGCGTCCCGCGCTACTGGATCCTGGTCGCGACCACCGCCCTGTCCATTACCGGACTGTTCACCGCGTTCACCTACACCGCCCCGTTCCTCACCGAAGTGAGTGGCTTTCCCGCAGCGGCGATCGGCCCCCCCTGCTGCTGCTGCGCGGCCTGGTCAACTTTGGTGGCATCGCGGTCGCCGGTGCCGTGGTCGACCGCAGTCAACGGGGGACCATGGTGGGCTCGCTCCTCGCTCTCGTGGTCTCGCTGGTCGGCCTGTACCTGTTCTCCGGCTGGCCACCGGCTGTAGCCGTGATGCTCGCCCTGTCCGGCTTCGCGCTCGGCGCGCTGACCCCGGCCCTACAGAACCGGGTGCTGGAGGTGGCTCCCGGCAGTTCAGACCTGGCGTCGGCCGGGAACTCCGCTGCCTTCAACGTCGGTATCGCCGGCGGGGCGCTCCTCGGCGGAGCCCTGCTGTCCGGACCCGGCATCGCCGACACCGCACTGGTGGGTGGGCTGGTCGCCGCCGCTGCTCTGCTGCTCGCACTGGTCGAGCCGCTGATCGCCCGCGACGTTCATCGGCAGCAGGCCACCGAGGGGCCGCGTCGGTACGCCACCAGCCCGCACGCACCGCGGTGAGGAGGAAGCCGGCCAGGCTATCCGGACCAGCGGAGGCAACCACGTCCTGGCCGTGGGGAGATGGACGGTACGGGTGGAGCGCGGCGACCCGTCGGGCTTCATCAGTCGCTGTGCGGGTCGCCCTGAGCCGGGGGCTGCCTCCTGCGGACACGGGCGGCCGTGATTAACCTCGCAGCATTTGCCTCTAACGTCAACGTGAGGTTCTAGCGTGTTGGTATGGAAATCAACGGCTCAACAGCTCTCGTGACCGGCGCCAACCGCGGCCTCGGCAAGGCGTTCGCCGAGGCACTCCTCGCCCGCGGCGCCACCGTCTATGCGACCGCCCGGCGCGTGGAAAGCATCGACATTCCCGGTGCCATCGCCCTCCAGATGGACATCACGGATCCGGCGTCCATCGAGGCCGCGGCGGCCCAGGTGGGCGACCTCGACATCCTCATCAACAACGCCGGCACCTCCACGGACGCCCCGCTGCTCGGGCCCTCGACGGAGAACATCCGCAAAGACTTCGACACCAACTTCTGGGGAACCCTCAACGTCACCCGCGCGTTCGCGCCGAGGCTGGCCGGTGGCGCCATTCTCAACGTCATCTCCGCGTTGAGCTGGTACACCTTCTCCCCCGGCAGCAACGGCTACGCCGCCTCGAAGGCCGCGGAGTGGTCCCTGACGAACGGCATCCGACTCGAGTTGGCCGACCAGAAGACTCTGGTCACCGCCCTGGCGCTGGCGATCGCCGACACGGACATGATGGCCGGCATCGACATCCCCAAGCTCGCGCCCCACGAGGTGGTCACCCAGGCCCTCGACGGGCTGGAGGCGGGCAAGATCGAAGTCATCGCCGACAAGCCCACCGCCAACGTCAAGGCCTCGCTCTCCCGCGACCCCGCCCTCTTCTACGCCGACCTCGCCGGCAACCTCTTTGCGTGACTATCGCAGCGTCACGCAGGCCGGAGTAGACGACCTGGTCAGGGGCGTACGCCCGATACGGGGGCCGGCCTCCGGTGGAGCCGGCCCCCGTATCCGTGACGCCGCAACGGCCCACATCTTCGGCCGGATCGCCCCGCACGTGCCGTAAGCGATCGGTAATCCGGCCCTGCCTGGTCACGATGAGGTCCGGCGGCTTGACTTGAACCGTGACTCGCCGTCTTCTCCGCGCTCCTGTCGCCTGGATCGTCGTTGCCGTGCTCGGCATCGGTGCCGCAGGAGCGCTCTACTGGTTCCAACCGTGGCGGTTGTTCACCGACACGGTCGTGGCGGAGCCCCTCTCCACCGTCCCGCAGCCGTCTCAGTCCGCGCAGCCGTCTCGGTCCTCATCCGACGCCGCGGACGTCCCGGCCGCACCGATCGTTCTCGCAGAGGGAACCTTCATCACCCACGAGCACGACACCAGCGGCACGGTCCGGATGGTCCGCAACCCGGACGGCAGTCACCAGCTGGAGATCGACGGGCTGGACACCAGCGACGGCCCTGACCTACGGGTGTGGTTGTCCGATCAGCGGGTTCGCGCAGGCACCGCCGGCTGGCGGGTGTTCGACGACGGTCGGTACGCGGAACTGGGCAAACTCAAGGGCAACCAGGGCGATCAGGTGTACCGGCTGGCCGCCGGAGTCGACCCGGCGGAGTTCCGCAGCGTCAGCATCTGGTGCAAGCGCTTCGCCGTCTCGTTCGGCGCCGCGGAACTTGCCGCCGTCCCGTCATAGCTGGACGCGTCTGCGTCCTGAGCCCGGAACGATGCCCCCGCTCCGCGATCGACATCCGCGTCGAGATCGGTCGGGCCGTACGGGAGGCGTTATACGGCGACGTCGACGCGGCCACCGCCGATTCCGCCATCGACCTGCTCGCCCCGGCCGCGCCGGTCGGCATCGCGGCCGATGCCCCGGTCGTGACCCGCGAGCGCTACGGCTCGGTACCCAAGACGTACGTGGTCTGCACCAAGGAGAACGCCGTTCCGCCGGCGCCGCAACGACGGCTGATCGCCGAGATCGACGCCGTCTCGACGTCCCCGACCCAGGTGATCGAGCTGGACTCCGCACACTCGCCGATGCTCTCGCACCCGGACGACCTCGCCGCCGCCATCGGATCGGCCGGGCTCGGCTGATCACGGCCCACCCATTGCCCGCTCAGGCCGCGGTGAGCTTCCGGATCGACGGCGAAGCGCCGCGGCCTGAGGTGGGAAGCGCAATCAGGACCGACCGCCGCCCGGCCATACGTCGTAATTGACGGTGGTCCAGGAGATCCCCGGACCGAGGCGGGAACGGCTCGGTGCGCAGAGGCCCGCCCCGCAGGGCTCGGAGAACACCGTACGGATGGCCCAGATCGGTCCGGACGGTCCCATCGGCGGATTCTTCGCCGCTCGGGAAGTCCCCTGGTGACCCGTGCCGGCCCCGAACTGCTCGGCGCGAGCGCCCCGACCGTGAATGGATCACGGACGAACTCCGAGAGGAATGGCGCCGTCAGCGCCCCGGGCGCAGTTGCCAGGAGTTGTGCGAAGTGGACAGGAATCTCCGCACCGCCCAGAAGTGGAACGCCAGCCCGATGCTCCAGGCGACGATCGACCAGACCGGCCAGAAGAATTGGTCCGGGGTGACGAACCACCAGACCACGATTTGGGCGAGGTTGGCGACCACGTACCAGACGAAGTGGATCGCCAAGGCCCATTTGGCAGCGGTTTCGCTCTTCGAGAATGTCATGGCCGCAGACTAGGCCGAACGACTTGACGAACACGGAAATCGCCCGGCAGTCGAGCTGCATTCCCGTTCAGTGTCCGTCAAGCAACGCCTTTTAGGTTCAACCGGAATCTCTTCCGGAAACGACTACTGAAAGGCTCATATCAATGACGACAACCCGCCGAACACTGCTGGCCGGTGCCGCCGCGGCCGCCGCCGGGGCTGCGCTCGGGGCACCCGCCGCACAGGCCCACCCGCGACCCGCCAATCAGCCGAAGCCCACGGTGGTACTCGTGCACGGCGCCTTTGCCGATGCCTCCGGCTGGAACGACGTCGCCACTCGCCTCATCCGCGACGGATACCCGGTCATCGCTCCGGCGAACCCGCTGCGCAGCGTGGCCTCCGACTCCGCGTACCTGGCGAGCGTCCTCGCCACTCTGAGCGGCCCGATCGTGCTCGCCGCCCACTCGTACGGGGGGATCGTCGCCACGAACGCGGCGACCGGCAACCCGAATGTGAAGGCGTTGGCCTACGTGGCCGCGTTCGCGCCCGATCAGGGCGAGACGCTGCTGGGTCTACAGACGAAGTACCCGGGAAGCAAGCTCAATGAGGCGGCGCTGGACTTTCGGCCCTACGAGGCCGGCCTCGTCGACGGGTACATCAAACGGCAGTTCTTCCGGGAGGTGTTCGCCGCTGACGTGCCGAAGGCGACCGCCGAGCTGATGTGGACCGGGCAGCGGCCTGCCGACGCGCGCACTCTCGGGGAGCCGTCGGGCGTACCGGCCTGGAAGAACATTCCTTCCTGGTACCTCGTTGCCCGCAACGACCAGGTGCTGCCTGCCGAGGCGCAGCGGTTCATGGCAGAGCGGGCCGGCGCGCAGGTCCGGGAGGTCAACGCGTCGCACGTCGCCATGATCTCGCAGCCCTTCGCCGCGGCCGAACTCATCAAGCGCGCCGCGCGCTGACGAGGCGCAAGAGAGGGCTGGAGGCCGGCCCTCGACCGGCCAGGGCCGGGCTGGGGGTAGTCCACCAGCTCGGGGCCCTGGTCAGGCGCGACGGGAAGGTCACCTCGGTATTTCCCCGGATCTGCGTCGACCACCGGCCTACGGGCGTGCCCGAACCCCGCTCACACGAGTGAATCTGCGGAGGAACGCGATGCACCAGCAGGCATTTGAGGGTCAGTGTGCCGCCGCGGAGAACCGGCGCGCCTCGACCACACCACCCGTGAGACATCCGAAGCTGACGTTGCTGGCGCTGGCGCTGGGCACCTTCGCGATCGGTACCGGCGAGTTCGGTAGCAACGGCATCATCCAGCTCTTCGCGTCCGACCTGGACGTGTCTATTCCGGTGGCGACGTATGCGATCACCGCGTACGCCCTCGGAGTGGTGATCGGTTCTCCGACGATCATCCTGCTCGCCGCACGAACGAACAGGCGCCGACTACTGATCGGCCTGATCGGACTGTTCCTGGTCGGCAACGGGCTCTCCGCGCTGGCTCCTGACATCACGTCACTCGTCATCTTCCGATTCATCGCCGGGAGCGTGCAGGGTGCGTTCTTCGGCGCGGGAGCTGTGGTCGCCGCCTACGTCTACGGACCGGGAAGGGGCGGCAGGGCATTCGCCACCGTGATGGGAGGCCTGACCATCGCCACCATCGCCGGGTCCCCCCTGGGCACTCTCATTGGTCAGAACGCGGGCTGGCGTGTCATGTACTGGACCGTTGTCGCCGTGGGTCTGCTCGCTGGCGCCGCCCTCGTTGCCTGGCTGCCGCGCACCGACGAACTGCGCGGCAGTTCGGTCGCCAGCGAGTTGCGGGCGTTGCGTCGACCGAACGTATGGCTGATGGTCGTCGTCGCGGCGCTCGGCATCTCCAGCATCTTTGCCGTTTACACGTTCATCGGCCCATTCGTCACCGACGCCGTAGGGCGGGACGCCTCAGTCATTCCGCTCGCACTGGCCGTCTTCGGCCTCGGCATGGCGGTCGGCAACCATCTCGGCGGCCGCGTCGCCGACCGCTCGGCAGATCGCGGTCTGACCTGGGGCTACGGCGGCGCTCTGGCACTCCTCGTGCTGATCGGCGTCGCCGGCAGCAGCCTCGAGGTTCTGCTGCCGTGCCTGTTCGGCGTCGGCGCGACCATGATGTACGCGATCCCCAGCATCCAAGTACGGCTGACCAGCTTCGGCCCCGACGCCCCGACGCTGATGGGTGCCCTCAACCTGGCCGCTCTCAACCTGGCCAACTCTCTCGGCGCGATCGGCGGCGCGATCACCCTTGACGCCGGTTGGGGCACCCTGTCCACCGTCTGGGCCGGCTTCGTCCTCACCACCACCGGCCTGGTCCTGTACGTCACGACCGTCGCCCGACGCAGGCCAGCTCCATGGATGACGGCGCGCTTCATCGCGGGCTGATCGTCAACGACGAACAGCCCTCGCCCCCGCCCACTAGAACTCAGAACGAGGAGATTCACGATGAACACGAGTGTGAATCGGCAAACTGTCGACCTGTCGCCCTACCCGGACCTGGTGGTCGTCTATCTGGGCATGCGCGTCAACCGGCTCTTTGGCCTGCGGACGCTGATGGGTTACGGCCCGCAGATCGGCCGATCCGCCAGCGACAACCCCGAGGGTCTCCTTCGGCATGAGCCCCTGCTGTGGTCGCTGTTCCCGATGCACGTCGGCATTCGGCAATACTGGCGGGACCTGCCCTCCCTGTTGTCCTGGGCCCGTTCGGAACCACACCGGATCTGGTGGCGCAACTTCCTGCGCGACAGCGGCGGTACGGGCTTCTGGCACGAGACCTACCTACTCCGTGGCGGGATGGAGGCGGTCTACGACGACATCCCGAAGGAGCAGGGCTTTGCCGCCTTCGCTCCCGTACACCCCGCACGCGGTCCCCTCTTCAGTTCGGCCGCACGCGTCGGACGCCCCGAGGACAACGCCGCACCGGTCATCAGCGAAGACGAGCTCTACACAGCGGGATCCGGTCAGTAGGCAACACCGTTCCGCAATCGATCGTCACCTCGGCGATCGACCCGTCGCGGTGTTGCCGTGGGCCAGGGGCGGGGGGGCGCCCCCGGCGGGGGGGGGGGGGGGGCGGGGCGCGGAGAAGCGCGGGGCGGGGGCGCACCCCCCG